>MFGW01000226.1:19782-28818 GCA_001780385.1 Candidatus Fischerbacteria bacterium RBG_13_37_8 | reverse complement strand
TGTCTTTCGTTGATGAGTATCTGCACTTTTTTTATTTGAGGAAAATTCATCATGATAGTATTCACAATTGAATACACGGTGAGTAATTCTTCATCGGTTCCTCCTGTATGATTAGTCACTATTTCATTTGAAAAATCAATAAAGACACTTCCTTGTTCCGTAATAAATAAAGAATTAACTTTAGTATCTTGCGGTATCGTAGGATATAATTTTTCTGATGCAGGTCCTTTAATAAGTTCCATTATTGTATCATAACATTGCTCGGGTAATTTTTCACCCGTAGTTATTTGGCGTTCCTCAAGCATTAAAACAGGACGCTCATCAGAACCAAACAATAATTTAATGTTCATAGCAGTTGTTTTTGGCATACTGTTTCTGATCGTTTCAATCGCTGGAGTTTCATAAACTATTTGATGTTGGACTGCCTGCTTTTTATAATTGAAGTAGAGAATAAGCGAAACGCTTATCGTTGCGATGAGTATCAGGGCAAATAATATTAATAATAATTTTGGTCTCATGACAATATCTTAGAATCAGCCATTGCAGAATTTAATTTTCCGGAATACCATATTTTTTTTCACGTATGGTTTTAAATTTTTGAATGCTTTTCAGAATAGCAATTGCAAGATTTCGTTGATAAGTAGCATCATTTAATAGCTCTTCTTCGGTGCCGTTGGTAATGAAACCTATTTCAATAAGCACTGCCGGCATATCAGCGCCCATTAGCACTCTGAAGGGAGCTTGCTTAATGCCTCTATTTCTAATTCCAAGAGCTGAATTTAAGTCTTCCTGAATAAGCTCTGCAAGGAGGGAGCTTTCCTGTAAATGCTCAGTCTGAGCAAGATCCCACAGAATTAAATTTAAATCTTTACTGGTAGATGCCGAGACAGTGGATCTGCCTGGTCTGTTCTCCTGCTTTGCCAACAGAAGTGATTCTTCATCTGTTGCTTCCAAACTAAGAAAAAATGTTTCAGCGCCACTTGCTATTTTTCTGTTTGAAGCGTTGGCATGAATTGAAATGAATATATCAGCTTTCAGATTATTAGCGATAGCGGTTCTATCGATGAGATCCAGGGTTATATCTTGTTCCCTGGTGAGAAATACTTTTACACCCAGTCGTTCTTCCAGTAATCTTTTTAAAATTCGTGACAGTGCAAGGGTAAGGTCTTTTTCATAAGAACCTTTAAGTCCTATGGCGCCTGTCTCTTCTCCTCCATGACCAGGATCTATAACAATAGTCGATAATGTTTGGCTTGTTTTAGTACTGGTTTTAGTATCTTCCTGTGCGATGGGAGGAGGCTCTTCAGGTTTTTTCGGCTGCTCCAAAGAAGCTTCTTTATAAAATTCTATGATTAATCTTCTATCACTATCAGAATCTACAATAGTGTAGGGAATATTTTCTGATTGGAATTCAATGACATACGTTCCGTAATTTTGCAGAATTGTGTAATAAATTTTTTTAATAAGCGAGTCACTTACTTCATTGTAGTAATCAGGCTTGATTAATAAACGCGAGAAAAATTTTATTCCCAGGGAACCTGGTTGTTCAATAAATCTGAAATCACTTGCCAGCATCCCTTCAAAGGTCACAATGGTTTTATTTTGGTTTTTTTCAACGCCGATATTCAACATATTGTTTTGATTGTAGCCCACAATGAGAAGCAAATCTTTAGGATTCCAGAAATAATTGGTGCCAAATGAAAACTCTGCAATTTTAGTGATGAAGTCAAGCGGGACAAGCCATTTATATTCTTTTCTTAAAACATTGCAGCATATTTTTACTAATTGTCCATCCAGAACAAAATAAGAGGTATCAGGACTTAACAGTATATTTTTATTATCCAGCACAATGAGCAGGGTAGGAGTGTCTTTCATTTCTTTTGTCGTGCCGCCAATAGCTTTTGCGAATTCAATGGCGTAGGTATAACTTTCATTATTATGTTCAAGAAGCGGCAGAATAACCTGTCTATTATTGATGATCAAGGTAAAATCCTTCCCCTGGCAGAATATACCGGTTATGAGACAAAATATTGCAATGAATAGTAAATGTCTTAGCTTCATCAATTTAGCCCTTCTATTGTACCATATGTAGGCATAAAATGCTAATTTCAAGGAAGGTATTGGAGGTTAAGGTTGGGAAAAGGATATTCATGAACATTCAATTAAAAAAGGTAATGGAGGATTACTATTTAAGGTGCCAGCAGTAGACGAGGTGTTCAGGGGAAAGAGAAGTAGCTTGGGGAAAGACGTGTGTGCATTCATCAGTATGTACAGCGCAGTTATAATAGAATGGGCATGCTGTTTTTGCTGAATCTTGTTCTTCGGCAGGAGAGGAAATCTGTGGATGCGCAGGAAAGGATTGGGTTTTAAAATCCGGGATTGAATTAAACAACATAATGGTGTAGGGATGTGCAGGATTATTGAACAATTCATATTTTGGAGCAACTTCCATAATTTTGCCTCGAAACATAATGGCAATCCTGTCGGCAAATTGTGCAATAATACCGAAATCATGGCTAATTAAAAGAATGGTAAGATGCATATTTTTTTTAAGAGCAGCGAGTAAATCGAGGATATGATTTTGGCTGAGGGAATCGAGTGAGGAAGTAGGTTCATCTGCAATAAGGATAGCAGGATTGCAGCATAAAGCCATGGCAATCATTACTCTTTGCTGCATTCCACCGCTTAATTGGAACGGGTAGGAATTATAAATCAGCGGTGGATTTTTAAAACCTATCAGGGAAAGCCATTGCAGAACAGATTCTTTCGCTTTTTTGGGAGGCATTTTTAAATGCCATTTTATAATCTCAATAAATTGTTGACCGACGGTAAAAAAATGGTCAAAAGCAGCAGAAGGTTCCTGAAAAATCATGCTCATTTCCTTTCCCCGGATATGATTCAACTCTTTTTGTGAGAGAACCAGAAGATTCCGGTTCTGAAAGAGAATAGCTCCATTTTTGATAGACCCGGGTGATTCAATAAGATTGAGAAGGGCAAGAGCAGTTGCAGTTTTCCCTGAACCTGATTCTCCGGCAAGGGCAAAGAACTCACCTTCCTGAAGAACAAAGGAAATATTATCTACAGCAATATGTTCGCGTTTATTTTTGCAGAAAGCAATGGTTAAATTTTCAATGCTGAGGATTGTATTCATATGCCTCCACTATTATACTGAAATATATGACAGATTCAAAGAAAATTAGAGGAAGAGGTATAGGTATAGGTAAAGGTAAAGAAAGCTGGGGAATGAAGATAAGTCTGAGTTGAGGCTGAGGTTAAGGAGAGTTGAAGAGAGAGTAAGGTGGAGAAAAAATTAAATGATACTTCTTCCTCTTTAAATTCTACCTAAAATGTCTTCTCAATCCCGACCTTGCTTTGTCCTCAATCTTCCTTTACCTGTACCTCTTCCATGCGCTATTGCATATTATGGTAAATCATATTATGATACAAAGCGGCTGCAACATTTAGAATGGATGTAATGAAATGAAAAAATATAAATTTGGGCGACTGGAAGAAAACAAGAGATTAATTCTTCTTCACAAAGATGAACAGGAGCCTGTTAATAATGAAGGAAAAGCAATTGTGTCGGATGGAGAGAAGATAAAATTAGTAGAATTTCTAGAAGGTGAAACGGAACATGAATGTGACCGGCATAGCTATTATTTCTTAGTAAGAAAAGCAACTCCTGAAGAAGAAGAGAAAATAAAGAAACTGAAAGAAAAGGAAAAAAAAGCATACCGGTACTGCATTAATCGAATTCAGATCCGGCAATTGCCTATAAAATTAATCAAGGTAGAATTTTTGCTTGATAATTCAAAAGCAATATTTTTTTACAGTGCAGATGGGAGGATTGATTTCAGGGATTTGGTAAAGGATTTAGCGGGGAGATTTAAAATGAGGATTGAGATGAGGCAGGTAGGAATCAGGGATCAAGCGAAACTCATGGGTGGCATAGGTCCATGCGGCAGGGAACTTTGTTGCTGCACCTTCATAAAAAAATTTGAGCCGGTCAGTATTAAAGTAGCGAAACAGCAGGGTCTCGGTTTTAATATTAATAAAGTTTCAGGATTTTGTGGAAGATTGATGTGTTGTCTACAATATGAACGGAATGTATATGAAGCGGTAGCGGGTGCAGAGACTATTGAAATACATGATAAAGATATAGACGAGGGAAGAGACTAGAGCTGGCATTTGTGTTGCCAGCTCTAGTAAGGTGCGTTTGTTTATTTGGAAGGAGGCTCTTGCGGTGACTCTTGTCTTCTGAATTGTCTGTGTCTCATTTCCATTTCTGAGTGTACTTTCGTACGAAGATCTTTTAATTTTTGTACCTGGTCAGGTACCAGTACCTTTTTCATAGCGAGCAACATTTTAATATAGCTTTTCTGAAGAATACCCTTTGCAGTAATCAAATCATCTACTTTCTGCAAGATAACTGCATCATCAACAGTATCCTTATCAAAAAGATTTGATAATTCTAATTGCTTTTTTTCCAGGTCTGCTTTAAGGTCGATCATTTCAGTTTTATGCTGTAAGAACAAATCATCAAGTTTCGCAATCTGATTATCAGTCAGTGCAAGTTCTTCTTTCACTTTAGGTATTTTCCACCATTTACCTGGAAATAGCCATGAATCAAAACCAAATCCTCCGCCTCCATGACCAGGCCCCATTCCAATGTGCTCTCCTTCAGGTCCCTGACGATGCATTCTTGGTCTTGTATCATCAGCCGCTATTACCGTGATGGCAAATGCGAGCACAAATATTAGTAATAAAGATTTTTTAAACATTGTTAACCTCCTGTCGGTTTGTTGTTAAAAATTGTAAATTGACTCCTTTATTGTTTTCTTGTTTTTTCTTCTGCTGTGTGATGTCATTGCCCGTTAATACTTGTAATTCTTCATCGGTAAACATTAAAGAAGAATCAATTATAGGTGATTCAATAAATATTACCATTTCATTCATGAACGCTTCATCTTTTCTATCAGTATCTGTCAATCCTGTAGTAGTCACCTCTATCGTAGGTCCGGTCGGAACGATCAATGGAATAACCAAAGCTAATGTGATCAAGATTACCAAACAGGCAGCAAGGGCATAGATAAGTGTTCTTCCACGCAAAAAGCTCATGATGAGCCCTTTAACGCCAACTGAAGACCAGAAATGCTCTTTATAACTGCTGGATGGCTCAATTTCTTCAACCGAATGAAGCATGCTCTGCAATTGCTGATATGTTTGTAATTCCTCCCGGCACTCAGCACATTCGTTAATGTGAATCTCAAATTCTTGCTTGCTTTTTTCGTCAATGCTGTTGTCAAGATAAACAAAGAGATTATTTTTTACCTGGTTGCATGTCATAATGCACCTCTTAAAACTGGTATTAAGAGCTCCCGTAATTTTTCCTTAGCACGAAAAATATAATTTTTCGTGTTCGCAAGGGAGCATTTCAATACCTTCGCTATTTCTTCATAAGTTAAATTGTTATATTCTCTTAAAATAATTGCAGATCTATATTTGGGCTCAAGCTTAAGAATAGCATTCCGCACCAATAAAGATGTATCTTTATCTTCGAGGTTTTTCGAAGGATTATCAGTTGACGGAAGCACCATCATATCGTTCAATGCAATGTGTTTCTTATTCTTGCGAAGTGCCTTAATGCTTTCTCTGAAGGCAACTGTATAGAGAAATACCTTGAATGGAGCTGTCGGTTTGTACCTTTTCGCTGCAAAATAAATTTTGCTGAAGGTATCCTGTGCGATATCTTCTGATAATGCCTTGTTCCCTGATATTCGGTATGCATAATTTAATATTGACTTGTAATGCCTGTCCAATATCTGATTGAAATAATCTTTGTTGCCGTTTTTTACTTCCATCATGATTTTTTCATCCGTTAATGCTTCCATCTTAATACTATTATAATCCATTCCCCTCCAAAAAGTTTCAGAGGGGGTCAACAGACTGTCCGAAAACTCAATTTTACTCACCTCGCTGTACATTATGTCGTTATAGGCATTTAATAAACATCAATATATAGTATGCCAAAGAATCTAAAGCATAGTTTTCGGACAGCCTGCAAAGCCCGACATTGGATACTCTCATGACGTAGTTCTGGAGGGCGTTTGAAGGGTGCCATGTGAAAAATTCAGCAAAAAAATGAAATTGTGGTCAGAATAGGAAATGGGGGATGAGACACTAGTTCATTGATAAAAACAGAATCTCATGCCCCATCAGGTCAAGAAGAATGGAAAATTAAAAACTTCTGGTTCATTCCGGAGTGCTTTTTAGCGCGCTTTTATATTCTTCAAGTACTTGTAATAATCACTTTCGGTGGACATGATCAACACATTGTTGCTTTTTACGGTTTGCGAATAAGTTTCAAGACTTTTAACAAATGCATAGAATTCCGGATCTTTATTGTAGGCTTCTGCATAGACGCGGGTAGCTTCCGCATCTGCTTTTCCAATAATTTCCTGTGCTGTTTTGTAAGCTACAGAACGAATTTTTCTCAAGTCTTTTTCTTTCAAACCGCTTATTTCTGCTTTTTTACCTTGACCTTCCGACCGGTATTGCTCGGCAATCCTTTTTCTCTCTGAAATCATTCTTTCATACACCTTGACCAAAACCTGTTCGATATAGTTGATTCTTTTAATGCGCACATCGAGAAGTTCGATGCCGTACTGCAGTGCTAATTTTTTTGCCGAGGCAAGAATTTGTTCGAGTATTGCCTTTTGTCCAAAGGTAATAGTTTCTCTGAATTCTTCCTGGTGGACATCTTCTTCGCTTGATTCAAGAGTGGTAAGTCTATTGGTGGAACGCACAACATCTATAAGTAGGTTGCGCGAGACCAAGTCTCGTGTAGTAGAATCAATGATATCATCAAGACGCCCTAGTGCATTTTGTTCATTACCTACTGATTTGAGGAATTTCAAAGGATCCATAATGCGCCAGCGTGCTGTAGTATCAACCCAAATGTATTTTTTATCTTTTGTGGGGATCTGGTTGGGATAACCGTCCCATTTCTGGAATCTTTTTTCAAATCGGTGAATTTCCCAGATGAATGGCGCTTTCAAATATAAACCGGCGTCCTTTTTAATCGCATTATCAATAGGATCACCGAATTGTGTGATCACCACCTGTTCTGTTTCATTGATAGTGTAAATTGAATTGCCGATAAAGATAAGAACGACAAGTAAAAAAATGTAGAAAATGACTTTTTTGCCTGGCATAATAAACCTCCTGTTATTGAGTTTCTGATGTTTTTGGTAGCGGGATGAAGGGAATTACTGATTTTTGAGCGGGATCGATAACATAAATTTGTTTCACCTGTGGGATGATTTCATTAAGTGTTTCCAGGTAGAGACGCTGTTTTGTAACTTCAGGAGCTTTCCGGTATTCTTCAAGAACCGAGGAAAATCTTTTCGCTTCGCCGAGTGCCCGGTTGACTCTTTCCTGTTCATATCCTTCTGCTTCGGCAATTATTTGTTGCGCTTCACCTTCTGCTCTCGGCACTACTTTATTGTAATCTTCCCATGCCTGGTTGATCGACCGTTCTTTTTCCTGTTTCGCTTCATTTACTTCGTTGAATGCCGGTTTTACCGGATCTGGCGGATTCACATCCTGCAGTTTCACTGTGATTACTTTAATGCCAACTTCATATAAATTAATGAGTTCCTGTAATTGTAGCTGTATCTGGTTGGCAATTTCTTCTCTTCCAACAGTCAGCACTTCAGTGACCGTTCTATCTCCAATGACCTGGCGCGTTACCGCCTCAGATAGGTCTCTTAACGTGGTTTCCGGACGGCGAACTTTAAACAGGTATTTTTCCGGTTCAGCAATTTTAAACTGCACTATCCATTCAACTTCTGCACAATTTAAATCCCCGGTCAACATGAGAGATTCTTCCTGGTATTTTTTATCTTCATATTCAGTAACCACGCCTGCTTTCCTTGTCCGGTAGCCAAATTCTTCTTTAAAAACATGTTCTATATTTACTTTTGTCAGTTTTTCGATGCCAGCCGGTAATTTGAGATGCAAACCTGCATGTGTTGTTCGCACATGTTTCCCGAATCGCTGAATGATGCCAGCTTCACCAGGACCTATCTGGTACATACAGGAAATCAGGATAATAAATGCAATTATTACCCATATTACCGTCAGGTATTTTCCCACCTTAAAATTTTTGAACGATTCGGTGAGATCATACGTATTGTATCGTGCCATTTTTCCTCCTTTGTTAAATAGTGACCAGTGACCACTATTATTCTTAATTATTGCTTTTTTTGAAACTAATGTTTGAAGAGAATCGCCATTCATGCGGAATACGGGCAATTCCAACATCTTTAATTCGTGAACGTACTTTGAATGAATATAAATGATGATGATAATCAAAAGGAGTACCTGTTTGTCTATGAACCGCTACATCAAGATAATACGTGCCCTCCGTTAAATTAAGACTGGGAATATAACATTCTACGGTAGCTTCACCATCCAATTCATCCGGTTCATATTCTTCTATATGAGTATTGGTACCATAACACGTGCTACCTTCTGAATTGGATATCCCGATACCAAAAACAAAATCTTTGCTCTTTTGATGGGCAACTATCTTCATTATTATTCTCATCGGTTCACCGGTAGAATATACATATTTTATCTCATTATTTGCATCCAGAAGCAAGAGCTCCGTGATTTCAATCTGTTGGTCTCCCCACCTTTTTGGCTGCTCAATCTCTTCCTCCTCACTTGTCTCCGGTGGAGGTGTTGATTCAGTTTTTACTGCGGCAAGTACTTCCTTCTGCACCTCCTGTGCATCGGTCTCTTCCTGTGAAGCTACATCCATCAAATAAGCATCGGTCACTTCTTTGGGCTTGCCGATTATCTTCGCTACTCCATTCTTGAGCCATAATACGCGATCACAAAATTTCTCTACCATGGGTAATGCATGGGTTACCAATAAAATTGTCTTCTTTCTTCTACGAAAATCCATCATCTTGTCAAGACATTTATGACCAAATGATTCATCACCGACCGCCAATACTTCATCTATTA
>MFGW01000226.1:17782-19733 GCA_001780385.1 Candidatus Fischerbacteria bacterium RBG_13_37_8 | reverse complement strand
GAACATTCCCGAAGAATATGTTTTTACCGGTGCATTAATAAATTCTTCCAGCTCTGCAAATTTTACTATCTCGTCAAATTTACTGGCTATTTCTTTTTTTGTCAGACCAAGCATAATCCCATTGATAAATATATTTTCTCTTCCGCTTATTTCAGGATGAAATCCTGCTCCCAGTTCTATCAATGCTGATATTTTGCCATTAGTGGTTACGGCTCCATAAGTCGGTTTAGTGATGCCGGCAATTATCTTCAACAACGTGCTCTTGCCTGAACCATTATTTCCTATGATACCCAACGCCTCTCCCTGGGCTACCTTGAACGATACATCCTTCAATGCAATAAAACTTTCTTCCGGACTAATATTCTGAAAAAAATCACCCCGCACTAAAGCGCTTTTGAATGTCTGGAATTGCCTCTTAAAAGCATAACGCTTGAATAATTTAGTTATTTTTTCTGCTACTATAGCATCCATACTTATACCTCTTCTGCAAAACTGTCCCGTAACCGGTCAAATACAAAATATCCACACCAGAATAATAAAAGAGAACCAAAAAACATGATTATTATATGCTTCAATAACGGCGGCTCTCCATAAAAAAATGCCTTCTGAAATCCAAGCATGAAATATGTCATGGGATTCAATTTCAATACCCACTTAAAATACGGAGAATTATCCATGATCTGAGATGAAAAAGGATATATAATAGGAGTGGAAAAAAACCATAAGGTTAATATGTTGGCAAGTAAATCTTTGACATCTCTGAAATGTACACTCAAAGCCGCTAATAATAATCCAAGACCAAGTGAGAAAATTAATTGTATGACTACTATAACAAGGAAATAAAGCATATTTACTGTCAGCCCTTTTCGATAATAAATCATGAAACCAAACAGAATCGGTAATCCAAGAAGAAAGTGCACTAGGTTTGATAACACACTTACAAAGGGAAGTACTTCCGCAGGAAATATTATTTTTTTAATGAGAATTCCACCATCAATAACAGAATTTGCCGCCTGCAGCAATGAAGACGTAAACCATGTCCAAGGCAATATCCCACAGAATAAAAATAAGCTGTAAGGATTCGTATTCGGATCCCTTTGTGCCAAAATATAATTGAAAACAATCGTATATATAATAAGGAGAAGCAATGGATTAGCAAATGACCAGAAAAATCCAAGAATGGAACCACGATACCTGGCTTTTAACTCACGCACCACCAGCGTGTACAATAATTGGCGATATCTAAATAAATTAATAAGATTATCTATCATACTGTTTTCTAAATGGTCATATTATGTGAAATTACTGATTCTTCTTCTACTAATGCATCTGGTATTTGAAAACCAGCCTTTATCAATATAAAATGAGCAGCAGCTTTTCTGCCTTCTTTTATAACTGACTTCCGGTGAATATGAAAATGACAGTCAAGCAATTTATCAACAAGTACAGCAAAATATTTGTAAGGATATATTATATACAAAAAAGCATTTTCTTTTAAGAGGTAAACCGCAGATTCCAGCAGATCATCAAGATTGAGAAAGAGTTCATGACGCGCAATAGTTTTATCAAGCGTATGATTGAGTCGACCATTTGAGAGGGGACGGTAAGGAGGATTGGAAGCAACAAGGTCAAAACTGTGTGCGGGAAAATAATAGGGAATTTCCCGAATATCAGCTTCAAGAACAGCTATCTTATCCTGCAAATGATAATACTGTATATTATTTTGAGCCATGAAACATAATCCAGCTTTCATTTCAATAGCCCAACAGAATGCAAAATTCTTTTTTAATGCAGTTGCAATGGGAATAATACCGCATCCTGAACCAAGGTCAATCCAAACTGCTGAAGCATCACATTCAATAAAATCAGCCAAGAGTAATGAATCAATTGCATAACGGTATCCCTGTTCAGGCTGCGAAAGATGGAGTGGCGGTAATTCTTGAAAAGAGGT
>MFGW01000226.1:17411-17750 GCA_001780385.1 Candidatus Fischerbacteria bacterium RBG_13_37_8 | reverse complement strand
CTGTGAGGCAAATAAGACAGGATGGTGGGCGATAGAGGATTTGAACCTCTGGCTTCTACCGTGTGAAGGTAGCACTCTGCCGCTGAGTTAATCGCCCCGCGCAAGCATTATCATATTTTTTCCCTACCATGTCAAGAAGGGGGGTCGCACCATAACATTTGCTGTTCAGCAAACGAAGTTCTGGAGGGCGTTTCAAGCCGCCCTGCTAAAAATTCATCAAAAAATGCAAAATCGGGTAATGGGGAAGAGAGTGCGATTTACTACTTATTATTTCCTGAATTCCAGGCAAGCTGATCGCCTAATTTCAGTTTTTCCTTCTTAATAAATCCGGAATTCACT
>MFGW01000226.1:16757-17405 GCA_001780385.1 Candidatus Fischerbacteria bacterium RBG_13_37_8 | reverse complement strand
ACATACTTTGCTTTCTTCATGGGCAAATAGCTTGTGCATGGGTCCTCTTTACAGGGCGGAACATCTTCTTCGAAGTATACTACTTTTTTCTCTTTATCCAACCAGATTATATCAAGATGAATTATCATATTCTTCATCCAGAACGAATGAAAATCTTCCTCTTCAAATATAAAGAGCATCCCTTCATTATCAGGAAGTGTCTTGCGGAACATTAAGCCTTTAGCACGATCTGCAGGTTTGCTGACTACTTCAGCCGTTATCATTCTGCCGGAAGGAAATTTGACAGGTTGTGTGTCTGCTGTAAAGAGCATTTGACACATTAACAGAATCACGACGGGGAGAAAAACAATATCTTTCATTTGTTTTTTCATAATACCATTATAGAACAATTTTCATGCCAAAGAAAATAGGGAATGGGGAGGATGCCAAGCAATGATTAATTATTTAATTCCAGCTTATTTGCGGTTTGAAAAAGAGATCACGTTAAAGACAGCTATTTTTTGATGAATTTTTGTCAAGGCGGCTGGTAACGTACTCCAGGCCTTCATTTGCGGGAGCACAAATGTTATGCTACGACCCCCTTTATCCAACCGCCGCCGACTACAATGTCGTTATCATAGAGTACAACTGCTTGTCCGGGAGTAATGG
>MFGW01000226.1:15768-16751 GCA_001780385.1 Candidatus Fischerbacteria bacterium RBG_13_37_8 | reverse complement strand
GCGGCTCATCAAATGTGATTGTTGCTTCAGAATCAGAAGAGGGAGTGATCGTGGCGGGTGCTTCTTCATGTTTATAGCGGATTCGTGCAGATGCTGTGAAAGAAGATCGTGGCGGTTCAATAGCTATCCAGTTCAACTGGTGTGCAGTTAAGAATGAGGCATAGAGTTCATTTTCTTCACCGAGAATAATTGTATTTGATTCAGGTATAATTTTTATAACGTACAGTGGTTTACCGATTGCGACGCCTAATTGGCGACGTTGACCGATAGTATAGTTATGAATGCCTTTGTGAGAGCCCAAAATTTTTCCATCTGAAGAAATAAAGTTACCGTGTGGGGGCAAATCTTTTATTTCTATTTTAATAAGATTTCTATAATTATCATCGGAGATAAAGCAGAGTTGTTGGGATTCAGGTTTGGAGGCAATGGGCAAACCATGTTGAGCTGCGAGGATTCGCACCTGGTTTTTTTTATATGCGCCGAGAGGAAAGAGTGCTTTTTCCAATTGGTTCTGTTGCAAGCTGAAAAGAAAATATGATTGATCTTTAGTGATATACTGGGCTTTTTTGAGAAGCCATCTTTTTAGGGAGGCATCATATTCAAGGCAAGCATAATGACCTGTTGCTAATTTATTTGCACCAAGCATCAGCGCTTTATTAAGGAGCACCTGGAATTTAAGGTAATAATTGCAAAGAATGCAGGGAGAAGGTGTCTTGCCGGAAAGATAGCTTTGAATAAAAGGCTGGAGAACATGTTGTCGAAATTCGTTCTTAAGATTTATAACGTAATGAGGAATATCGATTATAGATGCTACTCTTTTTGCATCATCAGCAATTTGAATACCGCAACATCGTCGTTCATTGTGATCCATGGAAATGGTTTGTTCATCTGAGAGAAGCATGGTAAAACCGATGACATCATATCCTTGCTGTTTGAGCAATAAAGCAGTAACGGAACTATCCACTCCGCCACTCATCGCAACA
>MFGW01000226.1:10169-15761 GCA_001780385.1 Candidatus Fischerbacteria bacterium RBG_13_37_8 | reverse complement strand
CTTCTTTTTTCATCGACATTCTCAACTATTCTTTTTTGTTCAAGGTTCAAGATTCGTAGGGGCATCGCATTATTAATTCTGTTCACAGATCACTGTTTAGGGCCCTTTGTCTGCTCCCCATTTCCTGACTTTGCAAATTTTGATGAATGTTCAACACAGCGGCTTGAAATGTTCTCCAGATCTTCGTTTGCAGCGTGTCCAATGTTGGGCTTTGACCCCCCGCTCCATATTTAGTCTACAGAGTGTCTAATGTTCTGCTCCGACGCCCGTACATTTTTCGGAGTGACTAAGCCGCCGGAAATAGCGAGTTTGAGTGCATCATCGACGTGCATTGAAATAGGGAGTATATCTTCTTCAGGGACAAAGACAAGAAAACCGGTAGTTGGATTAGGTGTTGATGGAATAAAAACACTTATAAGTTTTTGTGGAGTGAGAGCCTGGATTTCGCCTGTTTGTTCATTCATAATAAATGCGATTGAAAAAATACCTTTTCTAGGATATTCAATAAGAACGACTTGTTGAAACGGAAGTTTTTTTGTTAATTTGAATGCTTCTATAAGTTGTTTTGTAGTACGGTAGAAGATACTGATGAGGGGTATTTTAATCATAAATTTATCGAAGGCAGAAAACAAGCGTTTGCCAATGATATTAGTACCAATAATACCGAGGAGCCAGATAAGGAGAAAAGTGAGGATAAAGCCAAGACCGGGTATTTGATAGCCGAGTATTTTAGTGATAATGGGGCGAAAGATGCCATCGACTTTATGAAAGATAATGATACCGATCCAGATACTGACTGCTAAAGGCAGGATAAGGATGATACCGGTAAGCAATGTCTTTTTAGCCCATGTTTTTATATTTGTCATACTGTAGCCGGGAGAGTAATAGCGGTTGCATTTGGGGGATATTCAGGAGTAAAGAAACCGCCGGAAACAATTAATTTAAGTGCATCTTCAGGATGCATGCTCAGTGGAATAAGTTCTTCTTCAGGGACAAAGAGAATGACACCGGAAGTAGGATTGGGAGTAGTCACGTAGAAGACGGTAACGAGTTTTTGAGGGGTAATATCCTGTATTTCACCTTGAGCAATATTCGTGACGAAAGCAATGGAGAACAAATTTTTACGTGGATATTCAAGAAGCACTACTTTTTTAAAAGGAATTTTTTGACCCATTTCAAAAGCATCGATGAGTTGTTTTGTGGTTCCGTAGGTTACGCTGAAGAGAGGAACTTTAAGCATAAGCTGGTCAAGTTTAGCAAAAAGTCTTTTTCCGATAAAGTTGGTTCCGATTATTCCAATCAACCAGATGAGGATAAAAGTAAAGAGGAAGCCGAGAGCGGGGACAGGGAAGCCAAAAAATTTAATAATCAGTGGTCGGAATATACCATCGACTCTTTGAAAGACGGTGATAACGATCCAGAGTGAAACGGCTAAAGGGAGGATAAGGATAATGCCGGTGATCAGTGTTTTTTTAAACCATGATTTCATTTGTTATAAAGTAAAGCTAAGTAGAGTATTCACTTTTTGCCTAAATGGCATTGATGATGTATAATAGCAATAAGAAATTATTATAGCATAAAAGGTAAAAATTATCATGGCAAAAAAAGAAAAAGGCAAACAGAAGAAGGTCCCGCCGCCCCAGAACATACCGGAGATAGAGCCGAAGACTAAATATTTATTTATCATAATATTAGCGGCGTTTTTACTTGCTTTTTTTCTGCACAAGATGAGTGCGAAATCGAAAGAGATACCGTACAGTGAATTCAGGGCGATGGTGAGCAAGGGAGAGGTGACGGAATGTACGGTAGGGCAGCGTGTTATAGAGGGCAAGGCAGTAGTAAAAGGGGAGGAGAAGGAATTTGTAACATTACGTGTAGAAGAGGATAAGGAACTAGTAGATTTACTGGAGAAACATAAGGTAAAATATACTGGGACGGAGGATCAATCATGGTTTTATCAATTATTTTTGACATTGATAATACCGTTGATATTAATCATACTCATATGGAATTTTATTTTTAAGAGGATGGCGGGAGCGGGGGATCAGGTAATGTCATTTGGGCGTAATAAAGCCAAGTTATATGCGAGTGTAGGAGAGAAGATAACGTTTAAAGATGTAGCGGGGATTGAAGATGCGCAGATGGAAATGATGGAGATGGTGGAATTTTTAAAGAATCCGCAGAAATTTCAGCGATTAGGAGGCAAAATACCGAAGGGAGTATTGTTGGTAGGGCCGCCGGGAACAGGCAAAACATTGCTTGCAAAAGCGACAGCGGGTGAAGCGGGCGTACCTTTTTTCAGTATGAACGGTTCAGAATTTGTTGAGATGTTTGTAGGTGTGGGAGCAGCGCGAGTCAGAGATTTATTTGACCAGGCATTAAAGAAAGCGCCGTGTATTATTTTTATTGATGAAATTGATGCGATAGGGAGACATCGAGGAGCAGGGAGCATTGTAGGCGGTAATGATGAACGGGAGCAGACACTTAATCAACTGCTTTCCGAAATGGATGGATTCAGTTCTAAAAAGGGAGTAATTATTATGGCGGCGACAAATAGACCGGATGTGCTGGATTCTGCTTTATTACGACCGGGCAGGTTCGACCGTCAAATTGTTCTTCATGCTCCGGATTTAGCAGGAAGAGAAGCAATTTTAAATGTTCACATACGTTCCCTTACGCTGTCCCCGGAGGTTGATCTACATTCTGTTGCTGCAAGGACACCGGGTTTCGTAGGGGCTGATCTTTCCTTTATTTGTAATGAAGCTGCTTTATTGGCAGCTCGCAATGATAAAGATGCTATTGAAATGTCAGATTTTGATAAAGCAATAGATAGAGTAATAGCAGGACCCGAAAAAACAAATCGTTTGATTAGCCAGAAAGAAAAAGAAATAGTTGCATTTCATGAAGCAGGACATACTATAGTAGCGCATTTTCTTCCACGCACGGATCCTGTAACGCGTGTATCTATTATTCCGAGAGGTATTCATGCACTTGGTGTAACGATGCAGACACCAATTGAAGATCGATACCTTATGACAAAATCAGAACTGGAAGAAAAATTATGTACGCTGCTTGGCGGAAGATCCGCTGAAGAACTTATCTTTAATGAAATATCAACCGGGGCACAAAATGATTTGCGCAATGCAACTGAACTTGCCCGCAGTATGATTGCTGAATATGGTATGAATAAAAAAATCGGTCTCATAAGTTTTCCTAATGCAGCTCCCATGTTTTTAAGAAGAGGTTTTTATGATGGGCAAGGCGCTTATAGTGAACAAACATCCTATGAAATTGAAGAAGAGGTAAAAGCAGTACTTTCTGAACTGTATGACAAAGCAACTACTATTCTTAAAGAACATGAAGAAATGCTGGATATATTAGCAAATGCCTTACTTCAAAAAGAAACTATTGAAAAAAAAGAACTGATTGAATTACTCGGGCCCAAGAAAGTGTTAGAGAAACGGAACAGGGAACAGGGGACAGTGAACAGTGGGCAGTGAATTAGAACCAGAAGGAAATACCTGCTGTAGCGTATATACCGCTTAAATCAATCGGTTCAAAGGTAGGATCAAAATCATTTCCTAAATTTCCATCTACACGAACATATTTAATTTCAGCATTGACTGAATAATGCCAGCCTATGGGAATCATTAAACCGAACATACCGTGATAGCCAAGATCAACTCCGGTTGATTGGTAATATCCTGTAATTATTTCAGGATCATCGTAACGATAAATGACAAAATCACCATATTCCTGGTAATCCCAGAAATAGAATCCTAATCCTCCTCCAACATACGGAATAATTTTTCTATTTCTTCCGAGAGGCAGAAATTTGAAACTTGCTTGCAGCGGTACTGTTCGCAGATATACAACATGTTCAATAGGCCATCCATCAGGGTATTCAAAATCAATATCTTCAACAAGCACATCTTTCTGATAATATCCTACTTCACAGGCAAAATTAAAATGCCGCCCAAGAAATAAATCAATTTCTCCGGCAACGTACCCGCCCGCCATGTTTGAAACAGAAAAAGTTGTTTCATCTACGTTCACTTCCCAAATGTCACTATTAGCGGATGGAATAAATCCACCGAATTTGAATGTAACATCTTCAGCAAAGGCTAATGCTGGAAGAAGAAGCAACATGATTATGAGTATGGTTTTCATCGATAACCTCCTTTGTAAACGACGCTTCGTCGTTGCGAGCTTTGCGAAGCAAAGCGTGGCAATCCCTGACGTTCAGGCATCCAATAATCCGTTAGGGATTGTTACGTTTGCCTCCGGCAAACTCACAATGACATAGAGTTTGGGATATATTGCAGGGGCAAACCTTGTGTTCGCCCCTGTATTATTCAACCGTATTACAATAATCATACCAGATTTGCTAGAAAAGGTGTATGTGGGAAATAATCGCAGCGGATCGATTATCTGACAATCATGAGAATAAGCATTCGCCTGATGCAAATGCTATTAAATTGTTCATTAAATAAGACAATAGTCCAGAGAGCAGGGGACAAATGGGGACTGAAGATTAGGGACTATAGGGATGAGTGTTTTGCATTTGGGAGCATAATTACAGATATAATTAATGTGATTATGTTGCTATTATCATTTGAATGGTATATGATGAAAATGAAATACTCATGATTGAGGTGACTATAATGGAACAAAAACATATTTGGGCGTTAAAGAACAGAGATGAGAGAAAAGCAATCATCCTGGATATTCTTGAAAAGAATAAAAAGATAACCATGGTAGATCTCATTAAGAATCATCATCAGGAAATTGGTATTGCATTACCTCCAAGTGGAAAAATCATTCATCAATCCTGGGAATTAGTAAGAAATGATTGCAAGAGTTTAGCAAAAGAAGAAAGAATAACTATGGCAAAAGATAAGACGGGAAGGATAATATTGCGAATTCTCAAGGAGAAGCGTGTTTCAATAAAAAAAGCAGAGCCAGTTGAACAGGAAACTGTTATTTCAGAAGAAGAAGTAAGCATGGCGCCCATTGAAACAAGAGAAGTTATCGATATTATTCAACAATTGACGGATAAAGTATCCGCGATGCGCACTGAAGTAATGGAAATATGGAAATATGTAGCAAAAATATCTGCACAAGAAATAATAGATGAGCTGGAGAGAGAGACGATAATAAATACCTTGCAGGATGTTATCGACAAATTGAAATTAAAATTATTTAGAGATCCGGTTTAGGCAATTTTTCTGATCCGGAAAGAACCAGCCCTATGGGGAAAAATACTTGTATTTTGAACTTTTTGCATCTCATAATCGTATAGTATAATATAATTAATTTATTACGTGTGTGCTTGCTATGGATATTTGAATTTTCAGATATTGTTAGCAAGTGTGTGGCAGTTTGATTATTGGGAGTTTTTGAAGTGCTGAAGGCAACTATATATGAGGTAAAATAACATGAATGAAGAAAGCTGGATGTATGCATTTTTGAGCAAATTTGATGTAATTTATATATGGCAGAGCATAGTAATAGGCATAGGATTGAAAATTATTAACAAATGGGAAACGCAGCGCGGGATAGTACTGGTGCTGGTACTATACGTAATTATAG
>MFGW01000226.1:4608-10139 GCA_001780385.1 Candidatus Fischerbacteria bacterium RBG_13_37_8 | reverse complement strand
TTCCGGATAGATGGAAAGCTATTCCGGGACGCTATAAATGATGAGAAACATGGAGAATTAAATTATATGAAGAAGAAGAACAAAATAATAGTGACGGTAGTGGTGATATGTATAATAGCGGGATTATTTATCATGAATAGTGTAAGTAAGAGGAGTAAAGGAGAAACGGTTGATACGGAGAGCATAGAAGTAAGGGATATAACGGCGATTGTATCTGCATCCGGACAGGTGAAGGCGAAGAAGACGGTGAATATAAGTGCAAATTCATTAGGAACCATAACATCATTAGCGGTGAAAGAAGGAGACGAAGTAACGGAGGATCAATTTTTATTACAGATAGATCCTGTTCCGTTGGAATTGCAGGTAGAGAGGTTAAAAGCGGCGATCAAGGGAGCTGAAGCAGCATATGATATTGCCAAGGCAAATTATGAAAAGGCAATAAGTAATGCGCGGCGCATAGAGGAGCTCTACAACAAAGGATTGCAATCGAAGGAAGTGCATGAAAATGCTGTAACAGGGCTTGCAGTAGCGACGAAAGAGTTGCAATCGGCCAAACTGCAGATAGAGCAGCAAAGAGCGCAGATGCGATCAGCGAGTCATGATTTACAGAAGGTAACGATACAGGCGCCGATAGCGGGAATTGTAACGCGTTTAAATGTAGAAGAAGGTGAGAATGTAATAATGGGAACGATGAATAATCCGGGCACGGTAATCATGACTATTTCAGATATGTCTGTTATAGAGGTAGAACTGGAAGTAGATGAAACTGATGTGGTTGATAGCAGGATAGGACAAACGGCATCGGTGACACTTGATTCATACCCGGATAAAAAATTTAGTGGAACGGTGACGGAAATAGGAAATTCTCCGCTTATAGCAACAGCGACACTTGGGCAATCGGAAGCGGTAAATTTTAAAGTAGTGGTGACGCTTGATGATAAAGTGGAGGGCGTCAGACCCGGTTTTTCTGCAACGGCAGAAATAATAACGGCAAAGAAAAAAGAAGTAGCATCAGTTCCTATTCAGGCAATGCTGACAAGGGAGGTAGCAGTTGATAAAGACAACAATATTATCAAGAATCAATCAACATCGAAGCAGACGGGAAAGATAGACGAGAGTAAATATAAGAAGAAAGAAATGGAAGGTGTATTTATATATAACCAAGGCAAGGCAGAATTTAAGCCCGTGGAAACTGGTATTGTAGGAGAAAGTTATTTTGAAGTAGTCAAAGGATTGAATAAAGGAGAGATTGTAGTGACGGGACCTTATAAAGTGTTGAGGGAACTGAAAGATGGAGACAAGATCAAGCTGCAGAAGGAAAAAGAGAAAACATAGTGGAATGATAGCGATACAGCAAAGGAAAGAATCATGGAACAGCTTATAAAAACGGTAAATTTATCAAAGAGATATGAATTAGGGACTCAGGAAGTACGAGCGTTAGATAGTGTCAGCATAGAAATTCGGAGGAATGAATTTGTGGCGATAATGGGTCCATCGGGTTCGGGCAAATCAACATTGATGAACCTGTTAGGATGTCTTGATACAGCGACGGAAGGTGATTATTTTTTAAACGGGAAGAATGTCAGTGTATTATCAGAAGATGAGTTGGCGGAAATCCGGAATAAAGAGATAGGATTTGTATTTCAGACATTTAATTTAATGCCGAGGTTGAGAGCGGAGGAGAATGTGGAACTGCCTTTAGTATATGCAGGAGTGCATCCGCGTGAGAGGAAGGTGAAAGCATTGCAGGCGCTTGAGCAGGTGGATTTATCAAAGAGGGCGAAGCACAAGTCGAATGAATTATCAGGCGGAGAACGACAGCGCGTAGCGATTGCACGTGCACTGGTGAATGATCCTTCTATTATTTTAGCAGACGAACCAACAGGAAATCTTGATTCACGTTCTGGGAAGGACATCATGGCAATTTTTTCCAAACTGCATGAACAGGGTCAAACTATAATAATAGTTACGCATGAACGGGAAATAGCTGATTGCGCAAGGCGTTTGATTTTATTACGGGATGGTAAAGTAGAACAGGACACCGTTACATAAATTTAAGGAACAGGTATGTACATACGTGAAGGCATTGCTATAGCACTCTCAGCATTATGGAATAACAAACTGCGTTCATTTTTTACCTTGCTGGGTAATATAATTGCGGTAGCATCTATTATTATCGTGGTGAGCATGATTCAAGGAATGGATGCAAAGGTAGCAGATATTTTTACGAAGAGAGGAGCTGATGTATTTTATGTTCGCAAGTCTGAGCCTTCATTTTCACATAGTGAGGAGAGGAAAAGTCGTTATAATCCAGATTTAGCACCGGAAGATGCGGAGGCGCTGAAAAAGCAATGTCCTTCTATTGAATATGTTGTATCAGCTCATAATGCTAATGGAAAAATACGACACAGGGAGACAGTACTTGAAAATGCATGGGTGAACGGCCGTTCATGGGAATATGCATTTGTAGAAAATATGGACATAGAGGAAGGACGGCATTTTTCGCAATATGAAGATTTGCGCGCGCGCTACGTGGCAGTGATAGGCGCTGATATAAAAGACAAGTTATTTAAGGGAGCTAATCCGGTTGGTAAAAATGTTTATATTAAAGGGAAGAAATTCAAAGTCATTGGCGTCGTACAGCAGAGAGGAATGCTGTTAGGAAACAGCCAGGATGAATTTGTAGCAATTCCGATGTCCACGTTCAGAAAAATATTTGGACCCCAGCGTGAATCATTTTACATGATGGTAAAGCCAAATTCACCGGCATTTTTAAATAAAGCCATGGATGAAGCAACAGTAGTGATGCGCGTCAGACATAAATTAAAACCGAAACAGGATAATGATTTTGGCATATTTACTTCTGATGCATTTATCAATATGTACCAGAATGCGACGAGAGGAATCTATTCAGCATTAGTAGGAGTGGTAGCACTGGCACTAATTGTCGGGGGCGTGGTGATAATGAATATCATGCTCATGGTAGTAACAGAACGGACACGTGAAATAGGCATCAGAAAAGCCATCGGAGCAAAAAGAAGGGATGTGCTGTGGCAATTCCTGGTTGAAAGCTTAACGCTGTCTATTGCAGGCGGAATAGCGGGAATTATTGTCGGAATAATTCTCGCCATTGTTATTTCGGAAGCAGTTGCATTGCCTTATATAATCAAAGTTTGGTCCATGGTAATTGCACTTATAACGGTCTTTATCGTTGGCATTATTTTTGGCTTATATCCTGCGAATAAAGCAGCAATGCTGAATCCTATAGAAGCCTTGCGGTATGAATAAATAGCCAGAGATATTTGAAACTTCAAATATCTCTGGCTAGGCACGGAGTGAAGGATGAACGAAGAGCATAGGAGAAGGTAGAAAATGGAACAGAGAACATACAGAAATTTTAAACGTGCACGCACTTCCATGGCGCTGGTATATGAAACATTACGGTTGGCAATTGACAGCCTGTGGTCACATAAATTGCGTTCTTTTCTCACCTTGCTGGGCATAGTAATAGGTATAATGGCGATAGTAAGCATGACTTCAATATTGCGTGGTTTAGATTTAATGATGACCAAGGATTTACGGTCATTGAATCCAAGTTTAATGTATGTTGTTAAATTTGGTGGCAGACTAATATCTTCCCACAAAGAATTTATGAGAATGATGAACAGACCGGATATAACGGAACTGGATGTAAAAGCATTGGAGCTTAATTGCAAATCAGTTAAGAAGGTTGATATACTGCGTGGCGGACATTTTCCACCTAAATTTTTTACGATAAAATATAAAAATATAGTAAGCAATGAAATTGAGATAGTGGGCACTTCTGAATATTATGCGGATACGGTAGCTCTGCCGATTGATAAAGGGAGATTTTTTACGCAGGGAGAAGTGATTCATAAAAAGAATGTAATAATATTAGGGTATTCGCCTGCAGAAGGATTGTTCAGCATGACAGATCCAATTGGGAAAGAAGTAAAAATGGGCAATCAGAAATTTACGGTTATCGGAACTTTTGCCAAGCGTCTCGAAGGAGGTCTTGATGTTGGAGCTGATGATTTTGCAATAATTCCTCATACAACGTTCAAGAAATATTATTCGAGCGAACGGGAAAGCATCATGATGGTAATATTACCCATAAATGAGAATTTGACTGAACAGGCTCGTGATGAAGTAATAGCGGTAATGAGAATGAGGCATCATTTGAAATCATGGGAGGAAAATGATTTTGATATAATGACCAAGGATTCAATAATGGAATTATGGACAGATATAACGCAAGCAATATTTATAGGTCTTATCGGTATATCATCGGTAGCCTTGCTTGTAGGTGGTGTAGGGGTCATGGCGATAATGATGGTATCGGTAACAGAACGTATCAGGGAAATCGGCATACGGAAAGCGATAGGAGCAAAGAAACGGCATATTCTCGGGCAATTTTTACTTGAGGCAGTAATTATCACCAGCATAGGAGGAGCCATAGGCGTGCTGATAGGCGCTTCAGTAGCGGCATTAGCAGCTTTGTTGCTGCAATTTCCTATTTCATTGCCATGGTGGTCATTTATTATAGGTGTGGTATTTTCAGCCGTTGTGGGCATATTTTCCGGTATGTATCCCGCTTATCGTGCCGCCAAACTTAATCCAATCATTGCCCTCCATTACGAATAATCCTTCCCTGTTCAAAGTTCAAGGTTCTCACAAACAATACATTATCTCTTTTGCACATTGTTCAGCGTTTCTTCCCTAGTCCCTAATCCCCAGGCTCTATCCACTGATTGACTTATGCGCCTGGTTTATCTATAATGCATAATTGAGTGAAGCCGATGGAAAATTTTCTCAAGCTGGTAAATTATATTAAACCATATAAAGGCAGATTTACTCTTGCCTTGTTCAATATGGCACTCGTCGCTTTATTCACTGCTTTGCTGACCTGGGTGGTTAAAGAATTGATGGATAAAGTATTAATGGAACCACAATCGGGCGCCCTGTTTATGGTGTGTGTCATGATATTTTTCTTCTATATCGGTAAAGGAATTTCATCCTACTTCTCAACTTATTTAATGGAAAGCATCGGTTTTAGAATTATAAGAGATGTTCGAAATAAAATGTATGAGCATCTGATAAGTCAATCGCTGTATTATTTGCAAACTCAAAAAGCGGGAGACCTTCAATCGAGGGTAATATTTGATACAGAAAAAATGAAAGTAGCTGTCTCACAAACCGCGGGGGATCTTCTCAAAGAAAGTCTTGTTCTTGCAGGACTGTTAGTGTATATATTTTGGCTTGATTGGAAATTATCATTGATATCATGCGTACTCCTTCCCTTATGTCTATATCCAATTATTCGCATAAGTGCCAGGTTAAGAAAAGTAAGTTTATCAAGTCATGAAGGTACGGCAGAATTGCACCATGTATTAAATGAAACTATTCATGCAGCAAGAATAGTAAAAGCATACAGCATGGAACGATTTGAAACAAAGAGATTTGGCAGGTCACTGAGAAAAGTATTATTTGCTAGTTTGCATGCGAGCCGC
>MFGW01000226.1:2941-4600 GCA_001780385.1 Candidatus Fischerbacteria bacterium RBG_13_37_8 | reverse complement strand
TATTTCCACACCAATAATGGAATTAATTGGCGGTATAGGAGCCATCCTGGTACTTGTGTATGCACATTATCAAATACTGGCTGGATTAAGTACGCCGGGGAAAATAACATCATTTCTTACTGCATTATTCTTTATGTACGCTCCCATTAAAAAATTAAGCAGGGTGAATAACACGATCCAGGAAGCTTCAGCAGCATCACAGAGAGTTTTTGAAGTCCTTGATCATGATTCAAGAATTATAGAAAAACCTGATGCAGTCGAATTAGAAAAAATTAATGATCATATACGTTTTGATAATATGAGCTTCGCCTATAATGGCACGATGATATTAAAAGATATTGATCTCATTATAAAAAAGGGACAACGTGTTGCCATTATTGGACCAAGTGGTGTAGGAAAATCTACACTGGTAAACATGCTGCCGCGTCTCTACGATCCGACGCAAGGCAGAATTGTAATAGATGGAACAGATATAAGAAATTTCTCCATAAAAGCATTAAGGAGTAAAATCGGGATAGTAACACAGGATGTTATTCTATTTCATGATACTGTTCGTAATAATATTGCCTATGGAAAAGAACAAACGAGCCAGGAACTCGTTGAGAAAGCTGCAAAGGCAGCGTATGCGCATGATTTTATCATGGAAATGGAACATGGTTATGAAACCATAATAAGTGAATGGGGACAATCGCTTTCCGGCGGACAAAGACAGCGAATTGCCATTGCACGAGCTATCCTGAAAGATCCCGAGATACTTATTTTGGACGAAGCAACCACTTCCCTCGATGCTGAATCAGAAGCATATGTTCAAACGGCTATTTCCAATCTTCTTGAAGGACGTACTGCTTTTATTATTACGCATCATTTAGCAAGTCTTAAAGATGTAAATACTATTGTAATTCTCGATGGAGGAAAAATAAAAGCACACGGTAATCATGATTTTCTTATTGAGAATGAACCACTTTATATACGACTGTATGAATTACAAATGCTTGATTGACACTGGAGTAAGCAATGCTATTACTTAAGCCGAAACTATTGATAATAAATACAACGATTATTCATCTTCTCCATTCCCTAGTCCCTAATTTATTTTCATAGGAGCTACAACGAGCTATGATTTCTAGTATGACAGGTTATGCAAGACGAGAAATTGTACAGCAGGATTTTACCCTGAAAATGGAAGTGAAAAGCCTGAATCATCGATTCCTTGAAGCCAGCATTTATTTCAGCAAAGAATTGACTTTTTTAGAACCGGAAGCGAGAAAAACCATAAATAAATATTTCATGAGAGGAAAAATTGATGGCGCTGTTGTTATAAAATTTACAAACGCTGAATTTATTATCCCACGATTAAACAATGAATTACTCTATAAAGTACTTGCTGCTTTAAGCAAAGATAAAACCATCAAAAAGAAAAAACATAACATCGATGTCTCGCATTTACTAAGTTTGCCAGGTATGTATTCTGTTACAATTGATGACCAGCAGTTGAGAGAAAAAATAGAACCGCTCTTTGCACCGCATTGGGAAGAATTAGTTCTTGATTTAAAAAAATTCAGATTAGAGGAAGGACAACTTTTATTAAAATCAGTAGAATCAATCCTGGATAGCTGCGGAAATAAAATTACTCTCCTGAAAGATAGCCTGGAAAAAAAT
>MFGW01000226.1:333-2906 GCA_001780385.1 Candidatus Fischerbacteria bacterium RBG_13_37_8 | reverse complement strand
ACAACAATTGAAACTTGAAGAAAATTTTGATACCCAGCGCGTATCAGAAGAAATTTTCTTTTATATTATCAAAACAGATATCACGGAAGAAGTAATACGACTGGGAGCACATTTTGAAAGATTTCGTGATATTCTTAACAACAAGGATCAGATAGGAAAAGAATTAGAATTTCTCCTGCAAGAAATGAACAGGGAAGTCCAAACAATATTGAGCAAATCAGTAATGGATGAAGTTTCAAATGCTGCACTTGAATTAAAATATGATATTGAACGATTACGCCAGCAGATACAGAATTTAGAATAATTGCTTAACAGAGAAGCATTCACTGCTATGGCGAGCAAGAATTACATAATCAGTGAATCTTTTCAAAATGAGAAATAGGTTCAGCAGGAGAGTCTGGAAAGGAAAAATGTATGAGTGAAATAATTCATCTTGGTTTTGGTAATGCCGTGATGTCGACAAGAATCGTTAGCATTGTTTCCCCAAAATCTCTTCCAATGAAACGATTGAGAGAAGAAGCACGCAGCGCCGGTAAATTAATTGATGCAACCGCTGGCAGGCAAACCAGATCAATTTTAATAATGGACAGCGGTCATATCGTGTTATCATCCTTGCAGCCACTTACACTTATTAAGCGCATTAAAAAAGGTGAGGAATAAACTCCTGTGAGTTCAAATGCGAATTGCGACTATTAGCGGGGAATAAATAGCACAAAGGTACAACTTGTAGGGACAGACCAATGTGACTGCCCTTAAAGACACAAAATGAATAAACGATATTTCATATTGAATAATGAAAAGTAGAAAAGATCATTGAGTGAAATTATGAGTGGAGATATATTTATAATTTCAGCACCTTCCGGAACAGGCAAAAGCACTATTATAAGAAGATTATTGAAAATGATACCGGGATTGTTCTTTTCAGTCTCTTATACAACACGTCAACAAAGAAAAAATGAAATACAGGGAAAAGACTATTGTTTTGTCTCACAGGAAGAATTTACTGAGTTGATTAATAATAACGAATTCCTGGAATATTGCGAAGTACATGGAAATACATACGGTACTTCAGAAAAACAGGTACTGTCCTTGATAGAAAAAGGATTTGATATAATTCTTGATATAGATGTGCAGGGAGCCATGAAAGTAAAACAAAAATGCCCGGCAGCTATAACTATTTTTATGCTGCCACCTTCCATTAAAGATTTGGAAGAACGATGGCAAAAAAGACATTCTGATTCTGAACAAGATAAAAAAATTCGCAGAAATAATATCAACCAGGAATTACAATTCTGGCATTTTTATGATTACCTGGTCATTAATAAATATATAAATGAAACGGTAGAACAGGTAAAAGCTATTATTATTGCCAACCGATGCAGAAAAGATAAGCAGGAGACATTATTCCGCACTATTATAAACGAAGAAATCCTCCCTTCATTATAATCTCATTTTTATACAATCATTTCTCAAAATGATATTATCTGTGCATTATTTTTTCTTGCGCACAAGGCTTTTCTTATAAGCTGAAACGAATAATCGCAGGCAATACAGGTAAACAGCTGCAATTAAAATATGTGGATTTTTAACCAGTTCTGCGAGCACTCCATTCTGAAGTCTGAATTTTTGAAGCAGAATCCTGTCAATCATCATGCCGGTCACTTTACTTTCTGCTTTTTTAGGCTTGGTAATAATTTCAGCATCTTCTGCCACAATTTGCTGAAAATATTTGGCTAACAGGTAAGGATCATTCTTTTTCAGCCAGACTTCATCTTTTTCTCCGAGAAAATTTTTCATTACTTTTCTTGCATTGTTTTCAGCAAATTCTTCATTGAGTTTAGTCTTGTATTTTGCTAAATTGAATTCATCACCGTATACATTCACACTTACTTCTATTATGTAATCCGAGTTATTTTCGTAGGCTCTCAATCCGTAGGTATGTCCCAGTGCAGTTACAAGCGGTGCATAAAAATCTTCCCGCTGTCGAAAAGGAACGTTTTCAGGATCCAGATTTACTCCCGGTCCAAGAAAAAAATTTCTGTACCTATTCATTACTTCAATAAGCGCATCATTAATTACCGTAAGCTTCTTATCCATAGAAATAATCTCCAAATGACAAATTAAGTTAAGGAAAATCTAGTTATTTGTTCTTTGAAAGTTCTTTTAATTGTTTAATTTCCTTATTAGTTAAAGGACGAAAATGTCCCGGTTTGAGTTCAGAATCTGAAAGGGAACCAATTTTTGTTCGCTTTAATCTCATTACCGGATGTCCTATTTTGTGAAAAAGATCTTTAATAATGTGTTTTCTTCCTTCATGTATGCAAATCTCTAACCAACTGTTTCGATCCTTTTTCAATATCTTTATCCATGAAAGTATAACCTTTCGTCTCTCTATTTCTATTCCACTTTGCAAAAGCTTGAATTCTTTATCTGTAACAATTCCCTGTATTTTTACACGATACACTTTCTGAATATTGAAGGAAGGATGCATTAAGGTGTGTGCTAATTCTCCATCATTTGTTACCAGTACAAGCCCTTCTGAATTATAATCGAGCCGCCCTACCGGGTATATC
>MFGW01000226.1:0-312 GCA_001780385.1 Candidatus Fischerbacteria bacterium RBG_13_37_8 | reverse complement strand
AAATCAAGTATTACTTTTCTTCCCCGTTCATCTTTGACAGAACATATTACTCCCTGAGGTTTATTTATCAGATAATAAACCTTTGGCATCCCCGTTTGTACTGCCTTGCCATCAACTTCTATCGAATCATTTGCCAGATTAATTTTGTATCCTTTCTGATATATTAATTTCCCATTTACTTTTACTCTGCCATCAATTATTAATGTCTCAGCTAATCTTCTGGATACTAATCCTGAATCAGCCAGTGCTTTCTGAAGTCGTATCATCTTTGTTTTCATTTGTTTCATCTATATATTCACTAAATTCACTTAT
>MFGW01000225.1 GCA_001780385.1 Candidatus Fischerbacteria bacterium RBG_13_37_8 | reverse complement strand
AGTATTATCAGGTGTCAGTGCTACTGCTCTTGCGAGTGAATTTTCAAGTTCTCTTACATTACCAGGC
This sequence comes from Candidatus Fischerbacteria bacterium RBG_13_37_8, assembly GCA_001780385.1. GTDB lineage: Bacteria > Acidobacteriota > HRBIN11 > MFGW01 > MFGW01 > MFGW01. The sequence continues at coordinate 8,015 of MFGW01000225.1, read as the reverse complement.
CATGAATAATTCTCCATAACCTGCATTGCTTCCTTAGATATTGCTGTTATATTCTTTCCAAATTCATCATTAAATCTTGATAAAAAATGATAGGCAAGCAAAGGAATATCCTCAATTCTTTTTCGGAGTGGTGGTATTTCTATATTAATGACATTAAGTCTATAAAACAGATCCTCTCTGAATTGAGATTGTTTCACTGCTTCAGATAAATTTTTGTTGGTAGCAGCAATAATCCTTGCATCTACAGGAATCTCTTCCGTTCCACCTACGCGGCGTATCGATTTGTCCTGCAAAACTCTGAGTAATTTCACCTGCATAGCCAATGACATCTCACTAATTTCATCAAGAAAAAGTGTCCCTGTATCGGCTACTTCAAAAAGTCCTTTCTTGGTAGCAAAAGCACCAGTAAAAGAACCTTTCATGTGACCAAATAATTCACTTTCAAGCAAAGTCTCTGGCATTGCTCCACAGTTTACAGCAACAAATGGCAAGCCCTTGCGTAAAGAATTTTGATGTATTGCCCTTGCTATCAAATCCTTCCCTGTACCGCTTTCTCCCGTTATTAAAATAGTACTATGAGTAGGACTTACCTTTTTAATTAAGTCAAATACCTTACGCATAGAATCACTGCTGCCCACTATATTATCCAATTTTAGTTTTGTCTCGATTGATTGGCGCAGTAATATGTTTTCATGTATTAATTTTCTTTTTTCAATGCATCTATCTATTGTTATTTTTACTTCTTCCAAATCAAGCGGTTTGACAAGATAATCAGCAGCTCCTAATTTTAATGCTCTAATCGCGCTTTCGGTAGATGCAAATGCAGTAATTAAAATTACATCACTATCAGGTGAATATCTTCGTATATATTCTAATAAATCAACACCATTAATGTCTGGCAAACGTATATCAGAGATTATGACATCGAATGTGTCTTTTGCAATAATGGTTTTTGCTTCTTCTCCACAAAGAGCATATTTGACAACATAATTATGCTGCTCTAACATCATGAGCAGTACTTCACAGATGCTTTTCTCATCATCAACAATTAAAATATTTGACATAATTAATTCCTGCCTCCATTTTTCCTTCCTTCACTTCACTCTCTTACTCTGTATCAAGTTAATATGTTTATTATAGCATATCACAGACCGTTATGCATGGTAACACTGAATAAATCATGGACTGTGAGCAGATTATGATTAATTCTCTCTTCATTCGGATAATTGAGGCAATTTTATGATAACGGTCGTTCCTTGTCGTGGAACACTTACCACTTCTACTGCACCATTATGTTCTTTAACAATTCGATAGATAATGGCCATGCCAAGTCCACTTCCACCTGTAGTTGATTGCTGAAAAGGATCAAAAATCTTTTTTAATCGATGAGATTCAATTCCTACTCCATTGTCTTTGAATTCCAATTTCCAGAAATTATTTTCTTCCTTTATCGTTATTGAAAGTAATCCGCCGGAAGGCATTGCTTGTATTGCATTCATAACAATATTTCTTATTGCCTGAATAAATTGATCGGGATCTATCATGGTATTACATAAAGACTTCGGAAATTCATATTTTATCTGGATATTGTTGTTGAGTAAGCAGGATTTTTTTAAATATTCCAGAGCCTCACTGATGACACTGCACAAGCTCATTTGCTGAAGCTTAAACGATGCCGGCTTAGCATAATTTAAAAACGATTCAATTAATTTATTTAATCTGTCAGATTCGCGCAACATAATATTTGTAATTTCATCAACATTTTCAGTCTTAACATTTGATTTTAAAAGTTGTACTGAACCTCTAATTGCGGACAGAGGATTTCTTATTTCATGTGCTATTCCTGCTGCCATTTCTCCTAACGCAGCCATCCTATCCTTTAAATTGACTCTTTCCTGCAGTATCTTAATATCTGTGATATCTTGAAACACTATTAAATATCCCATAATCGTATCATTAATATCTCTTAGTTCTGACGCCACTGCACCAATTTCTACTCTTTCTTCATTCGCAATAATGAAACCCTCCATTCTATAAAAAATACTTTTTCCTACCTGCTTCACGAGTTCATCAAATTTTATAAGATTAGAAAACAAATCATCAAAGTAAAATGCCGGCAATTGCGATTTGTCGTTTTTTCGCAATATTTTATACGCTGCATTATTAGCGAAGGTTAAGCATCCTTTGGCATCAATGGTAATTAAACCGCTTGCCATGCTTTCAATAACATTTTGATAAAGCTGCTTAAGTTGCGCAAGCTTATTCTCTTTCTCCTGAAGTTCTTCATAGCTTTTATTGGCTTTTTCTGATAAATATATGCTGAGCCATCCCGTAATGAGAAATGCTAAAAAATTAAGAAAAAAATTAAAATATACTGTGGAAACTGGATAGCTCGCCACATACACTTTTTCTGGATCATAATAGGGAATTATTTTAAGATGCATTAAATCTACTAAAATGCCAAATACAAGAATAGATAAAGTAGCAATAATAATAGTGCCTTTTCTCGACAGCAAAATACTGGCGGTTATTATGGTAATAATATAGAGAAAGCTAAAAGGGCTTTGAATTCCCCCTGTTAGATATATTAAAGAAGTTATCAATAAAATATCTATGATAAGTTGAAAATAGTTTTGAAATTGTTCTTGCGCTTTTCTCAGAAAAAGAAATAAATAGGCAACTGATAAAAAAAGTATAAATGCAATCAAAAAATAAAGCGGATTAATAGGAAGGATTGTTTTACTTACGAGTTGAATTAAGATAGCAGAACAAAGGATAGACAGGGCTATCACCAAGCGAATAATTATAACCCAGAATAACCTATTCTCATGTTTTTCCATTCATAAATTCTATGTTAGGGAACCACCTCAGGTTCCCTAACAGAGCAAATTTTGAAATTAAGTATTTTATTATCCAATGACTCGAATTAAGGAGAATAATGGCAAATACATGGAAATAACGATGCCACCAATAACAGTACCAAGGAATAAAATCATGATCGGTTCAATAAGAGTAAGCATATTCTGTACCGCGACATCAACTTCATCTTCGTAGAAATCTGCAATTTTAGAAAGCATGGCATCGAGAGCACCCGTTTGTTCACCGACAGCTACCATGTGCACTACCATAGGTGGAAATACAGGACTATCACGCATAGGATCAGCAATGCTTTTTCCTCCTTCAATGCTCTTTCTGGTTGCCATAATTGCATCTTCAACTATTGCATTTCCTGATGTTTTAGCGGTAATTTCCAGCGCATCAAGTATCGCTACACCACTGCTAATGAGAGTTGCCAGAGTTCTGCAAAATCTCGCAATAGCTATTTTTTGCATAACTATGCCAAGAATCGGTGTTTTTAATATCAATTGATCAAGTACTCTTCTGCCTCTGTATGTTTTGTGATACTGATAGATAGACCACACAAACAATCCAATACCAATTATTATAAAAACACCAAATCTTCCAACAAACTTGCTGAGAGTAATGGTTAATTGAGTTAGAAATGGTAGATCAGCACCTAAACTTAAGAACAAGGTCTCGAAGGTAGGAATAACTCTTGTCAATATAATGTAAACGACTATAGCAGCAATGATAATAACCGCAGCTGGATAAGTCAAAGCTGAACGAACGGCTCTCTTTAATTTAACAATTTTTTCAATATGAGTTGATAACCTTCTGAGAATGGTATCAAGAATACCTCCAGCTTCACCAGCAGAAACCATGTTGCAAAATAGATCATCGAATACCGAAGGATGTTTTCTCATAGCATCAGCCAGAGAGGAACCTGCTTCTACATCACTTCGTACTGCCGCTAACACCCTTTGCAAAACCTTGTTCTCACTTTGGGTTGAGAGAATTTCAAGACATTGCACCAGTGGGAGACCAGCATCTATCATGACAGAAAACTGTCGTGTAAAAATGGCTAAATCTTTTGCAGAAACCTTTGCTTTTAGCCATGGCAAAGCTATTTCTTTACCTTTCTCTTTAATCTGCGTAACTACAATTTGTTGTCTTCGTAGTTTAAGGCGTGCAGCTTCTTTGCTTTCAGCAACAATTGTTCCTGTTTGAGCTGAATCGCCTCTTTTACCTTTCCATTCATATGTAGGCATATGCGCCTGACCTCCTTTTTTAAAGTTATCAGGAGAATCCGCCTCCTTTTATTTATTAAAAGCACATTTGCATTCTCAATAGTTTACATAACATAATTCAATTCTTTTTATACTTGCTTTCTTTCACCATAAGATTGACCGCTCCCAATTACACCAACACCTCTATTGATCATTTCCTGCAATTCTTCTGGGTTTGAAGAAATAGTCAAAGCTGTCTCAAGGGATATTTTTCTCTGAAAATATAACGTAGCAAGAGATTGATTAAATGTCTGCATGCCATATTTCAATTGACCAGTTTGCATAGATGAATATATCTGATGAATTTTATCTTCTCGAATAAGATTCCGAATAGCTGCGTTGGGAATAAGTATTTCTACAGCTAGTACCCTGCCTTTTCCATCAGCTCGTGGCAACAACGATTGACAAACAATTCCTTCTAAAATAAGAGATAACTGAGCTCTCACCTGCGGCTGCTGATGATCCGGAAAAACATCCACAATTCTGTGAATCGTCTGCGCAGCAGAGTTAGTGTGAAGAGTTGCAAAAGTAAGATGCCCCGTTTCTGCAATTCTAATTGCAGATTCAATAGTTTCAAGGTCTCTCATTTCACCTATCAAAACTACATCTGGATCCTGGCGCAACACCGAACGCAAAGAATTGGCAAATGAATGTGTATCAGAATGAAGCTCACGCTGATTCACTTCTGCTTTCTTATGGGAGTGTAAATACTCAATAGGATCTTCAATAGTAACAATATGACAAGGTCTTTCTCTATTTACTTTGTCAAGCATTGCAGCTAACGTTGTTGATTTTCCACTTCCGGTCGGTCCTGTACATAATACCAGACCTCTTGGCTTATCACATAATTTTTCAATAACATTAGGAAGTCCTAATTCATGAAATCCTCTGATCTCATATGGAATTAATCTGTATACCGCTGAAACTGCACCTCTCTGGTAAAATACATTTGATCGAAATCGAGCCAACCCCTTTATACCAAAAGAAAAATCAAGCTCTAAATTTTCTTCAAACCTATGCTTCTGTGCATCTGTTAATACACTATAAGCAAGCCTCTTCGTTTCTACTGGCGTTAAAGGAGGGATGTCAGTTAAGGGAATTAAATTCCCGTGGACTCTTATAAGGGGAGATTGATTCGTTGTAATGTGTACATCCGTTCCCTCCATTTTTAACATTCTATCTAATAATTGATGCAATGAAATTGACATAGATTATATCCTCCAACTAATTACTTAAAGTTTCTCTTACAACTTCTTCTATGCTTGTAACGCCATGTCGTATCTTCTCTAAACCACTCTGTCTTAAAGTAACCATACCATTTTCCAATGCTTTTCTGCGAATTTCTAATGCTGATGCCCCAACTAATACCAATTCCTTTACTTCATCATTCACTTCCAAGACTTCATATAGTGCAATTCTTCCCTTGTATCCAGAACTATGGCATTGCTGACAGCCTCTTCCTTTGTAAATAGTAATATTTCGTGCATCTTCTTCTGAAAAACCAATTTCCATGAGCGCTTGCGGCGCAACTTTTATTGGTTCCTTGCAATTGGCACACACTTTCCTTATCAATCTTTGAGCTACTATTAAATGAATAGAGCTCGCTACAAGAAATGGTTCAATACCCATATTCATTAATCTTGTGATAGCACTTGGTGCATCATTTGTATGCAGTGTACTCAATACAAGATGTCCCGTCAACGCAGCTTTTATTGCAATTTCCGCAGTTTCAAAATCTCTCACTTCTCCTACAAGAATAATATTCGGGTCCTGTCTTAAAAATGATCTCAACGCAGCAGAAAAATTAAGACCTATTTGATCATGCATCATGACCTGATTTACTCCAGGAATATTAAATTCAACAGGATCCTCACAGGTTACAATATTCACTTCCGGCCTGTTGATTTTCTGGATCGCCGAATACAATGTATTTGTCTTGCCGGAACCTGTTGGCCCGGTTACTAATATCATGCCGTAGGGCTTTTCAATCGCAACTTCAAATTTATTTAAACTCTCGGTTTCAAAACCAAGCTTTGTCATATCAAGCATCAACCTATCCTTATCCAATAACCGCATTACAACTTTTTCACCAAACAAACATGGTATAACTGAAACCCTGAAATCAAGTTCTTTAATCCTGTCCTGAATCTTTAACTTCACTTTTATTCTGCCATCTTGAGGTAATCTCTTCTCCGCAATATCCATTCGCGACATGATCTTAATACGCGAGGTTATTGCATCTTTTAGCTTTATGGGGGGATTCAATACTATATAGAGAACACCATCTATCCTGTAACGTATTCTGAATTCTTTTTCATATGGTTCAACATGTATATCGCTCGCTCCCCGTATACATGCATCAAAAATTATCTTATTAACCAGTTTTACAACCGGAGCTTCTTCTACTGCTTTCGTCAAATCTGACAAATCAAGTTCTTCAGTCTCTTCTAATACTTGAACATCACCAACATCCTCTACTTCCATTTGTTCCTGTACTTTTTCAAGTGTTTTTTGCAATTCCACGGTATGTGCCGAACCATAATATTTATCGATTGCTTCTTTGATTGAAGTTTCAGCTGCTACGACAGGTTCCACGCTGTAACCTGTAATAAAATTAATATCATTAATAGCATGGATGTTTGTCGGATCAGACATCGCTACTGTCAAGGTAGCTCCCGCTTTATTTACTGGAATAAGATCGTACTTGCGGCATACTTCTGAGGGCACCAGTTCTAAGACGGAACCATCTATTTCAAAAAAAGATAAGTTCACTGAAGGAACACCAAACTGCTTGCTTAGACACCTCGTTATATCATCCTCTGTTACAAAACCTAATTGAACGAGGTTCGAACCCAATTTGCCTCCATTGGTCCGCTGATGCTCCAATGCTTTATCCAGCTGGTCGCGAGAGATTAAACTATGTTTTATTAAAATCTCACCTAACTTTAGGGCCAATTTATACTCCCACTATATATAAGTTTCATATTTAATTTTAGTGTGCTTTTTGATAATTGTCAATATCTGACTGTACTCTGAAATGGATTAGATTGCAGAAAACACAGAATCGCTTAAAAAAAATGCTGCTCATTTATCTAAACGAAATACTATATATTTCCTGAACTGCGCTGTTGTAGCTCGTTTCAGTATCATACTCTCTCATGACAAGCACTTAACTCACAAAATCTTTAGAATAATTTTATTTTTGCATAATGCGCAAAAGAAAGGAGGGATTTTGCAATCCCTCCACACTTCACTACCCTCGGTTCTTTATTCAAACATGATGCCAAAATGAAAATGCGCCTCTGTGCTGCTTCTCTCTCCCCTTTACCCGGAATTATTGACTTAATTGACATAATTTCATTGACAAAAAGTCAATTCTCGAGTTTCTCACTATTCGCTTAATGCTTCAATAGATAATAGTAATCCAATGGCTCCTTCACTTTTCGGCGCCATGCAAATATCTTTGATCAAACACAAAGAACTTCCCTGATATACTTTTTCATATCCCTCTTCGGATTGTGATATAGTGTAAATTGGAAAAATCCACCAGCGTGCACCTTCCTTCCTTGAGTTCAATGATTTTAAAGTCACTGCAATATTATTTAACTTATCCACTATTCGGATCTTCCCTGATTCAACTTCTCCCTCCCATCGCAACATGTGTTTCTGTCCTGAATCAAACTCATAATAACATACAGGATCATCAGGTACAAAAAAGTTCAAAGAAAACTCTAAAGCACACCTATAACTTTGTGGTTGGTCATATAAATTCACTATGGTGTTTAAGTTTTCTATCATGTTTGAATGTAATAAATGAAACCTTTTGGTAATATTCAATCCTGCAGGCAAAATAGTTTTTGAAAATTCTATCTCAAACTGTTCGACTCC
>MFGW01000224.1 GCA_001780385.1 Candidatus Fischerbacteria bacterium RBG_13_37_8 | reverse complement strand
TTCATAATTGTAATGAGAATGTAATGATTAGAGTAGTTCCTGTACCTATGGAGCTTTTAATGGAAATTGTGCCATTGTGTTCCTCGATAAATCTTTTGGCAATCACCATGCCCAGACCGGTACCGAAATCTTTTGTGGTAAAATAAGGTTCAAATATTTTATGGACGGTAGCTTGATCCATTCCATGACCAGTATCTATTATTTCAATTATTAAAGATGGTGCTTCCAATTTGGCATTTATTGTTATTGTTCCTGTTTCTTCTATTGCCTGTATAGCATTTTCAACGAGATTAGTAAATGCTTTTTGCATTTTGCCAACATCCCAAATAACTTCCGGCAGTTGTGATTGAAAATCAAGAATGAAATCTATGCGATCTTTTAGATGGGTTTTATAGCTTTCTATGAGTGAAGCGAAAAATTCTTCGACTTTGATGGTTTGTTTATGAGAAGGAATCTCAGCCCCAAATAATGAAAATTGATTAATTATCTTTTTTAGGGAAGCAATTTGTTTTGTAATGGTTGTAAAACACAGATTAAGAATCTTTTCATAGTTGTCCGGAGAATCTTTATAAACCCTGTAAAGATGTTCTACGGCTAATTGCATGGGAGTAAGCGGATTCTTAATTTCATGCGCAACCCTTCGTGCCATGTCAGCCCAGGCTGATAAACGGTTTGATGTAATAACATCAGTTAAATCTTCAATAACGATTAGAATATCCTGTGATGAAAATAATTGTGTTAAAGGGATCCAGCTTATTTTATAATGATGTGTTTTTTCCTGTTCAACCGTTTCAATTTCTTTGGATTGTTGCTCAGCAGGATTTTTTTGAAATGAAGCTATTACCTTATTAAATGGAGCCATCTGTTCATTGTTTTTCAGATAATCAAATAAGTTATCAATATCCCGGGGAACCATGTTCAAGATTTTTTTTAAAGCATGATTCATAAGCTTGGTGTTCCCATCTATTGAAATAGCTATGACACCATTGCCAACATTTGCAATAATTGTTTCAATGTAGTGCTGACGCTGTTTAAGGTTTTCAAGAGAAGCCTTTAATTTCTCAGTCATTATCTCAAAAGAATATTTGATAGAATTAAATTCATAATCTTTGAAGACAGGGAGTCTGATTTCAAAATTTCCCTCCGAAATATTTTTTGTAGCAGAAATAAGAAGACGTACAGGTCCTGATATTCTTTGAGCAATAATCCAGATTAATAAAGTAGATAAACCAACTATGAGAGCAAGTGAAAGTAAAATTTTTTCATAGAATTTAGCAAGTTCGAGATCAAGTTGTTGCTGAGAAAAAATAACAGGTAAAGTTATTACTCTGACTGGTTGATTGGGAAATTTTAGTGTGCTGGCAAGATACTGATAAGTAAATCTGCTAATGTGTTCATTTGTAATGGTATATGGCTTCTTTGCAAAGAAGAGATCATAGTGTGTTTGACCATTGAGAACTATTGAAAGTACTCCAGAAGAAATTAGATCGCGGCGGCTGGAAGCTTCAATGATGAATCCCTTGTAAATAGTGATATCATAATCAATAGTTCGACTTACCCATTTTACAATATTATCGTTTAGGGAAGTTGGCTCAAAACTCTGACCTTCTTGTGTTAATGATATAAAATCTCTTAATAGATTAATGGAGGATTGTAATTGATGTAAAGCGGCTATATTGCTTTGTGAAATTCTTTCTTTGATGATATAGGTTCGAATAGAAAAAAAGAGTAGAAAGAGAGGAATAACAGTTATGATAAGCAGGTAAATGAATATTTTGCGTGCAAATGTATTATGAGCATGAAAGGATGGTACAATTTGATGCTTTGTCGAAAATAAAATGACTTGAAAGACCAGGGATAGAAATGCTAGCAGAATTATCTCAAGAATAATTGCTTCGATGCACTTAGCGCCAAATGTGGTCATTGACATGCGAGGATATGCTATGCCAAACTGATGATTGTTGTCATTTACATAGAGCGCTTCATGCGGGCTTTTATCTATTTCTATAGTGGACCATCCTTTTAGAACAGATGAAGGATTATATGGCAGGGAATGCAGTGAGTTGCTATAGATTATGTTGTCTTTTTCGTAAACCGTAAGGTTTAATCCAACCCAATATTGCTCCTCTTCACCAAAAATTTTCACCGAGGAGAGAAGAAGCTCATCATAAGGATTCCTTATATAACTAAAAGGAAGATTATCATAATTTACTTCAGCATAAACCACGATGATTATTGAAGCACTATTATAGGGAATTTGCTTGATTCCAATAAGCATTTTATTATTGACTCCGGTGTTAAGACTGTTGAGCTTCTCAACAATATACCATTCATTATCGTATAAATTTTCATTCGTTCCTTTCATTATGTCAGTGAAAGGATAGGGAGTCGTCCGGTATGAAAATCTGTCAATCAATGCATAATTGACATCATAAAATTCAATCCCTGAATTGATTCCATAAACGGGAAATGATGCGCCTGCCCATATTTTAAAAGCACTGCTTTGCTGCAAAAGCGAAAAGTCACCGCTTTGATTTTCTGCAAGTGAATCCATGTAATGCAGTGATTCAAGGAATAACTCGTAGGTCCATTTATCCTGGTCCTTTACCATGGCAATGACATTGGTTGCTAGAAAATTCTTTTTCAGGCTGTTATGAATAGCAAGACGCGTAGCAAAACATACTATATGTACTGCAATCAAAAAACAGAACCCAATAAATAGTTTCCTGAGAATGCTGATACGCTCTGCTCTTATTAAAATATATGATGCACTAATAATAATTGCGTACAGAATAAAACAAGAATACTGCTTTATATGTATTTGAAGCACGGTGACTACAGCAAAATAAATTAATGGGGGAAAGAGTATCATTGCAATAAATACAATTCTGTGAACTGGCAAATTATGAAAATATTTCATTATTCTCCAGGTGAATGCTAACATCAGTAGCGCCAGGGATATTTCAATGAGATGAATTGATGATTGGAGAATGATGCCGTTGATATCGGTTGCAGGTAAAAAATATGATGTAAGATCTTTTGAACTGTTAAATAATATTATCCTTAAGCAATTAAAATATAAACGCCACAACCCTAATACTAGTAATAATCCGGGAATACCTGCTGTAAAAAGCAAAATGTAATGTCTGCGGATTTCTTTTTTAGTGAACAGAAGACTTCTTGCTGCTGCAATAAGTATTATAACTTGCAAAAAAAGAACAATGGAAGTCAATAAAAAATCAGCAGGTGAACTCAGTAAATTGTAAAAGCCCTTTATTGCAAAATTAGTAGGATCAAAAAGAGAAATATGCTCCTGCAAATTGCTGCTGTCAACAAAAAGCCAGAGTATCCTGTAGGACCACAATACTATGCTGATAACAAAAAGAATGAGAAGCTTGTAAGAAATACTTTTGCCCGCGATTTTTTTGATGGCCATTACTACGAAATATAGAGCCAGTATGCTCGCTAACAGCAAATTAATGAGTGAGAAATAAAAAATTGTTCCGCTGATAGCACCGGAAAAAGAATCTCCCTTTATCGAAATGGAACCGATTACGGTTCCATCAGGACTGTAAACAGGATAAAAATATTTAGTGAATAGCTCTTTACCTGTGCTGATTGTTTCTGTTTTTGGAGCTGATATTTTGTTTGCATGCAAAAAAGTTAATTCACTATTTTCATTCAATTTAATAAAATTATAATCCGCTAAGTATTTATTGGAGAGTGGAGTTTTCTGTTGAATCAACAGCTCAAAAATAATAATTCTGTCTGGAGAAAGTGTCACTTTGCTTATCAGCAAAATTGATGATCCAAATTCAATCAATGAACCATTCTCGGATAATGATTGCAGCACGGAAGCCGGCATGAGTAAAGACCTTGGCTTTTTTTGCCAAAGCACTGGCGAATAGAACTTATTAAGAAGAGTGATGCTGTATCCCCTGAGAGCACTATCTTCCGCTGATTTGCTCAGTTGCTTTTGTATCTCCTGACTGGAAACATTGCTGTTACTTTGCAGAATAAAAATGATTTTTTTGTTCTGTTCGATAAAAGCGTTCCATGTAATCTTAAATTTATTCTGTACAGCAATTGAAGTCTTTTGAGCCTGCTGCTGATCCCTTTCTGAGAAAGTCGAGGAACGAAAAAAATATATATTTAAAACAGCAGAAAGAATAAATACATAGATTAAAAATAACACAGGAAATTTCAATGCAGAAAAAATTCTTGTCCTGATAAAAAGAAACGATAACAGCAATGCTGCTGCAAAAAATAGAATGATGGGCAGGTAAGAATGTAATATAGGGAGTAAAATACTTAAAAATGCTCCCGCATAAAATACCAGAAACAGGACTACTTGTTTCGTTTTCATCTGTCACGTAATAATTTAAAGGTATCGTCTATGAACTTTTAATCTGGAGAAGTTTCCATTTATTATTAATCTTTTCAAGATAGAAAAATATTGTGAAATCCATAGTTTCTCCATCTTTTTTCAATTTCCACCGCGCTTTTTTGCTCGAAGCATTTTCAGATGCGGATCCTTCTTTTTCATAGACAAAATCATCAGTAGTTATGCTTTTTTCCATATCTTTCAGAAGATAATGAATCTGCTGCGAAGTAAAATAACCACTTTTCGGAAGAATCTTTGGTAAAAAAAGATGTATTTTCCTGTTATCAGGAAATAATGGCTCAAGTCCGCTAAATTCATTTTTTGAAAAACAATTCTTTATTTTATTATACGATGCTTCTGCAGAATCATTATCACCAGATAAAGATACTGCAGTAAACAGTAAAACAATAATAAAAAAGTGTAAAATGAATATCTTCATAAATCCATGGTAACATAAATGAGGATCAAAAATAAAGCCAACTTCAAAGAGTGGGCAGGGGACAGTGGGCAGGGGACAGATAATAACCCGGGGCTTTAGCCCCGGGAATGCGAAGCCTCCTCCAATCTTGAACTTTGAACCTTGAACATAGCAATGGAGTATGGAGTATGTTGTCATGCAGGAAGGAATCATTCGTTCACTTTAGAGGACATGAAGGAATGTAAGTATGCTACTTTTTTGCTTTGCGCAATTGTCGAAAGAATTGTCTAAGGAGAGCTTGATACTCGGAGTAATCTTCATGCCATTGAACAACGGGCCGATGATTTAACCGACTATTTGGAATTATCGAAACGACAGATCCGCATGCTCCCGCTTTTGGATCCCGGGCAAGTATATGCACCGTCTCGATATGCGCTAATACAATTGCACCGCCACACATAGAACATGGTTCCAGTGTAGTAAGCAGGTGGTACCCATCGAGCCTGTGCTGATTCAACTTTTTGCACGCTTTTGAAATAGCAAGCATTTCCGCATGAAACGTCGCATTTCTGTATTTATGAGCCTTATTATATGCCTTGCTGATAATCCGGTTATCTTTGAAAATAACTGCACCGACGGGAATATCGCCGTTTTTGTAAGCTTTCGCCGCCTCTTTCATTACTATTATTAGAAGGGGGTCAAAGCTCGACATTAGACACTCCTGAAACGTAGTTTCTGCAAGCATTTCAGAGCTGCATTTCAAAATTTCAGCAAATTTTGAAAGTCCTCCTTAATTCAGGGAGAAGATTTCTCCGCGTGATAAGGTGCCTGCAAATTTTGCTGAAATTTTAAAACAAGCTCTCGTGATGCAGTGTGGAGCATTGTTTGCGGCTTGTCCAATGTCGGGCTTTGACCCCGAACTTATGGTGCGTCCACGTGTATGACTTTCGCAATCATTCATGAAAAAATTTTTATCCCTACCAATGAAAAAGCCCAGTATTTTTATATCAACTTAGATCAGACAGGTTTGAGATGATGAGCGGCTCTGGTTTATTCAATGATATGACGGTAAGGGACTAGGCGTCGAATTTCAGCAAGGGAGGTGAGTCCTTGCCTTGCTTTTTCGAGCCCATCAGTTAAAAGGCTCTTCATGCCTTTCTGGAGGGCACGATGTCTGATCTCATGAACAGGTTTTTCACAGGCAATCATATCTGATAATTCTTCATCGGGAACAAATAATTCATAAATTCCGATTCGTCCTTTAAATCCTATTCCATCACATTTATCACAGCCGTGGCTTTTATGGAATTTTGTATCATTACTTTTCAATCCAAAGTAGAGTTTTTCTCTTTCATCAGGGGGTGTCTCATAAAGGCAATTTTGACATAGGGTACGGAGGAGGCGTTGTGCCAGTGCACCAAGGAGGGTTCCTGCAATCAGGTTGGAATCGATCTTAAGAGTTTGAAGTCTTGAGATTGTCCGGACTGCATCATTGGTATGCATGGTGCTTAATACCAGATGACCGGTATAAGCGGCACGAAAAGCGACTGCAGCAGTTTCTTCATCACGAATTTCTCCAATGAGCATAATATCCGGATTCTGACGTAAAAAAGCACGTGCATATTCTGCAAAACCCATTGCTTCTGATACCTGCTTCTGGTTGACCTTATCAAAGGTGTACTCGATTGGATCTTCCACGGTTAATATTTTTTTATCAATTGATTGAATATCATGCAGAACAGAATAGAGGGTGGTGGTTTTACCGCTTCCAGTAGGTCCAGTCACTAATATCATTCCTTCCGGATTGGAAACCAGATTCCCGAACAATTCGTGTACTTCCGGGGAGAGGCTGAGCTTTTTCAATCCGATGAATGGTTTTGCACTATCGAGGATTCGCATGACTGCATCCTCGCCGAACGGACCGGGGATTACTGCCAGTCTGAAATCAATATTACGTTCGACACCACCTTCTTTATAGAGAGCAATTATACGTCCATCCTGGGCATGGCGGCGTTCAACGATATCCAATCCTGCCAACACTTTCAACCGTGAGATAGCTTCAGCGATTGATTCAGGATTAAGACTGGTTGTTATTTGATGCAGTATTCCATCAATACGGAATCGTACATCTACATCATCTTCGTAGCGCTCTATATGAATATCAGTAGCTTGCAAGCGTGCTGCAAGACCCATGATTTCATTTAGAACTTCAACCATTGTAGCATCTGGAGAATTGGAAGCTTCATCTGCTGGCTTTAATTTCAACCTGAAACTGACTCCTTCTTCTTCAAGATAAAATCCTATTTTAAGTGCTTTATGTATCTCAAAATCGTTCAGCCGGACAGGAATGATTTCTCTGTTTAGGATGCTTTTTATTTCTTCTATTAATAATTCATTATTAATATTAGCAAGTCCAACATTAACGGGATTGGAGTTGGCAGGATCAACTTTATTAAGAATAACCACTCTGTTTTTCATACAATACAGGTAACTCAGCAGATGAACAGACGGTGCATCAATGGTAAAATTCTTCAGTTCAGCGAATTCCTGGATGATGCTTTTGCTTTTTTTGGGCATAAATACTCCATGAGGATTATATAATCACAGTCTATTATACAGGAAAGGGGCAAAGTAGCAAAGGCATAATGGAGTCTTAAACGATCATTGGTGCAACCAAGTACTTGCGAGGAGGACGCTTATCCTTCACCTTGTAGATACTTAATTGCACCAACGACTGTATCAGTTTCCCTTTGTGCCTTTGCATCTTTTTCGCTTTGTCCCACTATATAATAATGCAAAAGTAATGCTGATTTATACAAAAAACTTGACAGGAAAATCAATTTTCACCATGTAAAATTAGATAGAAAAAATGAAAAATTTCAACAGAAAGTAAGGAAAAAAATAGTGCATGAATGGTAATAGGAGGAGAAAAGATATCTTTACTCCTCCTATTATCATGAATGGCGGATTCATGGAGGAGAAAATGAGCGAAAGGAAAGATAAAAAACAGGAAATTGTTAGGAATTTATGTAAAGTTCAAGCAGAAGAAGAGAGAAGAAATTATATAATTGGGAGATGCTTGTGCTGGGCGCTGAATTAAAGGAATTAAGGACAGCAGCAAATTGGCTCTTGCACGTCATTTTAAGCAGTCATTCATCGAAAATAACCAAAAACGAACTTTTTTTATTATTGATTGAGGGTGGTGGTGCACCCAGGCAAACGAATTGAAATTCGCAACTGGTTGTCCAATAAAGAGTACATTCATGATTTCTTCAACACAGCTCAGGAATTTATGAGC
>MFGW01000223.1:6084-9371 GCA_001780385.1 Candidatus Fischerbacteria bacterium RBG_13_37_8 | reverse complement strand
ATCTCTTACATATTCATCCCAGTTTTTGATTTTTCTATTGATTGCTTCATCTGATAATTTTATCAGCAATTCGTTTTTTGTAGCCAGTTGATAAATTGTTTCAGCAAATTCATTGACATCCAGCACATTAGTAACAAGACATCCTCCGTCCCGGGCAATTTCAGACATCACACCTTCCCTATGGCATATACAGGGTTTGCCATGCCACATACTCTCAAGTATCGGTATGCCAAATCCTTCTATGATTGAAGGATAAATAGTAAAGGTTGCTTCCCTGTAAAGGTTTACGAGTTTCTGGTCATCAACAACACCAAGCCATTTTATTTGCGGATGCTGGTTGCTTATCTCCTGTATTTCATCTGCAATATTTAAAGCGCCGGCAGAACGATTTCCTACCAGGGTGAGGGTCCACTGCAATTCGGGATGGTTTTTTTTAATTTTTAAAAGAGCTTCGATCATTCTTACATGATTTTTACGCGGCTCTAAAGTAGAAACACAGAAAATTTTTATTTCTTCATAACCTGTTGGCTGCAATTCTGCTATTCTTGCTGAGTCTCCACATTCACCTGGCGTTTGGTTGACCATCAGTTCAGCTCCGGCAATGCTATTTTTTGACCAAAAATCTTTTAAACAATCAGCAGAGAAATTTGATATTGGAATTACTACATCACACTCGGCTAATCCTTTCATATAGTTCGAATGATTTTCTCTTATCTTTGCCTCTTTGCAAAAATTGGGATAGAGAACCGGAATTGCATCGTAAAATATTGCGGCAACCTGCATATTATTATTTTTTGCAAAGTCTCTAATTTTAGCGCCATTTTCCTCAAAAATGGTTTCAGTAAACAGCAACCATTTTTTCTTATATCGAAGCAGAGGCAGAAGATGAGATAATGGTATTCGGTCCGTTTCTGAAGAAATGAATTCGCTATGCATAACCTGGGGTCCATTGTATTGTCCTAATTGATTATATTCAGCTCTGGTTGGTAATACATAGCTATTTATAGTATCATCCCAAATTACAAAAATTGGATTGGCATATTTTTGAAGCTGCTTGCTAAATCTCCTTGTAACTCTAATAACACCAGTATTTGCAGGATCTTTTGTAGCATTTGTTACATCAATGATAAAAAAATAATCTGTATCCATTAAACTTAATTTTTCAAATATACCTGTATACTCATTTACGAATCTATCTACAGTGAAATAATTATGAAATTTTTCTGATGCTTTTTTAATAGTTATTGCATCAGGTCCTTTTTCATTAAGGATCGACAAAGCTTTTGAACTCATTTCAGCTTCATCATTACATAAGAACCAGGGGTGTACTATAACTTCAGGATGAGCCCCAATATTAAATGCTAATACTGGTTTATTAAGCCACTGCATTTCTGCCAAAGGCAAATTAAATCCTTCCCATAATGAAACAGAAATCCCCAGATCAACCTCATGATAAATATCTATCAACTCATTATCAGATATGTATCCTATTGGATATATGTTGTTTTTTAAATCCTCCGGAATGAGCACCTGATCTTCTTCTGCAAGAATCAAGAGTGCACAATCCTGCTTAGAATTTTTAATGGTTCTGATAATGTCGAAAAAGGTTTGAGAATTTTTGTAACAATTAGTCTCCCATCTTCCTAAATGTAAGAGGATCTTTTTTTGCTGTGTTTTTAACTTGCGAACTGTTTCAATTCCGTTTCTATTTGCATTAATGGATTCGATGGTACTGCTATTCCAAATTTTTAATTCCATGTGGTTTGCAGGATTCAATACTGTAAAGAGCGGCACAGCTCCCCTGGAATAAGGTTTGCTCTGAGAATCAATAATAAAGTTGCTTACTCCTATAATTGCAGAAGAAAATCTTACATATTCTTTCTTGAGCAGCATTAATTTTTTCAAAGTCTCCAATTGACCACCTGTATATCCATCTAATGGTACTATCCCGTGGTCTGAAAAGACAACTTTGCACCCCTTTTTTCTAAAAAATGGAATCGATGGAAAAAATGGCCAGCCTGCAATAACTACAATATCTGGTTGAGATTCCTCATTAAATATCTTATCGTAATGTTTCTCAAGCCATAATGTTACATATTCGTTCAGGTTAATATAATCAATGCTTTCTATGGGTATTTTAATTGATTTTTTAGCAAAAGAAGCAATAACTTGCTCGTCAAAATGATTTGCCATTACATAAACATTATGCCCTTTATTGTGGAGGCCCTTTCCCAGCAATATTAGGATTCTATCAACCCCATGGCGAAATATTAATCTTTCATGACATAGTAGAACGTTCATATTTATAAGAGGATATTTAGTCGTTATGCTTTATGACATATAATGGAATAATCCTGCGGCCCCATTAATAAGTTCTTAATATCATTGTCTACATTCAATTCTTTGATTTTTGGTTCCCAGAACTTAAATGGATGCAGCCGTTTTATTTGTAAATTCACAAAACCTCTTGATTCCATGAGATAATACAAAGTATCCGGAGGAATAGGATTTTTATGAGTAGGATCAAGGTAAAAATTGCATGCCCCGACAACTATATTTTCTGGATTCGGGGTTTCGCAAATTATAAATCCTCCATGTTTTAAAATCCGTATGCATTCATCAAAAAAACTTATTAGCGGGGCTAAGCTTACATGCTCTACAAAATGAAAAGCAGTGATTATATCCACGCTGCTATTTTTTTGCGATTTCACATATTCAATTGCATCGGCTTCCAGGACATCAAGTTCCAAGCTCTTACACTGATTCAACATTACTTTATTTATATCAATTCCTTTTGCGGAAAAACCGTTCTCTTTTAAAAGCTCTAGCCATTCGCCTCTTCCACAACCTACGTCCAGTATTGAAATGGAATTATCAGCGGGAAATTTTTCTTTGATATATTCAACGTATATGTTCAGTTTATTTTTTATCTCTTCCCTGGTGCCTCTGTACTTATCTTCAAATGAGACATACATGGCATCGAGCAGATGATCCTCCTCTTTTATTATAGCTTTAATTTCTTTGTGACCTATTTTATCCGGGAGTCTTTTTCTTGCTTCTTCAAGAATGAATTTAAGACGTCTTTCCTGGTCGACAACATTTAATCTGAAAGCATTGAGCGCAGCCTGCATATTTTTTATTTCGTTTTGCATTGCTTTAAATGCGTCACTATGTTGTTGCATTATTTCATTTATTCGTACGAATTCATTAGAATTGTAAGAGTTGATGGTACTGGTTATGTTTTTTATTTCATTTTGTAGTGCTGTGAAATTAGCGTTATATTGATT
>MFGW01000223.1:4558-6064 GCA_001780385.1 Candidatus Fischerbacteria bacterium RBG_13_37_8 | reverse complement strand
TAATTTCATCGTAGAGAGTGATGAATTTATGATTGTATTCATCCCTGATCGTGTAGTTTAATTCAAGGAATTGATTATGCAACTCCTCCAATCTATGTTTATGGTCTGTCTTTACAAGGTGATTAACTTCGCCTAGCAGATTATCAAAATATTCAATTTTGTTTTTGTGTTCAATTTTTACATAATGATTGATTTCCAATACCAGGTTATTTAACTGAACAAAATTATCCTGCAAAGCGAGGAGATGATTGGTTTTATGATTAAGATTGGTAATTCTGGCATTCAAATTTGTTTCAATTTTCTTCAGGTGCAATACAAAATGAGGAAGCTTGAAGAGATAGTTAAACCATTTTAATAAATAGCTTAAGATGTATGAACTGCTTTCGAGGCGTTGTGCTATTTTATGGTACCTGTATTTTTTATTTAAATTAGTGATAGTAATATTCTTGTTTTGTCCTTCAATTGATGAATATCTGAGGTTATAGAGAATTTCGATTTTATTTAATTTCATGCTTCTTAGATCGCTTAAATAATCAGCAAATCCTGCTTCGTCAGGTTCTCGTTGAAGTATTGCACGATAGGCAGTAGTAATGAAATCCTCATCATCATAAGCTAATAATTCATTAATATCGTACTTGCTTTTAAAGTCAATGGGTTTTGAACCTGAGGCTTCCAATCTATTGCTGTTAAAAGAGATATCCTTCTTATTGTTTGAAATAATTTGTGATATTTTATTATTGATTTCGTTCATTTGCGAATGCAGGTTGATGATATTTTGTGTTAAGTCATCATTTCGAGGATAATTAGTTTCAGCATGTGATATGAATGATAAATTTTCTTTTCGATGTAGCTCTGTGCCTGTTGTTACCGTGCTTGAATTATTGTTAGAGACGGGTTTCTCTTTTAGCAAATGTGCTTTTGCTTTTTCTACTTCATTCTTTATTTTTTGGATGATTTCTTCATTCCTATCTGCCATATTGTTTCCTTTATTACACAAATAATATTAAAGAAAGCAAGTGATATTGTCAATAATAGCATTATTCCAGGCAATGTACAATAGTAGGCGAATTATTTATAATTATTATTTAGGTATTTCTGAAAAACTGAGCAAGTTACCAATTGTGGCAGTATGAGTATTAGAAGTAACGCAAGAGGCAATTAAAAGATCTTATTCTCAAAGAATTGCAATGAGCAGCTATTTTATGGAAGGAGTAAAAAAGGGTAGGTTGCTGGGCTTATAAAAAAGGGTAAGCCATGGGGAAAGAGATGTTAAAGAGGGAGGTTGGCATGCCCAGCAACCTTACTTCTTTGACATTTAGTTTTATTCCACATTTAAGGGTGCATAATAATAACATCGTTTCCATGTTCCTGAATTTATATATTAAATGAAAATGATTGAAATGTCAATACTAAATAAGAGTATAAAAAAAAATATTTCATTTCTTAAGGAATGGTCATTTCTTCTTAAAAATGATGGTAATCCCAGATCTTAATAAAGGATATTTT
>MFGW01000223.1:0-4508 GCA_001780385.1 Candidatus Fischerbacteria bacterium RBG_13_37_8 | reverse complement strand
TGCCTGTACACATTCCAGTCCAACTTCATTTCCAATAGTGTAAAGTTCGCTGATAGTGTACTCCCTGAAATGGCCCGGATCATCACGCGTTTTTCTTATTAGCTCAAAAGGATTTAGTCCGTTTAGCATTTGTATTCGTTTTGCTATTGAGACTGCATTGGGCGTCTGAATTATTATATAACCACCGGATCGTAAAAAAGTACATAAGAATTCGAGGACAACGGTTGGGGATGTATAAAGATGTTCTATTGTCTCGGCAAAAATAATAATATCGTGTTCTTTTGCCCGGATCCATTTTTCGGGATAGTAGGCATCATTTAAATCAAAAGTGAAGTGCTCGTTAATTATTTCATTTGGGGAGATTTCACCAAAGCCTATTGTGCGCAGAATGACGTTGCTATTAAAAAAGTGTCTGATACACTCAGTAAGGAAATGAGGTCTTCCTACATCCAAAACTTGCAGGAGATTGTTTATTCTGTCTATTTTATTTGCATATATCGATAGCAGATCAATAGTAAAGGCAAAACGTTCAGCATGATAATTTAGATAATCATTAAGAGAATTATCAAGCCATGGTTTTCCATGAAATAATTTCTTTATATCCTCCGCACTTGTTATTTTTTTTATATTATCATCAAGACAAATTTCTACGTCCAATTGAGGATTTGTAGCCTCTGGTTTTATTGACTTGGATATTAAATCAATAATGTTGCACTTTTTATATAGAAGTCTTCGCTTTTTAATCTCGTTGAAATGTATTAACCTCCACAATTAAACATAGGCGCTCATAAGGATTCTGTAAAACTCATAACAAAGAATAGTTGACATGGTTTCAATTTTATGTTATATAAGTATATATACGTATATAAAGGAGCGTTTATGAAAAAATCAGAAAGCAAAAAGAAGAAAAGGAACAAGCTTCTCAGAGAAATAGCAAATTGCAAGGAGGCATTGCCAGGAAATCTTACGAGCGCTCAAGGAAGATCGAAGCCTAAAGGCAAAGCAGCGTCAGCTTCATACGGACCTGTATGGAGGCTTACATGGAAAGAGAATAAAAAGACAAAAACCTTCTATGTGCGTCAGGGAGAGGTATCAAAAGTAGAGATTGGAGTAGAGCAGATGAAAAAGATTAAAAAAAATATACGGCAGATTGGCGAAATAAACCTCAAATTACTCATAAAAGAAAGGAAGGAATCATGACGCTTACCATACCTCATGTTATTCACGACTTCATTGAAAAGATTAGAATACATAATGTATGGCAGCGGATAATCATTCCCAGGCTAATAGCGGGCATGCTGCTATGGCAGGGAGAGATTAATTTCTCGACTTTAGCAAAAGCGATTCTTACAGAAAACCGTAATCGATCGAGTATTCAGAGGTTCTTCAGCCGCGAACGATTCAGGTCTCGAGATATCTACACCGTCGCATCTAACTTTATGATTGAGCAGGAGCAAAAGGCTGAGTATAAAAGGATATGGGTGGTTATTATAGACGGAACCTCGAATAAGCGTGGAGGTTTCACAAAGATTGAGAATGCTGTACAGTATAGGAAAAAGAGCAAGGGGAAAAAAGGCTCCAGTACCAAAGCTCATACATTTATCATGGGAATTTTGATCACGGAGAAAGGAACTCGAATTCCTCTTCCGCGAAGAACATGGTATACAAGAAGCTATTGTCGCAAGCACAAGAGAAAATACATCTCAATGGTAAAGCTTATGGGTCTCATGATCGAAAAGCTCAATGTGCCTGAGAATGTTCAGGTCATTATTCTTGCGGACGAATATTTTGAAGGAAAAGAAATTAAAGACGTATGCGATCGTAATAGCTATATCTATATCTGCCCTGTAGATAGTCGGCGCCGTTTTGGCAATGGCACTAAAAGAGAGGGGAGCACGCTCTACAAGCATGGCAAATGGATTGCCAGGAATGGTCTGGAAACCATTCTGCTTATCCCTGGAAAAGAGGAGACTGTCTCCTATCGCCGTTATACCTGTGAGAAGGAGATGAAAAATAAACGCACGTATCGTGCGACCAGCGAGTTGCGGAACGTGGCAGGACTGGGCCTCGTTCGTGTGGTCTACTCCTGGAAAACACCCGTCTATGATCCTCGAAGGGATGATTCCCGTCAATCTTATAAAGTGCTTGTCACGAATGGCGTTGAACTAAAGACCCGGCAGATCATAGAATACTATGAACTCAGATGGCAAATAGAAATATTCTTTCGTGAAATAAAAAGCAGCATAGGAATGTGTCATTATCGGGGAACTTCATTTGAGGCTTTTGAAAAATACATTGATATGATTCTCTTATCGTTTCTTTTCCTTGAATATTTGCGCAAATGCCTCTTAGAAAAAACTCGCTCGAAAGCCAAAAGGAAAGAAATTGGAAAAGCTCGAACCACTGAGATGATCTACAGACTTTCTCTTATTGCTTTAGAAGATGATATGGCTTATATTGCAGAGGCTGCTCGCATTAAAGGCGGTATAGGTAAATTGTTGAAGACAATCAAAGGTAATTTGAAGATTGCAGCATAAAAAAATGCAACATTATTGTATTAAATTAAGATAATCGCAACCAGGAACTTCGATCTCTGAGCTATTCAAGTAGTTGAACATATTGTCTGCAGGCGTCTGGATTTTTACCTCTTTATTTTGGGGAGAGGGTGACAAGCAGGCTAAACATAATCCACCAAAAAGTTGTTTACGAGGAGGGCTTTCATCGGCAATCATCCTCCCTGGTATAAAATCGAGATCAACAAAGTCCAGGAATGGAGATTTTTTCCAATCAGTTTCCTGGATACCTTTTCGGCAGTCAGGATTGAAGCTGTTATGGATTAATATGAACAATTGTTTCATCGGTTGATAAGATAAGATAATATTGAGATTGTTCTTCATTTCTTCTGCGGAATAGTTATCATTGATCAATATTAAATCAACCGGGATATTATTCGCTGTCAATTCTTGCAGCAATGCAGGGAGAACCAAGGTTATAGGTCCATTTAGAAAACGGGTGTTTTTCAAATGATTGAATTTTTCTTCTATAAGCGAGTCTCTACAAAGAGAAAATGCCACTTTCGAATAATGAGCTATCAAAGGCAGTATATTTCCCTTATCTTTTCCTATAACAATACTGCACACTGGCTCATGCTGATGCAGAAGAGCTGATAATGTGAGTTTTTCCGAGTGACTCATTTGCTGATGTTCGATGGAGCAATCAGGAGAATTAATGTTTGCAAACTGGTTCTGCTTTTTATTAGAGCTGCCGTTTAAAAGAATGTTACTTTTAGGTTGTAATTTTTTTTCCATCACAATTATCAGAAAAAACTAATAAATATAATGTTAAATCGGAATCTATATTTGATAGAGGCGTGATTATAGCTAATAAATTGAAGAATTTCAATTGAACTGGATGAATATCATGAATTAGGCAAATAAAACGTATGTGTCTGCTGAATAAAAGAAGGCTATTTTATTAGAAATATTAAGTTTAGAAAATTCGTCCGGTTGAAGTTCTCTGATTTATTTTCTATAATAATCCTTCATTGAAAGTGGTATCTCGAATTAATACAGTAAATAAAGGAGTAGTATTATGTGGCGCCAACTTATTCCTGAGTATATTACTTATAATGAAACAGGTATTCGAAATTCAGCGTGGCAACAGTATCATATCAAGAAAATAAATGGACAGGAAAGAAACATTATTTCAATGTTGACACCTTATGAATTGACTTACCTGTATTATTGTACAAAGCAAAGATATAGTGGTGAGGGGATGATTATAGATTTGGGACCTTACTATGGACTGACAACTTATTCTTTAGCACGTGGTTTGGTAAATAATGAAAATGTTAAAGCAAATCCTAATGGTCAAATATATTCCTTTGACATATTTTTGCGTTATGACTTTTTCTGCATTCATAATTATTATGTCAATACGATATTCCCTGACTATTTAGATGTAATAAGCGATTATATTAGCTACATTACTGTTTGTCCGGGTGATTTGTTAAGTATGAACTGGAATGAGGGCGTGATAGAAATATTGTTTATTGATATTGCTAAATCATGGGAACTCAATGATCATGTTGTGAAAATTTTTTTTCCTTTTCTTATACCCGGCAAAAGTGTGATAATACAGCAAGATTATGTTTATTTTGATCAATACTGGATACATATTGTTATGGAGATGTTCAAAGACTATTTTGAATTAGAAGAATATATATTTGGGGCGAGCGCGATCTTCAAGAACGTAAAGGCGTTGCCTGAAAGTATTATTAACTTTAATTTGCGACAGATGTATTCAGTAAATGATCTAATCAGACTGCATATTGCAGCAATAGATAAAGCACCGCCTTCAGTGAAGGAAGTCATGAAATGCGGGCATGCAAAATTTCTTTTTGATATTGGCCGGGTACATGAAGCAAAAGAATATTTGGAAACTGTGCAAACTAATATAATGTCAGACGATATAATAACAGATTTTCATGCAATCGCCGAATCTAATAA
>MFGW01000222.1:5807-5891 GCA_001780385.1 Candidatus Fischerbacteria bacterium RBG_13_37_8 | reverse complement strand
ATATGCATGGAGATTTCCTTGCAGAATCAAGGGGAGAGGAAGGGAAGTTAATCGGTGGGCTTGCATTGTTGTCAGGCTACATCA
>MFGW01000222.1:5442-5564 GCA_001780385.1 Candidatus Fischerbacteria bacterium RBG_13_37_8 | reverse complement strand
AACGATTAATGATACCTTATGTGATCATCAATAAAGCGGGTTTTGACATCCTGTTTACGGGCATAATAACCGAAAAGGTGATGGACACTATCTCCATGGATAGAGATGTGGGCAGCTTCATC
>MFGW01000222.1:4666-5034 GCA_001780385.1 Candidatus Fischerbacteria bacterium RBG_13_37_8 | reverse complement strand
AAGTTCTCCGAAAAGTTGACTCATCCGGTAAGAGAAGAAGAAACATCCCTCGGTAATCTTGTAGCGGATGCTTTTGCACAGTGTGCAAACGCTGATGTGATGTTCCTTGGCAGCGGTTCTGTAAGGGTCAAGGAATTAGGTCCATTTGTAACGCTTGGCAATTTCATTTCATGTTTTCCGTACAATGATACTTTAACCAGGTTTACTGTAACAGGTGAGCAGTTAAAGCGGATATTCAACCACTTTATGAGGCCTGATAACAGGGGCGGAGAAGGGGAATGCTACCAGGTCAATGAGGGAGTCAGGGCTGTATATGATAACTCCCTTAAACAGCTGAAGTCCTTGAGCCTGAAAGGAGAACCGGTTTC
>MFGW01000222.1:4465-4640 GCA_001780385.1 Candidatus Fischerbacteria bacterium RBG_13_37_8 | reverse complement strand
TGGTCAGTTTTTTAATTGGTCTTCCCCCGGTAGTTCAGGCTCTTGTCGCCACTTCATTCACATGGTTTGTAACCGCGCTTGGCGCAGCGGTTATTTTTATCAGCAGGAGCATTAATAGAAAAACACTGGATTTAATGCTTGGGTTTGCAGGTGGAATAATGATCGCAGCGAGCAT
>MFGW01000222.1:4207-4406 GCA_001780385.1 Candidatus Fischerbacteria bacterium RBG_13_37_8 | reverse complement strand
CCGGTTTTGCGGAAGCTAACATCACCGGCGCCATTGCACTTGCAATCGGAATAGGCTTACAAAATTTTCCTGAAGGGTTGGCTATATCTGCACCTCTTCGACGTGAAGGAATGTCATGTCTTAAGAGTTTCTGGTATGGACAGCTTTCTGCCGTTGTTGAGCCCATTGCAGGTGTCATCGGCGCAGCTATTGTGTTCAC
>MFGW01000222.1:3845-4014 GCA_001780385.1 Candidatus Fischerbacteria bacterium RBG_13_37_8 | reverse complement strand
TATTAATTAAAATGATTGGAATTAAAATTCAAATGATTTAATTCATTGACAATTAAAGTTGCTGCATTTATAATAGAAAACGTTTGCGCAATCGGTTTTAAATGCGCTTTTGTGCTGCGATTAAAATAATTAGGGACAATATTGTAAATTATATAAGTTGGAGGCAGAT
>MFGW01000222.1:3563-3679 GCA_001780385.1 Candidatus Fischerbacteria bacterium RBG_13_37_8 | reverse complement strand
CGGGATTTCGAAAGCAAATTTTGTTAAACGGTCATGGTCAGGACTATGTAATCCCGCTTGCCATGCATCAATTTGCAAAGAAATACCAGGTTCCCTGCATTCTTGTTAATGTAAAC
>MFGW01000222.1:2821-3472 GCA_001780385.1 Candidatus Fischerbacteria bacterium RBG_13_37_8 | reverse complement strand
CATTTTCTCAAATGCTCTTTCCTGAAATGATAAAGATGGAGCATGCCGTTAAAACAAATCCAATGAAAATATTCCCAGATGGACACATAGATAAGTCCGGAAGTGCATATGATCTGCCAATCCCGTTCTGGCAGCAGGTTGGAGCCTCTGCAATTGAAGTAGTATCCACCCCGGAAGGAGTTGTCGGTGATGCAACTCTATCTGATCCGGAAAAGGCAAGACCGGGATTAAATGCGATTATGGATTATATTGAAAAGCTTATTAAGGATATTTTGGAAATGTATCCTGCCGGGAAGCTACCACCCATTGAAGCAATGACGATGCGGGACAGGGAATTAATTGAAGATGTAATTAAGGGTCCTCTAAATGGAGGGAAACATATATATACTTTGGGTTATCCCACCTAAAATTTCAAATTGTCCAAATATATTGAAAGGCGATAAAGGAAAACATAAATGAATAGACCAGAGAAAGTAAAAGCTGTTGTAATGACGGGTCCCGGGCAAGTTGAAACTCAATTTCTACCATACCCCGACCATCTTGAGCCGGGAGCAATGATTATAAAAATGGAGATGTCGGGCATATGCGGTACGGATAAACATGCATTCGATGGTGATGTGACTCTTTATGGAGGCACAGAAGCTGAACAGG
>MFGW01000222.1:2572-2767 GCA_001780385.1 Candidatus Fischerbacteria bacterium RBG_13_37_8 | reverse complement strand
TGAATGGTAAGGGCAGCGCAATAGAATATTCTGGTAAGGAATTGAAAATCGGGGACAGGATAACAAATGCCCCCAACATAATCTGCGGTCATTGCTGGTACTGCAGAAGAATTCATGCTTATCCTTTTTGCAAAAACCATCAGGGTGTCGGTATGACATACCCAAGCAATAAATTTCCATATTTAACGGGCGGCT
>MFGW01000222.1:0-2476 GCA_001780385.1 Candidatus Fischerbacteria bacterium RBG_13_37_8 | reverse complement strand
CAGACATAGGGATAAATGTTTCAAAGATCAGCAACGATGAACTTGTCAAGATAATCAGGAATGAAACAGAAGGAAGAGGTGCGGACGTGGTTGTTGAAGCTGTAGGGAGACCTGAGGTACTCGATGTCGGACTCAGGATGCTCAGGCGAGGCGGTACATACTGTGAGACCGGTAATTTTGTCGATACAGGTAATGTTTCGTTAAATGTGCACAGACATTTGGCAGCAAAGAATGTTCTCTTTATAGGTAATACAAACCATCCACTGGATGCATATTATCAGCACATTGATATGATGATCCGATACCGCAACCAGTTTCCCTTCCATAAGCTGATAACACATCGTTTTAAATTGGATCAAGCAAAAGAAGCCTTAAAAAAAGCATATGAGCCTGACGCTCTTAAAGTAGTTTTCACAGTCTAAGAATGAGTAGAAATTATTAAAATGATTTTTAAAAAATCTATTTCAGTATCGCCAATAAAGACTGGTTTTGATCCAGTCTTGTTTGCAGGAAAATTAGAAGACGGAATTCCGATAATAGCTGATCTTGGATTCGATGCAATAGAACTAAGTATTAAAGATCCAAATGAGAAAATTATTAAAGATACTATAAAGACTGCTTCAAATTACGGATTAGCAATTTCAACAATAGCCACAGGGCAATCCTATTACAATGACCATATTAGTTTGAGCGATCTAAATGAAGGGAGAAGAAAATCCTGCATTAGTAGAATGGCTGCTAATATTGATTTAGCTTCGAGTCTTAAGGCTGTTATAATAATTGGAGGAATACGTGGAGCGGGTTACGATTCTCAAAAGTCTGACTTGCCCCGATTTATGGAAAATTTTAAAAAGTCACTTAACGAAATAATCCCATATGCGGAAAAAAAGAATGTCGTTTTGCTACTTGAACCAATAAATCGATACGAAACAATGCTAATTAATGATGTGACCCAAGCCTTAAATCTGATCGATGAGATTAAATCTGAAAACTTGAAAATCTTACTGGATACCTATCATATGAATATTGAGGAGAGGTCAATCGAAGAAAGTTTCAGAAAGGCAAAGGGCTGTATTAAATATATACATCTTGCTGATAGCAATAGACTTGCTCCAGGCTGGGGACATATAAACTTCAAGAGTATTGTATCCACTTTAAATGAAATTGGCTATGAAGGATTTATAGGTTTTGAAATACTGCCAAAACCAAGTGATCATGAGGCTGCGGTGCAGACAAAAGATTTTTTTGATTTATTTTTGCGTGAGAGTAAGGATCATTAATGAATAATAATAAGGATTTAATACAAGATTTGGAAGAAAGAGCAAAAATTATTCGCCGACATGTCGTTAAAGTTATACATGACGCAGGGGTTGGCCATCCGGGCGGGTCATTGTCTGCCGTAGATATTCTTACCGTATTGTATTTTCATACGCTCAGAATAGACCCGGATAACCCGAACTGGGAAGATCGAGACAGGTTTATTCTATCAAAGGGCCATGCATCAAGTGCATTGTATTCGACTTTAGCAGAGAGAGGTTTTTTTAGTACTGATTTGCTTTCCACATTCGGACGCATTAATAGCAGGCTCCAGGTCCATCCTGATATGCGAAAACTGCCAGGAATAGAAGCTTCAACCGGTGCATTGGGACAGGGACTTTCCATAGCAATAGGAATGGCGCTTGGAGCTCGGCTGGATAAAAAAGACTTACAAATTTATGTTCTCCTGGGTGACGGGGAAATACAGGAGGGGCAAATCTGGGAAGCAGCGATGAGCGCAGCTCACTATAAAGTAGATAGCCTGACTGCAATTCTTGACTATAACGGGGTTCAGCTAATGGGGCCTGTTTCTGCAATAATGGAAGTTGCCCCGGTAAAGGAAAAATGGGTGGCATTTGGTTGGAATGTAATTGAGATAGATGGTCACAGCATAAAAGAAATAATTAATTCATTTGATCAAGCTCGTGCTTTTAAAGGGAAACCGACAATTATTCTCGCAAATACAGTAAAAGGTAAGGGTTGTTCATTTATGGAAGGTAAATGTGAATGGCACGGCAAGACTCCCTCAAATGAAGAACTTTGTCGTGCTCTCAGTGAATTGGAATAATGGTGAAGTTATGACAGCAATCAGAGATGCTTTTGGTCAGGCCCTTTTAGAGCTTGGAGGTGAGAATAAAGATATAGTGGTATTGGATGCTGATCTTGCCAGTTCCACAAGAACCTCTTTTTTTGCAAAGGAATATCCTGATAGATTCTTTCAGATGGGGATTGCCGAGCAGAATATGATGGGTGTTGCGGCAGGTCTGGCACTAATGGGTAAAATTCCATTTGTATCCACATTTGCAGTTTTTGCCACAAAAAGAACTTATGATCAGATTACAATATCCGTTGCTTATCCCAATTTAAATGTAAAGATAATCGGTGCATATACAGGACTGCTCTCTGGATGCACAGGTGCCACTCATCAGGCAATAGAGGA
>MFGW01000221.1:172-6052 GCA_001780385.1 Candidatus Fischerbacteria bacterium RBG_13_37_8 | reverse complement strand
TATTTTCAAAATGAAGCTAATTTTTGCGGAGCTAATTACTATCTCATAGTATTCTTGAAAGCAGACTATTATTATAGCAAAGTGTATATCTATTAATATTGTGACCTTCAGCGTAGCGAAATATTTTTACTTCATATATTTATTTGCATTTATTAGATACTCCTTTGACAGCGCATATTTTTGAATTAACATATGCAGGCGAATAGAGTGCGCCTGCCGTATTTGGCAATAGAACTCCACCAGATATATATATATCATCAACTGCTGTTTTCAATCCATAACCGCCGTTTCCAGTTGACCAAATAGATGAGATAACTACTGTCCCTCCGTTTATTCTGATTCCATCTCCATAGTTGTCTTTTGCTGTCAATCCTGAGATGTTCACTTCTCCTGCGCCAATTTCTACTCCATGCTCGTAAGGATAGACACCCCAACCATTACGAGTGACCATGATACCATCAAGCTTCAGGTGTTGTGCATATGAAATAATGCCTGATCTGTACATGCCATCAATTTTAGTATCAGAAATAGTAAAATCAACATTGCTCTCGTCCAAACCAATTCCATATTGCACAGAATAGGGGTAAAATGTTTCGATTGTACTATTCTGTATACGGTTATGTCTTCCACCTTGGGAATTAATATAAATCATCCAATTATCGTTCAAGCTGCAGCAGAACCAACTCTTGTCAATTCGAATATCATTTATTGAATGTCCCGGAACACCTTGAATACTAACTGCGGATTGAACGTTAAGCCATGCCTGAATAATGTGCCAATCTCCGAGAATCACTCTTTCATCATTTGTGCCCTCGCTTGTCACATAAATACCAAATCTACCTGCACCACCAACACCAACACTGTCTAAATCCCATGCAAGAGTGTTCCCAGGTGTACCTGCGTTAGGTTTTATTACTATGTTATCAATTATTGCATTGACGACCAACAAGTTGCGTGCCCGTGATAGGCTGCAAGGACCTAAAACAATGCCATTGTATCCTCCGTAAACTATAACATTTACTATATCACTGTCGTCTACCCATCCACTGAAATCAATTGCATCTCCACCGATTGTTGGTGTTACCTCTCGATAGAATACCAAGCCCCTTATGCTTATTCTCCTTACGCCGGGGTAGGCTGATGTTGCTTTGATCTGAGGAATATCTGGTGAAGTTGTTGTAAGCATGCAACTATAATCAGGACCTGCGCAATGAATTGATATGCTGCCTTGGGTGCGAGTAATATCGAGCGTAGTATTTACAAGGCAAGTGCGTGCTGGAACTTTAAGTGTGCCACCATTAGCATTTAATATGTTCATTGCATCTGCAAAAACTGCACTATCATCAGTTGCTCCATCACATGCTGCTCTTGGCCATACACAGTCTACCATTGGATCAATTGTCCCGTTAGGCTGCTGGGTGCAGACAGCATAAGAATATCCTGATGTCAAAATGTAGAAAAGAACCAAAGTACTGATTAGCATGATGTTTCTGTTCATGGTACATACCTCCTATTTTTAAATTTTCATAAATATAATAGTTGCATCGCTGAGAGTTAATGCAACTAATTATTCTAAATGATTTATAAATATTAGATTGTGCTCACAAGAGTCTGCTCGCAATTTTTCATGGCGCTTTCAGTCGCTGTTTTCTCCCAAATTGCTCTTTAGGAAAGTTCATATCTCTTCATATTCGTTTCTTTGACACAGCGGACTGCATATGTTTTAAGTCTGATATTTGTATATTGTTACTCAAGTTTTGAATTATGGATTATCAATGTACCTGCGTTACATATGGAATCAGAAGCATGTTGAAAACGCAAGGGATCTCCCATGTCAAGAGCTAATGCATTGCATGCAGCAAAAAGCAATAGCAATAAAATAGTTTTGTTTCTCATTTTTAACTCCTCATCACATAATAATTATTATGGACAACTGGTCCTTACTATTGTTACCTGCCTGCCTAATCCAGGATTACAATTGCCTTCTAAACACGCACCAAATACTACTTGTGTACCCCATGAACATGCTTCAATTTTTACAGTATGAGATGCCTTATCTAAACTGATATAATTTGAAATCGTAATCTCTTGCCAACCATTTGTTATTGTTGACGGTAGCCATCTAACAGCTAAAATTTCATCGTCAATCTTAAGCCTAATCCATCCAGAATGTATTCCACTACCCTGAAAATACATCGTCGCTATAATAGAATACGTTCCTCCAGAAAAATTCTTCGCCTCACTCAAAAGCGTCGAAATCTCCTGTTCATCACAATTAGCACTATCCTGTCCAACGATAATAGCATCATTGGAAATCAATTGATAACTGTCTGCATCTACAAATGAACTGCTCGACACGAAAAGCACGACCGTGATACGCAAAATAAATAATAATGGGTATTTTTGAAACATTTTAAACCTCCAAAGTTGTTTTCCTTTCTAATGCTTATATGGCAATTCCTGCGCTAAAAAGCAAAATAAACCACCTCCTTTCTTGTTATTAAACCATCTTTTATATTTCTATTTATATTTTATTTCAGATATTCGTTTCGATTGGATCAAAATACAAAACGCAAAAATCAGTTCTATGTCCCTCAGCAGGATCCCATGTTTGAATTGGTCCCGTAGAACTTGATGGGCAACTATCAGGATTTAAAGCTTCACCCCACCAGCAGCATGTACCAGTTTCAAGAACTGAGGGTTTCTTAGCTTGATAAGGATGAGTTGAAACTGCCCATCCTGTAAGCCAACACCATTGGTAATCATTCTCGTCCTTATAATAAGATGTCCCTGAGCAATCTACAGATCCAGGATATTTAATACCTGTAAAAGTCCAGATTCTGAGTTGAGCTAAGCCTTCATTTTTTACAAACCATTGATATTCAGCAGCGGATCCTACTGGCGGATATCCTACCTCAATACAACCAACAGCAGGATTGTATTTTGAACATATTGCAACGTTTTCCACTAATATGGCATCATTCTCAAAAGATACATTCATGCAATTTCTAAATCCACCAGATCTTACGTAGTAAGGCTTTTCTGCTATGAGCGAAATAACATTAATAAGTCCACTTGAAAAATCACATGTTTCGTTATGCGTGTTACAATTGTTCACAAAGCTTTGCCTGTAACTCATATTTAACCATGATTCACCTACTGACCATGCTCCAGAGGGGAGCCAAATTGTCCAGACAGTACATGCTGTGTTCGCCTGACAAGTAGGTGCAACTCCGTACTTTAAGTGCGGTATTGTATTACCTTCAAAAGGTCCTCTAAAGAAAACATCACCGCCACTGCATGCATACACGTTGCAAGAAACAGTAGGATAGCAACCTGTAGCTCTTATTATAGGAGTATATTCACATTCCGGCTCATTGTCCCAATCACCTGCTTCCGTGGGTACCCAAGCCCACGGAATATAACCTAAACTTGTACAATTTGCATTTATATGATGCGCTGTAGTTCCACAGCTATAATCGCTTCCTGGATCTGCCAACCAACAGCTAGACCAATGTGGAAAATGAAAATACATAGGATCTCCCATATCAATAGCTAATGCATTGCATGCAGCAAAAAGCAATATCAATAAAATAGTTTTGTTTCTCATTTTTAACTCCTCATCACATAATAATTATTATGGACAACTGGTCCTTACTATTGTTACCTGCCTGCCTAATCCAGGATTACAATTGCCTTCTAAACACGCACCAAATACTACTTGTGTACCCCATGAACATGCTTCAATTTTTACAGTATGAGACGCCTTAGCTAAACTGATATAATTTGAAATCGTAATCTCTTGCCAACCATTTGTGATCGTTGATGGCAACCACCTAAAACCTAAAATTTCATCATCAATCTTAAGCCTAATCCATCCAGAATGTATTCCACTACCCTGAAAATACATCGTTGCTATAATAGAATACGTTCCTCCAGAAAGATTCTTTGCCTCACTCAAAAGCGTCGAAATCTCATTAGTGGTACAACTAGAGCTATCTATTCCAACCGTAACAGCATCATTGGAAATCAATTGATAACTGTCTGCATCTACAAATGAACTGCTCAACACAAAAAGCACAACCGTGATACGCAAAATAAATAATAATGGGTATTTTTGAAACATTTTAAACCTCCAAAAGTTTTTTTCCTTTCTAACGAATATTTAGAAATAGCAATCTAAGCTCCGTAATCAATAAAGCTATTGCTTCTCTTAGTAATTATCGACCAATCATATTCGAATCTATCACCATTTTAATTATTTGTCAAGAAATTATTTTATAACCACTCACCTTCTTTCAAAGATAGCGTTTAATAAGTGCTGTTTAGGGGTAGATATTAAGCATTGCCTCTCAATAGTTATATGTAGTAAACAAGAATCCCTCTATGTTTCTCATCCTCGCGCTACTTCTTTGTAAAATACCAAAAAGTTACACAATTTATAAATGAAAAATTGCTTGACATCAGGAAAAATTTATGTTTTAATGAAATGATTTGGAAATATATAGAAGGGAATTGACTAAACAGAACTGCTCAGCTGAAAAAATGAAATGAAGATATTTTTGTATCTGGTGAAGAATGAAATTTCTTGAAAAAATTAGGAGGTTAAAAAATGTTTATTAAAGGTTTTAGTTCAATGTTTATTTTAATAGTAGCATGTTTGCTGATGCTGAATGCTGGTTTGTTGAATGCGGATAGTTACAATTTAAAGAATAATTGTTCATGCTCGGTTTCTCAAACTGCGACTACGATATTTAGCAAGCAGATTAGTTTTTCAGGAGGTACATACCATGTAGTAGCGACAGTATGGCTTACGAGAACAGCCGGTACTGGTTCCGGGATAATTACATTGAATTCAGATACGACTGAATTGGCGAGGAGTTATATTCCGACGGTGGGTTTAAACCAATGGATTCAGGTGACATTATCAGCATATGTAGAGCTTACGAAGGCGCAGCACACAATAGCGATAAATGCGCAGAGTGAGGGGAGCGGTATTACATTTCAGTTTGGTCCGCCATCCTGTTATACTTGTTCAACTGATCCGAGCACGTGCGATTCATGTGATGGTCGTCTTGGAAGAACAGTAACTATAGTGAGAACAAGTTGTCCTTAAAGCGAAAAGGAGGTTCTTATGTTAATCAGGATATCTATTTTGTTATTATTTCTGTCAATGTCATTTACGGTCTTAGCTGTTGATATGGGAGATCCGATGTATTGGCATTTTGCACATTGGTCAAGCTGTTGGTGGGCAGATCCAGGGAGCCAATATGGATGTGGAGCTACTGCTCATAATATTGATCCGAGTTGCAATACTTTAGCGACAAAATACTATGCTTGGCTTCCTACAGAAGCAGGAGGCTGGAATAATGAACCAGAATGCGAGTATACGCCCATAGTAAGAGCTAATGGCTGCCATCCTTCAGGATCTTGTAATTGGAATGTAAGCTCTGGGAGCGATGTGTTCTTTCAGGGACCTTATGAAGGTAACCATATTCCCCCCTTAAAATATGGAGTAGCGTTTTGGGCTCAAGCGGTTACTGCTAGTACAGTTTGGACTGCTTGGGTACCTTCTGGTACATGGTCGCCAGGAGAATCGTGGATAAATATGAGCATGAGACAATGCTTTGATGTTGAAGATGATTGTTCAATATGTGGTGAGATTTATGATTTTTCGAGCGGATGGAGAAGCATCATCTCACTGATAGCGGAAAAACCTTACAATGCAAGATCTGGTGGATATAGGAATTGCAAAAATGTTGTTTTTAGCAATGATGCTGTTCTCGTTGAATATGTTACAATATGTTCAAACTACAATCCTGCTGTTGGTTGTATTGAGGTAGGATATCCGCCAGTAGGATCCGCTGCTGAATATCAATG
>MFGW01000221.1:0-126 GCA_001780385.1 Candidatus Fischerbacteria bacterium RBG_13_37_8 | reverse complement strand
ACAGGAATTCAAGATCCAGGATCTGTGGATTGCTCAGGGACATATTATTATAAGGACGAGAATGATTACCAGTGGTGTTGGCTTACAGGATGGGCAGTTTCAACTCATCCTTATCAAGCAAAGAAA
>MFGW01000220.1:8417-8712 GCA_001780385.1 Candidatus Fischerbacteria bacterium RBG_13_37_8 | reverse complement strand
TGGAAGTTGTGATCTTGTTACTTACTTTTTCAGAAGAATTTTTTCCATTATTAAATCGGGCGGCTTTCTCGCGCTCATTTCCACCAATACTGTAGCACAGGGAAGCGCGCGCGAAGGCGGACTTGAAATAATATTATCGCAAGGCGGCACTATTAATTCTGCTGTTCGTTCAATGAAATGGCCCGGACTTGCTGCTGTAGAAGTGTCATTGATAAACATTTTCAAGGGCAAATGGAAGCAACAATGCGTTTTAGGCGATAAGGTTGTCAAGCATATTTCAGCTTATCTTGATGAT
>MFGW01000220.1:8088-8382 GCA_001780385.1 Candidatus Fischerbacteria bacterium RBG_13_37_8 | reverse complement strand
GAATAAAGATAAAAGCTTTCAAGGTTCCATTGTGCTTGGCAAAGGATTTGTACTCGAACCGCATGAAGTCATAAGACTTATTGAAAAAAACCCTAAAAATAAAGATGTACTCTTTCCTTACCTTAATGGCGAGGACTTAAATACGAATCCGGATCAATCACCAAGCCGTTGGGTGATTAACTTCTTTGACTGGCCCCTTGGCATAATAAAGAAGGAAGAATGGGACAGTTATAACGAAGAAGATCAACAAGCTATCTTGAAAGAAGGAGTCTACGCATCTCCAATTTATACAGG
>MFGW01000220.1:7277-8066 GCA_001780385.1 Candidatus Fischerbacteria bacterium RBG_13_37_8 | reverse complement strand
GACTGTTTAGATATTGTAGAAAGGCTAGTGAAGACAGATAGGCTACAACAAACTGGAGATAGAGGAGCTAAATATTGGTGGCAATTTTTGAGAATTCGTCATGAACTCTATCGCACAATTGCACAATTAGAACGTGTTTTAATCATTGCGCAAGTTACAAAACCCGTTGCTTTTGATTTTACAAGAAATGATAAAATATTAGATGCTAAGCTAATTGTTTTTGCGTTTGATAATATAAGATATTTTGCTATTCTTCAATCAAATATACATTATATTTGGGCATGGAAATACTGCACAACTTTAGAGTCTCGTCTTAGTTATACACCTACAAAAATTTTTGAAACATTCCCGTTCCCTGAAAATTTTAGCGCGGATATTGACATTGAAATAACAGGCAAGTTATATCATGATCACCGTAAACGACTAATGCTCAAAATGCAGCTTGGCTTAACAAAAACGTACAATCAGTTCCACAATAAGCAGTTGGAAATTATTGATGATGAGTTGCAAGAAAAAGAGATCGAAAAGAAGTATGGTAAGGAAACATTAAATCTCTGGAGACATCTTAAAAAAGCAGGCAATACTTGCTTTTACAATGAAGCGGTTGAAGGCATTTATGAACTTCGACGCTTGCATAAGGAGATTGATGAAGCTGTCCTTAAAACCTATGGCTGGACAGATATTAACCTTGCTCATGATTTTTACGAAGTGGATTTTCAGCCAGAGAACGACAACATTCGCTACACAATTTCCCCGGATGCACGGCGCGAAATCTTGAAACGGCTCCTG
>MFGW01000220.1:5506-7266 GCA_001780385.1 Candidatus Fischerbacteria bacterium RBG_13_37_8 | reverse complement strand
CGAAATCCACGCCAAAGAAATTGCCGAGGCTCAATCAAGGCCGATCAAAAAAAAATTTTCCAAAACCAAAAAAACTAAAACTAGCAGCAAACAACCACCCCTATTCTGAGAAGGACAATATTGTCATACAGCAGGAACCTAATGAACTCAAATCTCTCATCGGTAAAAAAATTAATGATTTTCTGCTGCTTGAATTAATCGAGCCTACCTGTAAATGACTCTTTTCATGACGCCTGGGATGTTCAAAATAACTTGCGATGGTTTCAATAAAATTGGGAAAAACTCATGCCTCAATCAATAGTTTCTCTTATGGATGCTGATACATAAGTTTTCAGTATTGATTATTGCATATTTAAAGCAATTGTGCTTTTTCACATAAAAGCTTTACTAAATTAAAATTGAACTTAATGACTGTTTTAACTCCTTGTGGGAAAAGAATGGATAATTTATGAGTGGAATTCAAATTTGATTTTAATTCATAATATTTGAAAGAAGAAATAATAATTAATAAGATCTGTTCATCATTTATTGAATATTAACCAAAAAATGGCAGATTAAAATTTTGAGTGTATCCATCTCCTTTATATGTTGCGCTCACCTTTAATTGGGTAGAATATGGTATTTTTTTACTATTAGGATAACTGATAATATATGCTTTTTCTTTTTTAATAATTCTGCAAAATTTTTTATATTCATAAGGATAAAAGTATTCCTCAATACCAGCAATCATATCAATAATTGAAAAGAAATCATCATTATGCTTTACTATTTTATTCCTTACAAAATATTCAGAGTATAAATTTTTAATGTGTTTTTTAATAGTTTTTTCTAAGCTATCACATAATTCATAGAAACATAGCAATAATATCTTTAAAATAGAATTAAATGAAATAGCAATAGTAACATTAAATTGTTCTTTTGGGATTGGTTGATAAATGCCAGAGATTTCCATGCCTTTTAATTCTTCAATAAAAAAACCGTAGATTTTTATTACTTGTGTTTCAGCGCATACAAAATTTAATCTTTGATTAGCATGTTTTAATCTATTTGAGAAGCAATCTATTAATTTTTGAATATTGCTGGTTCTATTTAAATAATCTGAGCCACACTTATATCCATTTTTACTTAGCCACTTACTTAGCCATTTCTCTCCTGGAGCTTTATCTATCTCTGGGATTGGAGAAAGAGTTTTTAAAATTATATAATTCTCATCTTGAAAACTATCAAAATGTCCAAATAGATTGGTCATTTCACCTAACAGATTATTTGTCCCATCAATCATGTCGTTAGATCCATCAGTAATTGAAATCATTTTTAGAGCCTTCAATACTTTTGAAAAGCTTTGTACTATCTCATTAGCCGCTCTATTAAGTATTGCGCCTGGATGTTTTAATACTGGATTATGTTTATCTGAAAAAATCCATTTATCAGGCAAAGATTTTAAGATTGAAAATAGGTTTGGATAAAGCGTCTGATTTACATTGTACGTCTTGCAAAATTTATGCATTGTTGCTATCTCCTTAAAATTTCTATAGCCAAGCAACCTCAGTTTTTAGTTATTATCATCAAAATAAGGACATTGTCAAAAATATCCAAAGGCACCAACATGTAAATTATAATTTTAATTAAATATTGAACCAATCCAATTTACTGCAATAATTAAGAAAATCAAAATATCAATGTGCACTGATTCTAAGATAGAATTTGAAGAATTTCAAGACTATCCCTTGCCCCAATGAAAACATCAATAACAATCTTTT
>MFGW01000220.1:935-5387 GCA_001780385.1 Candidatus Fischerbacteria bacterium RBG_13_37_8 | reverse complement strand
CAAAAACAGCATAGTCATACCATCTAAAATCAATGTCTCTCCTGCGTGAGCCATCTTTTTTTAATTGACTTAAATATTTATTATAAGTTCTTTCAACTTTTTCT
The DNA here is from genome assembly GCA_001780385.1 of Candidatus Fischerbacteria bacterium RBG_13_37_8. Taxonomy (GTDB): domain Bacteria; phylum Acidobacteriota; class HRBIN11; order MFGW01; family MFGW01; genus MFGW01. Next base: position 5,283 of record MFGW01000220.1, on the reverse strand, counting down.
GATAAGGCATCATAATGGTAAATATAATAATCCACATGATCTTTCTTTAAATCCACTAAAATGACAAATAAATGATTATTGTTTTGCCTGACGCAAATGCTTTTGCTTAATTTCCATCCTTGCACATTATCTAAAGACATTGTTTTAACTTGAAGTGCTACCATAAATTGCTATCACATCAAATAAAGGATTATTTTTAGGAGCTGGCAAGGCTAATATATTGCGCTTACCTAATTCAGCACAAACATAATATTCACCGGTAGTGCCAATAAGGCTAAGAGATTTTTTCTTTGCCATAAATTAACCTCCTGTATAAAATTTAAGTTGGTAAATATATTCCTTCGCATTCAAATAATAGCTCTCCCCCGCCTATTGCGAAATAATGTTTACATTCAAGCATTCCCTAATATGCATAAATATAATCAATTACACGATCCGATTTGCTGTGGGAGACATGATGCGGAAGAAGCCGGCCTTTGTTCATTTGAAGAATCTAAGCCATAGGAGCCTTCGTTACCTCCATTTTGCGCAGCTATTATGTAATAATAGCTATCAGAATCAGCAGGAATTATGGCAAATGTTTCGCCACTAGTTGTGCATACTTCTGGTGAATAATTATAGCCAGTCCAAGGCAAAGTTCCTCTATAAATACTATAGTCCTGAGTTATACAGGTTCCACTAGGAGATCCCCAGCTTAAATACAGATCGGAGCCTGACTTAAGCATTGTAAGAGGAACACCGGCATAATTATCATTATCCGGTACACCACCAGGAAGAGAGAGTGCAGTAGAACAAATAAGAATATCAGTCCCATAAGAATCAACAGCTGAAACGCCAGTGTTAGCTATAATAGCAGAAGAAACCGCAGGACTAATAGTTGTGTCGGTCGCCATAGCAGATGAGTTAATTGGCATAATACTAGTATCAATAATAAATGTGCATGTAGTATCCATGTTTCCGAATGAATCCAATTTTAATACCCACAGATCACTATTACCAGAGCCAAAAGAATCCGTCCCTCCTGCAACAAGATAACCCTCATCGGATGTTTGATGTACTGCATTTGCTTCATCCCAACCTGCTCCACCATAAGTATTTTGCCAGATTATTTCTCCGCTAGCATCAAGCTTGAGTACCCAAAAATCATAATTTCCGGCTCCGAAAGATAAAGTGGTCCCTACAACAATATATCCGCCATCGGTAGTTTGTTGAATTGATTCAGCATAATCGTTACTGCTGCCACCATAGGTTTTCTGCCAAATAATTCCTCCGCTGGGATCAAGCTTTAGTACCCATAAATCTTCAGCTCCGGCTCCGAAAGATAAAGTGGTCCCTACAACAATATATCCGCCATCGGTAGTTTGTTGAATTGATTCAGCATTATCAATACCGCCAAGACCATATGTCCTCTGCCAAACTATTCCTCCACTGGCATCTAGCTTGATTACCCAAATATCCCCACCACCGATTTCGAACGAATGAGTATATCCTGCAATAATATATCCGGTATCAGTAGTTTGCTGAATTGAATCTACAAAATCCTGATTGCTTCCACCATACGTTTTCTGCCAGACTATTCCTCCGTTGGCATCTAGCTTGAGCATCAACACATCCCAGTTGCCAGCTCCGAAATAATCAGTGAATCCTGCAACAATATATCCACCGTCAATAATTTGCTTTATTGAATAAGCATTATCCTGAAGACCTTCACCATAAGTTTTCTGCCAGATTATTTCTCCGCTAGCGTCTAGCTTGAGTACCCAAAAGTCACTACTACCAGCTCCAAAAGACTGTGTATATGCTGCAACAATATATCCGCCGTCCGAAGTTTGCTCAATGGAATGAACCACATCATTGTCGCTGCCACCATAGGTTTTCTGCCAAACTATTCCTCCGCTGGCATCAAGCTTAAGTACCCATAAATCAATGCTACCAGTTCCAAACGATCCAGCATATCCTGCAACGATATATCCTCCCTCCGAAGTTTGCTTTATGGAATAAGCAGACTCGTTATTGACTCCGCCATATGCATGAGCCCATGTTGATTGAGCTATTACTTCTAAAGCTGGTATAGCAATCAATATAACAATAAATACAATGAAAATCATTATTTGAATGCTTTTATTATTCATCATAAATGCTTTTTTGTTAATTTTTAATAAATCCATCGCTACCTCCTTGCGTTAGCTATTTTCTCTTTTATATTCTTAAGATATAAAGTACATAGCAAAATAGTATATATTTAGTGAATCCTTTTCAGATTTTTCCTAATGCACTTATATATATTTGCATTGAATTTATTAATTGTCAATATGGCTGGATATCTACAATTATAAATTATGTAGACTATTGTACATTACCTCTAGCAACTTTTCATAAGTCGACGTATGATCAATCCTCTTTTGTTTTTATAGTTAATGATTTTTGATAAATTCTATCTGGTAAGAGGATCAGAACGGAGAGTTTCAGATCAACCTATCATAAAACCATACATGAACCTTTCAACTCATAGAGCTTTTGTTATTTAGATCTTATTCTCTTAATTTTCAATTTCGATATCCAAAAGCTTTTAAATTTGCTTTTTTATTAAAACAGTATTACTTCCTTGCATTGTTTTTTTTATGTATGCTTATTGAAATCCGCGTTGGCGCTTACTTTTCATAAAAATGCGATTTTTGCCCGGGAATGCATCATCTTAAAAAAACTCTTTCTGTACCGCGCTAAAAACGGCCATACAGAAGAAAATAAAAGCTGCATGTTTTTATATTTGGAATAGTAATTAAATTCTGAACATTCAACTTTTGCTAATGCCTTTTAGACTTAACCATAGTCCCAAGCTCGTTTTATGATTAAACAAATGACGATAATTTTAAGTAATTTTTGAGCTTTTACAGCATAAAATTACCTTCACCTTTAACATTTTGATTAAAAAGTTTAAGATAGAGAGCAACCTATGTACTTTTAATGAATTGATCAGATTTCTGCTCTCATATTAGAATTTCTTCGCCAAATTCCAGATTGGATAAATGAACTAAATAACTATTGTTTAGCTCCTTAAAGTTACAATAATTTCAATATGATAGGGACTGCCGAATTTAGTGGAAATTGACAAATTCTTTCTCTATAATTCTATGTGGCGAAAAATCATTTTCCTATGAAGTTCTCAGTTATTCTTCCAATCAGTACATGAATAATCTCTCCTATGAGCAAATGCAGAGGGGAAATAGCGATAAAACTTAAGTACATTGCTGTAAAGTTATCATTATGGCAATAAGAAAGAGGGCAATGCAAGTCTTGAAATAGGTTACACTACTTGAATAGAAATAAACATTGTGTATAATTATGGAATAGAAGGGTTGAAAATGTTATGAACAAGAAGATAGCTATACTTACGGCGCCTCTAAGAAAGTTATGGATTTGGGTAAAAAAGTTTTGGGCTTGGGTTAAGCCTATAGAGCAAGATGCCTTTTATAAATATGTATGGTCGCCAGTATTAATATCAGGAATATTGCTATATTTTGCATATTATTATGGAACTCAATATGTAGCTAAAGTAAATTATACCTTTGAACAAAAACTTGAAGCTTACAAGGCTGAAATTATAGAAGGTAGACCAAAAGTAAAAGTATCATTTACTGCTCCAATAGAATTAATATCAAAACAAAATCCAATAAAGAGCTCATTTGAATTAGATATTATAAGTCAAGTAAAAAGAAAAAATAATCAATTAATTGGAGAAAATACATATGTCATTGAGGTATTTAATGAAGGCAGTGCTCCCGCTGAGGAATTAGCTATCGATCTATGTATGATTACTAATAACACAATACAGGGTGTTAAAGATGTATACGATCCGGCATCATTGAGTGAGCTTGTTGCTGTTAAGAAAGAAGAAGGTCAGTATTTTTATGAAAGATTATATTATCTTCCGCCGCAGTGCATGATTCAGCATGAAATATCATTTGTAGGAAAAATAGCAAATGCACAATATAATTATTCTGTATATTCTAAAAAGAATATTTGGGAAACCAAAAAATCAGAAATATCAATTAATAATGGGGAAATAAAAATACATAAAGAAAAGAGAAGTTTAATCTCGCACTTTAGTAATGCTTTTGCGGGTCAGGAAGAAAAAGAAGACCAGAATGCATTAAGATCCGGAATCTATATTGCTGGTTATGATTTATTACATATGACTAATGGTATATTTATATTAGCGAAGAAAAAAGAATTAATATCTAAAGACGATGCATTAGAAATAAAAAATATTACTGAATCATATAAGGAAGGCTTGTTACTTGGTGGAATTAATATAATCAAATTTAACGAGTTGCTAATAAACAAGCTA
>MFGW01000220.1:0-702 GCA_001780385.1 Candidatus Fischerbacteria bacterium RBG_13_37_8 | reverse complement strand
CTTATAATTGAATGCTTCACATAAAAGGTGCTGCTATTACCTGGCGCTATTTTTTTGTTCTGCTTAGCAATGACCAATAATAGTAATTGTTCCATTAAAAACAAAGATGCTATTGTAACGTAAATACAGTTGACCTTTATTGTTATTAGTGTTATACTTTTTTAGAGATTGATAATTTAGAAAGGAATTCATTAGTGTGATCTCAATGTGTTTTTTTAGATATTAAAATAGGGGGCTATATAAGATGAACAGAAGTTTTAAAAATATCTGTCTTATTGTATTAGTGGCAGTGTGTTTTCTCATTTTTGTATACGTTTACGCATTTTCACAAGATACTTGGGCACGTGCTTATGGTGGGACAGATGATGATCATGTTTATTCAGCCCAGCAAACTAGTGATGGAGGTTACATATTAGCAGGAAGTACAAGATCCTTTGGGGCTGGTGATTATGATTTCTGGATTCTTAAGTTGGATCCTTCGGGAAGTATTCTTTGGCAAAAGACTTATGGTAGTACTGGGTCTGTTACTGAACAGGCTTCTTCTATTCAGCAGACCAGTGATGGAGGTTATATCGTCGTGGGTTCGTCTAGTCTCACAACAGGGGATGTATGGGTTTTAAGACTGGATTCATTAGGAGATATCTCTTGGTGGCAGAAATTCTATCGGGGGGCAATATTGTATGGAATCTATGCGATTAGGCA
>MFGW01000219.1:8187-11996 GCA_001780385.1 Candidatus Fischerbacteria bacterium RBG_13_37_8 | reverse complement strand
CAATACTTATTGCAAAAAAACATCCGCTTCTCTCGTTTGGAATCCTGTGGTTTTTTATTTTCCTGAGCATAGAATCATCATTCATTCCCATCCGCGATGTCATTTTTGAACATCGATTATATTTGCCATCGGTGGGCTTTTTTGCCGCAATAGTATTTTGTCTTTTTCTGCTTGAAGATACATTGAAATTAAAAAAATTTGCTTTAGTCGTATGCATCATTATTATCATTACATTATCAATCGCTACTCATTACAGGAATCAAATCTGGAATGACGAGATCGCAATTTGGGAAGATGCATCTGCTAAATTTCCACAAAATGCACGCGCTATATCAAATACCGGCGTCGCCTTAGCACGAAAAGGAACATGTGAAGAAGCAATAGTGCAATTGGAAAAAGCACTCACACTTAATGCTAAAGATTCAAATACATGGTACAACCTTGGATATTGCTTCAAAACTACTGGCGCCACCGATAAAGCAATTGAGGCATATACTAAAGTACTTGAGCTGAATCCTAAATTTCAGAAAGCATCCGTGGATTTAGCCATGATCTACATTTCAAAAAGAGAAATTAAACAAGCATACGAGATAATAGTAGAAGCAAATAAACATAATCCCGATCATCCTTATAATAAAGGATTGTTCGCGCATATATACTGTGCACGTGGAAAGATTGACCAGGCGCTTGCACTATTTGAAGAAGCAGCAAAAACTGGCCTTGATCATGCTGATATTTATTTTAATTTTGCTATTTGTCTTCTCGAGCATTATAAATCAGCGGAAAGCAGGCAAAATCTTTTTCGCACTATTCAGCTCAATCCTAAAGAAGTAGAGGCATATTATTTTATTGGTGTTACCTATGATGATGAAAAAGATTATGAGAAAGCAGCTTATTATTACAAGTTGTTTCTATCAAAGACAACCAAGTCGCAATTCATTCCTGGCGCAAAGGAGAGGGTGCGTCAGATCGGCAAATAAATTCTTTGGAACACAACCATTTCAATTTTCTCTCGTCTAATGAATAAGAACGCTCGAGGTTAACATGGCGAGCAATTTATTCATACATCATAGTTCCATTTTTGACGGAATAGAAACAAGACGGGGCCTTCACATTGACAGGCAAAGGCTTGCATTATTCCCCGTGGTTATCACCATACATCTATCTCTCATACTACTCACCGTATATTTCTCCACGAATCGTCCCATTATTTATGTGGATGAACCTCCTGTCTGGATATCAATAAATCAACCATGGCCTGTAATGGGTTCTAAATTTTCCAATGCGCAGGATGGCATGAAAAACCAGGAACAAATTTCACAAAAACAAGCTGGCGTGCCAGCACCCGTGGCACCTTCCTATATCCAGGACAAAGCTCGCACTGAAGAATCCGCAAAAAAAGAACCACCTCAGTCCACTGCAAAAACAGGTGACCCATCAGAAAATGCAAAACTCGCCGTAGTAAAAACAACCGGCACCGTAACCCGTGATGCAATTGTTGCCCTTCTCAAAGCAGAGCCGCCAGTGCGGATCGGCATTGAAGGAATTCAACCGGTAGTTCTAAAAAGAGTTCAGCCTGATTATCCTGATTTAGCAGAAAATGCACGCATCGAAGGCATAGTAATTGTCGAAGCAGTTATCAGCAAATACGGCACTGTCGTCGATGTACATTTACTTAAATCCGTGCACCCGGTCTTAGATCGTGCCGCTATAGAAGCAGTCTACCAATGGCTCTTCGAACCTGGCAAAATAAATGGCGTACCTACTAATGCTTACTATACCCTTACAATCATTTTCACCATTAAAGATGATAACAGGATTCGGGAAACAGGGAACAGGGGGCTGGGGGCAGTATAGAGGCAAGCCATGTGTTTGTTCTTCCATTCTTATCAAGCATCGCAAAATTGTATGAAATAATTCCTTCCAGAGCTTGAAATTTTTTGTAAAATGCGTAACAATATACAATTCTAATGATAGTGCGTCAGCGGTTATTACATTCGGCTGGGGTGGGACTCATAATGATAATAAGCCTTGGATTGCCACGAAAGGGTGAACATAAGGTTCGCCCCTACGCTAATGCCCACTGTTCACTGTTTATTTGGAGTAAAGATGGAAAATACATTTGACAGTAGCGAAGAATGTGCACTGCGAATGGACCGTGAGGATCCACTTGCACGATTTCGAGACCAGTTTTATATTCCGGAGGGAATCATTTACATGGACGGCAATTCGCTCGGTCTGCTTTCAAAGGATGCAGAAAGCGTGGTGAATCGTGTATTGAATGAATGGAAACAGCTTGTTATTCGAGGGTGGTTGGAAGCACAACAACCATGGTTTTATTTTGCGGAGCGACTTGGTGCCATGGCATCACAATTCGTCGGTGCTTCACCAAATGAAGTTATAGCAACTGGTACTACTACCATCAATATTCATTCACTTGTCAGTACCTTCTATCAACCGGCAGATATGAGAACAAGAATAATTGCCGATGAGCTAAATTTTCCTACCGATATTTATGCACTCAGAAGCCAGGTCATGCTGAAGAACCTTGATCCGGCAAAGCATTTAATACTTGTGCAAAGCAGTGATGGGAGAACATTGCACGAGGATACTATTGCGAAACAAATGGATGAGCGTGTTGTGCTGGCATTACTACCATCCGTCCTCTACCGCAGTGGTCAGCTCCTTGATATACCTTATCTGACCAGGAAAGCACATGAACACGGTATCATCATCGGATTTGACTGCTCGCATTCTGTCGGAGCAATTCCGCATTATTTAGATGATTGGGATGTAGATTTTGCCATGTGGTGCAGTTATAAATATATGAATGGAGGACCGGGTGCTCCAGCATTTCTTTATATCAACCGTAGGCATTTTGAACGCATGCCAATGCTGACAGGTTGGTTTGGATACGTGAAAAATAAACAATTCGACATGCTGATAGATTTCGAGCATGAAAAAAGCGCTGGCGGTTGGCAAATATCTTCACCCTCAATTCTCAGTTCAGCCGCACTCGAAGGCTCACTATCTCTGCTTCTCGATGCAGGTATCAAGCGTATCAGGGTAAAATCATTAAAAATGACCTCTTATCTCATGTTTCTCATCGACAAAATGCTCTCCCATGAACCATACAATTTCAGGATTGGTACTCCAAGTGAAGACCATCGGCGCGGCGGTCATGTTGCCATCGAACACAAAGAAGCATGGCGCATCTGCGAAGCACTCAAAACAGCCAGTGTTATCCCTGACTTCCGTCTCCCCGATATCCTCCGCTTCGCCCCGGTCGCACTTTACAACACCTACCATGAACTATGGCAAATCGTTCATCTCCTCAAAGACATCATCGACCATAAAAAATACGAACAATTCTCCCCCACTCGCAAAGAAATTTCCTGATTGGAATAGCTATTATTCTTTATAAATTTTTATGACAGGATTTTTTCCATTGAGCATATAACCGCGGAACATGCCACTGGTATTGAAAGGCATTGCTATATTGCCAGCATAATCTATTGCAACAATGCCGCCCGTGCCGCCTTGTGCAGTAAGTTTTTTCATGATGACAGCATCCGCAGCTTCCTGCAATGACATGCCACGATATTCCATTAATGCAGAGATATCATAGGCGACCACGTTACGAATGAAATATTCGCCATGACCGGTCGATGATACAGCACATGTTTTATTGTTTGCATACGTTCCAGCACCGATGATCGGTGAATCACCTATGCGACCAAATTTCTTGTTGGTCATTCCACCAGTCGATGTTCCCGCTGCAAGATTGCCTTCTTTGTCAAGCGCACACG
>MFGW01000219.1:7995-8144 GCA_001780385.1 Candidatus Fischerbacteria bacterium RBG_13_37_8 | reverse complement strand
TGCGTCACACCCGCTACCGCACCGCATTGCAATGTTTTGCCTTCCATAATAGATGCATCAAGCTCATTTTTTTCATTCGCGGCAAATACTGCTCCCCTGCCCGCATTGAACAGCGGTGAATCTTCCATAATATTGATCGCAGCCTGGAT
>MFGW01000219.1:5042-7978 GCA_001780385.1 Candidatus Fischerbacteria bacterium RBG_13_37_8 | reverse complement strand
CGCCTTTTTCAAGTATCTTATTTGCAGCTTCTAATGCGGCAATCATTGTTTCCCTGTATGATTGTTCAAGTTCCAGTGTCATATCTTTTTTTTCTAATGTGCCGGCTCCTCCATGAATTACTATCCCATATATTTTCTCAACTACCGGCTCCTCCGCCTGGTTAAATACACATTCGTATGTACTAAGTACCAATAATAAAAGGATTATGAATAAGGTATATTTTTTCATAACAACTCCTGTGCAAACGACGTTTCGTCGTTGCGAGCTTTGCGAAGCAAAGCGTCGCAATCCGTAACGGACTATGCTTCTTCTAGTTCATCAGGGATTGCCACGTTAAGGGCGGACGCACTGGTCCGCCCCTACAACAAGTTCGCAAAAAATATTGTTCATATTTCTTCCTCTTCTCTGTGTTCTCTGTGGTTTTGTTTCTTAAATAACGATTTCGCAAAATCATACACGGGGAAGAAATATAAAAACAATGCCGCATACATTATAAACGGCTGCAGCGTTGTCTTCCATAAAAATGCTATCACGAATATCATGAAATGCATCCTTATTACGTTCAAATAAGGATAAAAGAAACCTGCATCACTTCCCTTCCGTAATGCCACCTTGTATACATCAAGTCTCGAAAATGCACTCATGAGAATAAATATCCAATAATTGCGAAGCGCGGTTACAATAAGATCTTTGAAGAAAATGAATGTGCCTTCTATCGTCTCACCAAAGGGCATGCGGTCAATAAGCGGGAAAAAACCATTCAAGAAAATGCTGTGTACAAAATGAAATCCTCCAAAATGAACGGTAAAAAACAGCAGCATAAATATGCTGTAAGGAAGATACATGATAATCCGGAAAATAGTTTTATCTGAATTTGACATGTAGGGCCATCCCTTTGTTTTTCCCATAATACTGCCTAAAGCAACAAGTGTACTTATCAGCACAATAAAGAAAAAACAGAGTGTGATGTAGGATAATCCCGTAAACATTAGAATTACAAAAAGGAAGAATATCCCCATAGCAATGGATTGTCCTTCAAAAGCTATCTTATTATCTTTTTCCGTGAGCTCTATTTTTTTATATATCTCTTTTTCTTTTTCAGAAAGCTCTTGTTCTTTTCTGAATCCCCTGCCCATCGGTTTTGGATTTAGTGCGTTTGCTATTATTATTACTACGATGAATGAATAACCAAGCGTTAGAGAGGAAATCCACAAGCTCCAGAGAAGATCTTTTGCCGTCCATTGTTCATACCAGGCAATTGCCATGGTAATTATAAATAAGAATAGATTAAATACAAATCCACTTTTTTTCATAGTGTAATTATACGTAAATAAAAAAACGGGCAGATTTATTAAAATCTGCCCGCTCATATTTTTCTTTATTTCATTATTCTACAGTGTGAAATTGAATGCATTCACAAGGTATTTTGACATTTGATCACGTTTCACATTAAGCGCAGGACAATAGAGCATTGGTGATGTTGAGCATCCGGAAATTATGCCGGCATTGTACAATGTTTCGATGTAAGAACAGAATAGATTACTTGAAGGTACATCCTGGAAAATTTGGTTGCAGACACTGTTTGTACAGGTTCCTTGACCAGCTGCTTCCATGCCGAGACATACAAATTTTGCCATTGCTTCACGAGTTGTTGCAAGATCGGGACAGTACAGTGGAGGACTGGTAGAACAACCGGTTACTATGCCCGCATTGAACAATCCTTCGATGAATGGACAGAATGGATTTGTTGCCAGTACATCATCAAAATATTCAGTACAAGTCGCTGTCGCACAGGAACCATAACTTGCTGTTTCCATTGACGCGCATACAAATTTCCCCATCTGGTATCTCATTACATCTAAATTAGGACAATATTGATTAGCTGTGCATCCACTCGTCACACCAGAATGCAGTATTGTTTCAATAAATGAATAGAAGAAGTAACTGGGAGGAACATCGGTGAAACTATTTCCCACATGATAGGAGTAATTATAACTGAAAGGCCCGTATCCATCTGCTGTTATGCTTTCTTGAACGGTGAAATCCCAGTGAGTACCGGGTCTGTTTGCCAGTGGTGCGACTACGCCGGTGTAGCAATCCGTGCACATTGCATTGCTACCAGCCGGTATAGTACCATATGCAGCATTGGAATCCGGGATGGTAATCGGACCAGTTGTAGAAAGAACACCTACGACAGTTGTTGCATCTGCGCTTCCGAGATTTTCCATGTGCCCCTGCAATGTTACTGCTTCATCCGGTTCAAACATACCATTAGGATACGTACCTGCAGAATCATCAACATGTGCTTTCATGTAAGGTTGTACTGCAACCGGTCCAATCGAGCAGTCAAATGAAATACCATTTACCACTACATCATCTATATAAAAACCATCATAATCGTTATACAGACCATCACCTGTATCGAAACTGAATCGCAATTGAACATTAGCTGAAGCCATAGTTCCAGGCAATGGAATATCTGTTATTGATTCCCAGCCTGAAGTAGGATCACTGAGATTTCCTACATCGCAATTTCCAGCTACCGTCGTCCAGGATGAGCCACCATCACCGGATACTTCAACTTTGGCAGCATCAAAACCACATAATCCTTCAGTTCCAAGGTAATAATTGAAATCAAGAGTTCCACCAGCATAGGTACTCAGGTCAATGACTGGTGAATCAAAAGCACCACATTCCAGTTCCCCTGTATCATATGAACAGATACCATCCGAACCATAATATGTCGCAGTAGGTGTCGTGTGACCACTCGATGCTGATTCGCATGCGGCAGTTAAATGAAACAAGAGATTTCCTGCACATAAATCCGTCGCTACCCAATTACCGATCCCACTTTCAAAATCATCCGTGAACACCGCTGTCGGTGCACCGGGTGATCCTGTCAGTATGCTGAATGGGAATGAGAAAGGTCCTTCTG
>MFGW01000219.1:908-5022 GCA_001780385.1 Candidatus Fischerbacteria bacterium RBG_13_37_8 | reverse complement strand
AAATCAATTTGTTCACCACAAATAATACTTGAATCTAATTTAAATTGAAAAGCAGTTAAATTCGGACCAACATCACCAGGATTCATATCATTGTAATCAGAATTAGCCTGAAGTATAGTCACACCCATCGTTGGCGTAGTAAGTATGCTTGAAATAGTTTGCACCGGCGCAGTGCCTGCAGCCATTACGTCGACATACATTGAGAGTATTTCACCTGGTTCAGGATAACCATCGTCATCACCTCCGCTTGTCGTACTGCTGGAGTAAACTACTATGCCGCCCGGTCCATTAACAGAGAAATTCGCATAATAAACATCCGGGTCATTCCGCGGACCAGTGTGCGGCGGATTATTCTCAATACGTCTATTATCGCCCCATGCAACGTGCCAATCGGTACCATCCGCTATTGCAAAATTATAATCACCCATGTAACAATCTGGCGCCACAATAGGATCAAAATTTACCATTGGGGGAAACAACTCTGCGCTTATCGGGAAGTTTTCCGACCAGCTTGTTCCACCATCTGTTGAAATTGCACCCCATAAGCGCATATATGAATTGTTGGTATCTTCTCTTCTGTCATACCATCCAACAAGTATATTACTATTACTCGAAACTTCAAGGAATGGCATGAAATTATCATTAAGCGTCATATCAGAATTAACTCTGACAGGTGTCCACCAGTTTGCACCCCCATCAGTAGATTGCGCAAAATAAACATCCGAATCATCCCCTACCATATTATCACCATCCGGATCTGAAGTATATGCAATAAAGACATGATTACTATCCGCAGGATCCACACCAAGAAATGGAAAATCTGTCACCAGTATTTGTCCTTTTAATGCACTCGCATTGCACAACAATGATGCTTGCGGATCTGCAATTGGAGTAATCGTTGTCACTACATTTATAGTTGACCATGTATCTCCGCAATCAGTTGACTTTACTACTTCAATACCAGCATCAGTGCCTCCTATACAACCTACATCTTCCCATACAACATAAATTGTTCCATCAGGTGCTACTCTCGGAATTGCACCAAAATCACAATTCTCATGCCCGGAATTTAATAAAATGGGATTACTCGTCCATGAAGCACCATAGTCTGTCGAACGCGAAAATCTAACAGAAACATCCGTGAAATCACTCGCTGCAAGATATATATACCCATCGCAGGCACCACCAGTATTATCAACTGCAATAGTTGGTTTATCCCACACTCCCATAGGTACCGGATTTACTAATTGAGGCCATGTATTGCCTCCATTACTTGAACGCGCTACAAGCAATTTGTCATTAGCACATACTGCTGATGTACAGGCTGGCGTCGATAGATACAAGTAACCATTAGCCTCACCTAAGGCTAATGAAGGATCTCCAAAAATCCAACTATCTTTGTCAGGTTGCATCTGACCCATATCAGTCCATGTTGCACCATTATCCATCGAAAGCGTCCATCCTATCATACTATCCAGTGAATTTGCCTCAAAAGCACCAGAATCAAAATAACTTGCAACAATTGTCCCATGCATAGCATCTCTGGCCAATGATACGGTACTTTGTGTTGTCTGGTCTGCAATAACATCCATAAGCGGATCATTAATCATTAAATCAGGTATCACAGCAGGATTGCCCGGAATTGGCTTACGTACAATTTGCTGTGGATGTGATATTTCACCACATATCATCCCTAACGCATATTTAGTTGCTCCTGATAACCGCTTGCCTTTCTCACTTTTCAATAATGCACAGGCAGGATGCTTGCTCGCATCTATATTGAGCTTCTTCTCTACTGCTCGTCTGCTCGCATTTGCTACTGAATATGTTATACATAATAAAAAAACCACAAGTATCAGCACTATGCTAACACTTATTACTGAGCATGTGCTCTTTCTATTCATAAACACCTCCGTTTATTATTTCATTTATTCAATTCATTGATAACATAGTATATGAAAAAAGACTCCTATTAGTCAAGCAGAATACAAAGAAAAAGATTAAGGCAGGGGTCGAGGTTGAGGTTAAAGAAAAGAGCTTGTTTATTTTAATCTCAACACCAACCTCTCTTCAGCCTCAACTCCTCCTTAACTTCAACCCCGACTTTCCTTAACCTTAACCTCAACCTCTACCTTAACCTATTATAAATTAAATGCATTTACAAGAAATTTCGCCATCTGGTCACGCGTTACATTCAATGTCGGACAATAATAGTTAGCCGCACATCCTGAGGCAACATTCAACTGAACTAATCTTTCAATATAACCGCATGCCCAATATGAAGTCGGAACATCGAGAAATACTCCCGTACAACCTGCCGGTGTCTCACTCATCGCTTTGATAAGAAATACTGCCATGGAATCACGCTGCACATTATTCGCCGGACAATAAAGATTGGGAGCACATCCTCCTGTTATTCCCAATCCGTACAATTTCTCTATGTAACCGCATGCCCATTGCGATGCCGGCACATCAGTAAATACCGTTCCCGTACAAGGTGTCACCGGGGTCTCTGCCATGCTTTTTATTATAAAAACTGCCATCTGATCCCGCATTACATTATCAACCGGACAATACATAGGTGGTGATAACTGGCACCCAGACGTTACTCCACTCGCTACCAGCGCCTCAATATATTCGTACGCCCAATAATTGCACGGCACATCATTGAATGATTGCGTACATGATTGATATTCGTACGCTCCTATATCCGGCGCACTACCTGAATACACATCGTTTATGCCTGCTACAACCACTCCATGGTCTATCATTTGACTGCTGGACTGTAAATGAAAATCTCCACCGGCATAATTGACAAATAGCGGATTCACTGAATAACCGTTCTGCTCTTGCGGCTGTCCAACCTGTAAACTATGCGTTACCCATTCCTGAACCGTATCGTAATAACAATGATCATTGGGATAATTCCCTGGACACATTACCGTCCCCTGGTAATACCAACACACCATTCCCGTACCAATCGAAAAATGATTATCATAATTCAAACTTACATTCGGATTACCCCAGTTAGGATCATCAACATTCACCGTCCACTCGGTTCCCATGAAAATATTATTGCGCATCTTTACCTTGACATCATAATCAGATAAAGCATAAACAAGCATCGCATCAGTATTTGCTATCCTTGTTACCAGCGTGTTATGGTAGATCAACATCCATCCGCGATCACAATTCATTCCATCCCAGTACTTAATCCCTCCTTCATGGTAATCAACTACCTCGTTTCTTATGACCCATACCGGTCCTTCTCCTATTGGCGCAAGCGAAATCCCCGTATGCGCATCCCTGCTCTTATTTCCATAAATCAAGAAATTAATAATAGCACCTTCCGGCTCTATAATATCATCTCCTATATAAGTCAAAACATTCTGTTCAACCACTGCATGCCTGTTCATCCCCGCTGATTCAAGTGGAAAATTACCCCAAAAACAATCACCCCAGTTCGAAGCACCAATCCCATTAAAAATATCATGAATCGCGTTGTCCCGCACAATCGCACCATCTCCACCTCTTAAATTAATAGCATTGTTCTCCGCATCTGCTCCTTTCTTTATATCCCAGGGCCACGAAGTTACATTGATCGAATCCCATATAGTGTTACGTATTATCACAACACCCGGCGCTCCAATTGAAGCATCCGTGCTCACTGTGCTTGTACAATCTAACCACCCTGCAGTAGTTATCGCATAATTAGTATGATGAATTGTATTGCTGTCGATCCATACATTCCGTCCCATAGGTTGTCCTGAAGTCGCTTCATGATCTCCACGTACAATTATCCCCACATCATTATATTGAATAGTAATCCCCAAAATCGCTATATAATCCGCATTCCACACTGTTATCGCCAGATTGAAATCAGCAACATGCATGGAAACTGTGTCTGGGTCTATATCACCACTGAGATGTACATAGAGCAGTCCACCCTGGTATAACCAACCCGCTACCGCATACGATGTCCCATTATGTGTCACTATCCCCGCCGTGAGCGCATCAAGCGCTGAACCACTCTCATCATATTCGTAATTATATAACCGCTCATCCACCACCGCTACATATGCCGGCGTATAACTTATTGTTGTCGAATAAACAC
>MFGW01000219.1:0-883 GCA_001780385.1 Candidatus Fischerbacteria bacterium RBG_13_37_8 | reverse complement strand
ATAATTCCCCGAATTCGGTACAGCATAAAGTGGATCTGAACAATCAAAAACCGGCGTTTGTCCCGAAACTGCACGGTACAATATATACCCGCCAGCTTGACTTCCGCCATTCGTGATTAATTGATCGCAAACATAAGTTCCTCCCATGATCATTACCGTGTCCCCGGCAACTACAGCTTGATCAGCACGCGTTATGCTCTTCCATGGATTACCTGAACTTCCATCCCCTGTCTGATCACTACCTGTCGGTGAAATATACCACGTTTGCCCGGATACTACCGGAGTCGCTGAAGATCGTGTCTTCTGTGTCACCGTCTGATCTCCATTATTTACGCCCCCAGGATCCGTTACTACTACGTGTACCTCATAATTGGTATTCTCTTCCAAACCTAATATCACCGTCGAAATCCAATACGGATCATTCGTGGATGGCATCCCCGCATGCGCTGTCTGCCACACTGTGTTTCCCACCTTGCGATATGTCACCGCCATGCTCGCATTCACATTTGTCCCGGGATTTATATAAACTCCTACCATTAACTGCTGAAATGCAGGTACTACCCGTAATGTCTGCACCGTTATCTGCGCCTGCGATTCACCCGCTAACAATAACCATATTCCTAATACAATAAATAGATTGATTACTATTAAATGATTTTTTTTGACACTTATCCTCATTTCTGTTCCTCCAATGTACCATTATAACAGAAAATTCTCCCCATGTCTCCATCACTCATAGGGACTGGGGATTAGGGACTGGGGATTAGGGACTGGGGACCCATAAATAACTTTTACGCATAATTCTGAAAAAACAAGAAAATTAAATGACAGATGTATGGTCATTATAGAAAAACCAATTATATACATGCTGAAAATATTTCTT
>MFGW01000218.1:11511-11642 GCA_001780385.1 Candidatus Fischerbacteria bacterium RBG_13_37_8 | reverse complement strand
TCTATGGCTTCTCAAAAGGTTTTGATACCTACAAGGATTTTAATGTTTATGGTAACAAAGTTTTGCTTGATGATGAAGCTGAATTACTTTATGACGAAGCATCTCAATGGCTCAGCAAAAACAAGGAAAAA
>MFGW01000218.1:8421-11504 GCA_001780385.1 Candidatus Fischerbacteria bacterium RBG_13_37_8 | reverse complement strand
TCCTCTTTCTGCACACTTACCAAACTCATGATCCCTATGAAATACCATCTCATTTGCCGCATTCTTTTTTGCAAAAAAATGATAAATGGGAAAAAATGTTCCTTGGAAGAATTGTCTCGGAAGACGGAAAATATAAAACAACCTTTTCGGAACAGGAACAACAAAATATCATTGATCTCTACGATGAAGAGATTTTATACACTGATGAATACTTAATAAAGCCACTCATCAATAAATTAAAAAACCTTAACCTATATGATAATACGCTTATTATAATCACCAGCGATCATGGGGAAGAATTCTATGAACATAAAGGATGGCTCCATGGGCATAATCTTTACAACGAAGCACTGAAAATACCCCTTCTTATTAAATTTCCCCAAAAAACAAAACCTCATAATAAAATACCATCCACCGTAAGATTAGTAGATATAATGCCTACAATCCTTGATTATCTCAGCATTTCTTACAACTCACTGAAATTCGATGGCAAAAGCATGATGAGTATTATTAATGGGACCTACAGGAAAGACAGAATATTTTTCAGCGATCTTGCCGAGGGTGAAATGAAATTTATCTACCCAACTATTATTGCTACAAATAAAGATCAGTACAAACTTATCGCATCAACTTATCCATATTCACCCTACATTGATAAGTTCCGCTATAAAAGCTACATAATCGAACTATATGATGTGCAAAAGGATCCTGGGGAAAAAAACAATCTTGTGCGGTTTCCAAAATACATACCCATTGCAAAAAAAATGCTCCCTTCAATCATGGAATATACACGTGATATCAAAATTGAAAAAATGGAAGAAATCAAAATGAACCAGGAACTTCGTGAGCGTTTAAAAGCGCTCGGTTATATTCAATAGCAGGAGGTCACATGAAAAAACTATTATTTGTTTTACTTGCCATTTTCATAGCAGTTCCCCTGGTAAGTGGAACTAATTTTTCTGAAAAAACAAAAGAATTTACTTTAGACAATGGATTGAAATTCTTTGTTTATGAGCGTCACCAGATACCAACATTCGCAGGAATGCTCATGGTAAAGGTTGGGAGTGTTGATGAAAGAAAAGGTGAAACTGGAATGGCTCATTTTTTTGAACACATGGCATTCAAAGGCACCACTGTAATTGGAACGCGCAATTATGAAAAAGAAAAACCACTGCTTGATGAAATGGATAAAATTGGAGACAAATTAGCCGGGGAATATCTGAAAGGTACTCATGCAGATATCAATGCTGTGCAATTGTACCGGGAGCAATTAGTCAAATTGCAAGAAGAGGCTCTGCAATACGTAATTAAAGATGAAATTGATAAAATATATGCCGAGAATGGGGGCGAATTTCTTAATGCAGGAACCGGCAATGATACTACCACCTATTTTGTCATGCTTCCTTCCAACAGGCTTGAGTTATGGTTTTTGATTGAATCTGAACGATTCAAAAATCCCGTGCTGCGGGAATTCTATTCAGAACGGGATGTTATTGCGGAAGAGAGGAGAATGTATGAAGATAATGATCCAGAGGGGTACCTTAGCGAAGAATTTTATAACATTGCATTCTTAGTTCATCCCTATCGGCATTCTGTAGTCGGTTACATGGAAGATATTCAATCATACACAAAAGAAAAAGCTGTCAATTTCTATAAAACTTTCTATACTCCAAACAACATGATGGCAGCTATTATAGGAGATGTATCCTTTGATGAAGTGAAAGAACTGGCAGAAAAATATTTTTCAGACATGCCAACGGGATCAGAGCCGCCGCATCCTGTATTCATCGAACCTGTTCAGAAAGGAGAGAGAAAAGTAAAAGTTAAATTTGATGCGGAGCCATCCATTTTAATTGGGTATCATATGCCCCCTTATACAGAACGTGATAATATTGTCATGGAGGCAATCGGTATAGTGCTTGCCGCCGGGAATTCGTCAAGACTGGTAAGGGATCTCGTCACTAATAAAAAACTTGCTATTTCAATTTCGGCAAATGAAAATGATCCTGGAGCCCGTTATGAATCACTCTTTACAATTTCTGGATTGCCAAGGTTTCCCAATACTCCAGAAGACCTCGAAGAGGCTGTTAATATGCACCTTGAAAAATTAAAAACTGAACCAGTACCTAAAAAAGAATTAATGAAAATTATAAATCAGGCAGAAGCATCACTCTATCGCGGTATGACAAGTAATATATACCTCGGATGGAGGATTCTCCGGGGAGCTCTCCTGTTTAATGATATAGATGCTGAGTTTAAGCGGGTAGAATTAATGAAAACAATAACGCCTGAAGAAATAATGGCAGTTGCCAATAAAATATTTGTCGAATCTAATCGAACAGTTGGAATACTTGTAAAAAAAGAGAAGGAGGCTGAACAATGAACAAAGCATTTGCAGTATTGCTTGGATTATTATTATTGTTACGCACACTTTCATATGCGCAAAAGGATCCGAAGGAACTAACTTTCCCGGACATACAATTTAAACCATTAAAGCCAAAAGTTGCTGTTATACAGAAGGGGATCACATTTTATTACCAGCAACATCATGAAATTCCGGCAGTTAATGCTACAGCTATTTTAAAAATAGGTGAGCTCAATGATCCGGTTGGACAAGAAGGATTAGCTGCTCTTACGTTCAATTTATTGCAGACAGGTGGCACAACAGCATTAAGTGCAGACCAGGTCGAAGAAAGGTTGGATTTTCTCGGTTCCAACATCTCTGTAACAGTTGATACAGAATTTGCATACCTCTCATTATGGTCTCTCAGTAAAAACTTTGATGAATCCTGGAAAATTTTTCTGGACATTATAATGAATCCGCGATTTGATTCACAACGATTTGAAGTTGGAAAAAAGCAAGAATTGGAATCTATCAGGAGGAGATGGGATGAACCGAGGCAAATTGGTTTTATTCTTTTCCGGGATTTAATTTATGGGAAAAATTTTCCAGATATGCGAAGAACAACCACCCAGAGCATAGACTCAATCACTATAGAAGACATAAAATCTTTTTACACCAAATTTATCTTGAATAATGAGCTAATCATAGCTTTTGCGGGAGATTTTCAAGCTTCCAAAAT
>MFGW01000218.1:5696-8228 GCA_001780385.1 Candidatus Fischerbacteria bacterium RBG_13_37_8 | reverse complement strand
ATTTCAAAAAATTCTGTTGGCATAGACGAACTTGAGACTGCTAAAAAATATGAGCAAAATTCTTTTGTCCACAGATTCAATTCCCCTCAGGCAATTCTCCTGCAATCAATATTATTAAAATTGCAGGGTTATCCCTCAGATTACCTTGAAACCTATATTTCAAGAATCAATAAAGTAACCACCCAGAAAGTGTTAGAATTAGCTGAAAGAACGATGCAGCCGGACAATCTTGTCATACTGGTTGTGGGGAAAAAAGAAGAATTGCTCGAGCAGCTAAAAGCACTTAACATGGGAGAGATTCAGGAATTACCCCTGCCAGCAGAATAAAATCAATAATCTATAACAAGAACAAAGGAGTCTTAATATCCTATCATTTTATGAACCATATGGAGGCATACAGGTATGAATTTTCGAAAAATATTTAAAAACACTTTTCCTTCAAATCATGTGCTATTAGTAACAATTGCATTGATGTTTTTGAGCACATTGAATTTTGCAGACGAGTTATTCACTCCTGAAGATACATTTAACTTAAAAAATTGTTCCTCTGCGACGATTAGTCCAAATGGCGAATGGATTGCTTATCTACTTTCATATCAAAGAGAAGCTAATGATAAACCAGGTCCTGCATATCGTAATCTTTATCTTGTTTCAACTAGAACAAAACAGGTTAAACCTTTTATCATCGGGAAAGAAAATGTGTCATCAATACAATGGAGCCCTGATGGAAAGGAGATAGCGTTTCTTCTGAGTCGGGGCGAAAAGTCAAAAACTCAAATCTGGTCAATAAGAATTGACGGGGGTGAATCCCAGCAACTTACCAATTCAGAGAGTGACATCAACAATTTTCAATGGCATCCTTCCTCAAAAAAAATAGCTTATGTGGCAGCAACGACCCAGACAAAAAGAGAGGAGGCACTTGCTGAAAAAGGATATAATTTCATTTATTTCGAAGAGAATCTCAAGCATCTTAATCTTTACATGATTGAAAAAAAAGACAGCGCTTCATATCCACAACCAGAGCAACTTACCCGGGACATTACCGTTTGGGATTTTATTTTTAGCAATGACGGTAATTTAATAGCATTATCTGCATCACCAAAAAATCTTGTAGACCATAGTTACATGTTCAAGAAAATTCATCTGCTTCATCTGCAAAATAATGAATTAAAACTTCTTGTCAACAATCCTGGTAAACTAGGCAATTTCCAATTCAGTCCAGACGACAGTATGCTAGTTTATACTGCAGCGAAGATGCGCGAAGATCATGCTGTCAGTCAGGTATATATCGCAAATCTAAATGGTGGTGAGCCTAAAAATCTCACGCCGGAAAATTTTCGTGGACATATTAGCTGGGCTGCATGGAAGGACAATTCTAACATTGTGTATCACGCTGGTGAAGGTGTATGGAATACATTAAGTCTTGTTAATGTTAAGGGTGGGGAACGGAATATTATTCTTGACGGCAAAACGACAGGCATCATTTTCACTAGTCCTGAATGTACAAAAGATCTTAAGCATTTTGCTTTTATTGGAAGCACAGCAGAAATTCCTTCTGAAGTTTACTATTGGCAATATGGTGGAAAATTGCAAAAACTCACAGATGTTAATTCATGGGTAGCACAGCGCATGCTCGGTAAGCAAGAAAAAATAACCTGGAAAGCTCGTGATAATCGCCAGATAGAGGGTATTATTATATATCCAGTTAATTATAAGCAAGGAAATAAATATCCGCTTATCGTTTCAGTACATGGCGGACCTGAATATCATTATACTAACGGCTGGCTTACAAATTACTTCGAGCCTGCACAGGTATACTCTGGCAAAGGGTATGTATCATTTTTTCCTAATTACCGCGCCAGTACCGGATATGGCATTGATTTCGCCATGGAAGGTTATGGTGATGCAGCAGGAAAAGAATTTGATGACATTGCCGATGGTATAAAGTATCTTGCAGACATTGGTCTGGCAGATGCTAATAAAGTAGGTCTTGGTGGAGGCTCATACGGTGGTTATGCGGCTGCCTGGTTCAGTTCTTATTACACGCAATATGTGAAGGCGGTTGTAATGTTTGTTGGAATTAGCGATCTGATAAGTAAAAAAGGATCAACTGATATCCCCTATGAAGAATTATATGTTCATAGCGGGAAAAAATTAGACGAATCATGGGAGTTCCAGCTCAAGCGGAGTCCAATTTACTATGCAGCTCAAAGCAAAAGTGCTGTCCTCATTGTTGGAGGGGCTGATGATCCAAGGGTACATCCTTCGCAAAGTCTTGAATATTACAGACGATTGAAAATGAATAATCATCCTGCTGTCCGTCTTGTACAGTACCCCGGCGAAGGACATGGCAATCGAAAACAACCCGGCAGAATTGATATTCTTCATCGTCAATTGCAGTGGTATGACTGGTATGTAAAAGATAGCAAGCCAATTGATGGATCATTGCCACCAATGGATATTAGTGATCTTTATGGACTGGATTTAAAAGAAAAAGATAAATAGGCATTTTGTGTCTTTATGGGCGGACAT
>MFGW01000218.1:0-5632 GCA_001780385.1 Candidatus Fischerbacteria bacterium RBG_13_37_8 | reverse complement strand
GTTACTGGAACCAAATATAATATTTCTGAACCATGGTTCATTTGGAGCATGTCCGATTCCCGTATTAGAAAAGCAGGCTTTTTATCGAACGATGCTGGAAAAAGAGCCAGTGCGGTTTTTTTTAAGAGAGTTCGAAGAATTATATTATAGTGCCCTGCAAGAATTAGCAAATTTCATTTCTGTAAATGTTGAAAACATAGTATTTATACCAAATGCGACCAATGGAATCAATGCTGTTCTGAAATCACTTCATTTTACTGCAGAAGATGATATCCTGACTACCAATCATGCATATCCAGCGTGCAAGAATCTACTGCATTTTATTGCACAAAAGACCGGCGCTAAAGTAAATATTGCACCTATAGATTTGCCTATACACAATTCGCAAGAAATTGTAGAAGCTATCATTGCCAAGATTACGCCTAAAACAAAAATAGCATTAATCGATCATATCACTTCTCCCACAGGTATTACCTTTCCTGTTGAACAAATAGTGAAAAAACTCTCCTCTTTCGGCATTGACACTCTGATAGACGGGGCTCATGCTCCAGGTTCCATTAAATTATCAGTAGAAACTATTGGGGCTGCTTATTATGTTGGAAATTGTCATAAATGGTTATGTGCCCCGAAAGGTTCTGCATTTCTTTACATTCATCCAGATAAACAGGAAAACATTCATCCAACTACTATTAGTCACGCATATATAAGCCATGCCATGAATCCTTACTCAAGGTTTCAATCAGAATTTTATTGGACCGGTACAAATGATTTCTCCGCATATCTCTGCGTGCCAGAATCGATAAAATTTATGGGAAATCTTCTCTCGGGGGGATGGGAACAACTGATGAAACGAAATAGTGATCTTGTTATCTTCGCAAGAAAAGCATTTTGTAAAATACTGAATATCGAACCCGGCTGTCCCGATAATATGATTGCATCAATGTGCTCTTTTCAAATTTCAGATGGAAATGAGAACGGACCATTTCCGCATAACTATGTAGATCCTCTTCAAACACGGTTATTTAATTGCTATAATATTGAAGTTCCAATAATATCTTGGCCTTATCCTCCTAAAAGGCTTTTGAGGATATCTGCTCAAATATATAATACATCAGAGCAGTTTGAATACCTTGCAACTGCCCTTGAAAAAAATAGGTGACTGTCCCTATTTTCTATGCCTTTGTGCCTTTGAGAGCGGACACATGGGTTCACCCCAACTTTTTAGAAGGGTAATTTGCTAAGTTCCACGTTGCCACCTGAAAGTATTATGCCTATTCTCTTCCCTTTAACATTCATGTTCTCTAATAATGCTCCAAGTGGCACTGCTGAAGATGGTTCGACAATAATTTTCATGCGCTCCCAGATAAGTCTCATTGCTTCAATAATTCCTTTCTCACTTACCGTAATAATATCATCGACATTTTTAATAATTATGGCAAAAGTTAATGATCCCAGTGAAGTACGAAGCCCATCAGCAATTGTCACTGGATTATCAGATGGTAGTAGTATTTTGGATTTAAAGGAACGATAAGCATCATCAGCGGCTTTGGGTTCCGCCCCATACACCAAGGCACTTCTATTTAGATTTTTTGAAGCAATTGCTGTACCACTGAGCAATCCACCACCTCCAACAGGAGCTATAACAATATCCAGGTCTGGCACCTCCTCGAGTAATTCCTTCGCTGCTGTTCCTTGCCCACTAATAACATGATAATTATCATAAGGATGTATAAACGTAGCATTGGTTTTTTTTTCTACAACTTCAAGCATAGATTCTCTTGCTTCTAAAGTTGGCTTGCAAAATATTATTTCCCCTCCATATTCTTCAACTGCTTTCTTCTTTACCTCAGGCGCAGTCTCTGGCATAACAATATAAGCCTTAGTACCTCTTAATTTTGCAGCAAGTGACAACGCTGCTGCATGATTACCCGAAGAGTGTGTTGTTACACCATTTTTCAGTTCATTCTCCTGTAACATAAATACAGCATTGCATGCTCCTCTAAATTTAAATGCCCCTACTTTCTGAAAATTTTCACACTTGAAAAATATTTCAGCGTGGGCAATCCTGTTGATTGTAGAAGAGGTCATAACGGGTGTTCTGTTAATATAGGTTTTTATTCTTTCATGAGCTTTAGCTATATCATGAATGCCAGGTAAAGATTCTTTCATTGTAGTTTCCTTCAAATATATTTTATTCACTATTATAACAAACAATTGAAAAACTGCATATTTATTCCAAAACCATGCTTGAAATTTTATTTCTTATTAATTAAAATAACACATCATTAAGAATAGCTACTGTTTCTATTGCGAGGAGGCAAATGTGTCTACATTATCAGAAAAGACAAAAATTTTAGCAAAGAGAATAGAAGAAAACAACAAATGGCGTCAGCAGGAATGTATCAATCTAATACCCTCTGAGACTACACCGAGCCATCTTGTTAAAATATGTGAAATTTGTGATGTTTCTGGAAGATATGCTGAACATAGAACAATGAAGGGAGAGGAAATTTATTTTTACCAGGGCATCGAATTCATTCATGAAGTAGAAGAACAAGTGAACAATGAACTTGCTTTATACTTTAATTGTCCCAAAATTGAAACGAGGCCAATAAGTGGACAAATGGCTAATGAAGTAGTATTCAAGGCAATGGTGAAATTTATCAACAGGGACAGGAAACAAGGTGAACTCTTCAGAAGATTAAGATTAGTTATGAATAATGCATTAAATAAGGGTGGGCATCTTAGTTCTCAACCAATGGGTGCTCTCTTTAATTTCGTTGAAGAAGATCCGGAGAAAAAACAAGAACGGGTTCTTAATTTTCCTGTTCTAAAAGATTGTATGTATAAGACTGATACAGCAAAATTAGCTGACCTGCTTAGCAAAGAAAGACCAGAATTAATAGTTTTTGGAAAAAGTATGTTCTTGCATAAGGAACCGGTTGAGTTTGTAGCCAATCTCATCAAGGATTGGCAACCTCGTCCAGTAATCATGTATGATATGGCACATGTACTCGGATTATATGGTGTGTTCCAGGAACCTTTTAAAGAAGGTGCTGATTTCATAACAGGAAGTACGCACAAAACCTTCTTTGGACCGCAAAGAGGTGTTATTGCTTCGAGTATTACGAAAGAAAGTCCCCTGTCGAATTTATGGATCGAAATCAAAGGGAGGGCTTTTCCAGGATCTACAAGTAATCACCATCTTGGAACCCTTCTTGCCCTTCTCATGGCAACTTATGAAATGAATGCTTTTAAAGAAGCCTACCAGACTCAAATACAGAAAAATTCCAAAGCTTTCGCCCATGCATTAAAAGATAACGGGATTATTGTAGAAGGTGATGCAGCAGATGGGTATACAGAAACTCACCAGGTAATTATCCGTGTAAGAAAACATGGAAGTGGCAATGAAATAGCACAGCGTTTAGAAGATAATAACATTATTACAAACTACCAGGCACTGCCGGATGATGAAAGTTTTCTTGATGCAAGCGGTATTCGAATGGGAGTCCAGGAAATGACCAGGTTTGGAATGAAGGAAGACGATTTTAAAATCCTTGCCCAATACATTGCTGAAGTGATTATAAATAATCATGCAGTAAAAAATGAAATTACAAAATTGCGGGAAAAATTTCTAACGATGCATTATTGCCTTTCCATGGAAGAAGCAGTCCATTTTGTTGCAAGACTATTAGCAAGCAGTTTTCCGAATAGAGAATACTTTAAACTCCTTATGGACTCTCTATCATCTCTTTAAATTCAAGCTACTTAACGAAAGCTTTTTTCTCCATGGCTTCTTTAAAAATAATAGCTTCCGGATACATCTTTTTCACATTTCTAATGATCTCTTCTGCATAATGAGGGAAAATATGCATCACGATAATACGTTTTGGCTTAATATCCTCTTCAATCAATTTTTGACCAATTGGTCTTGAAAACAGATATGCTGGCATAAATGCAATATCGATATCTTCATTTTCAAGATGAAGTGAAGAATAATTTTCAGGATTTAAATCTGGCGAGATATCTCCAAGATATAAAATCTTTTTTGTATCAAGGTTAAAAAGAAAAGATAATGCAAAGCGTTCTTGCTCGCCTGCTTTAGCAAAATTAACAGCAAATGCTTTCAAATCAATGCCATTCGCTTTGATATTAACAACCAGGTTCAACGATGGTTCAATGCTTTTTACGCGATTTCTGTAATCAAGAAAATCTCTTGTATTGTCTTTCTTGATTTCATCTATAGTCTCTTTTAAGGAAATAAAAACTGTTTCTTTATGAGTGCGCATAAGTTCATTTGTTAACTCTGCATTAAAATGTTCCTGGCTCATATAAGTAGTAAGTGAAAGATCAACAGATTCAAAAGGAGGCTGGGCATCGAATATTTTTTTAATAGCTTTCTTCGGTGTAAAATCATATCCCCACGCATTTATTTGGGGTGCATCAATAAGTATGTTTTTAGTCCCGGAAGATATTAAAAATCCTGCATTTCCCAAATAGGTAATTTTAAGCATTTTATCGGGATTTTTTATTTCCTGCAAAGATACAGTGCCATTATTGACAGCATTTGTAATTGTATAAATTCTTCGAGGTATATTAATAGCACCCCTCTCAATAAGTAATTTTGCTAATTTATCGTAACCCCAATCCTCAGCAATATGCAATGGAGTGCGTCCATCAAAATCTGCACGATTTGGATCCGCTTTATTGTCTAACAGTAGTTTTGCTATATCGCTATGATTTTCTCTTATAGCATAATATAGCGGAGTTTTTCCTGCATGGTCCTGACTATTAACATTAGCACCATTATCAAGCATAAGTTTAACAATATCAATAAGTCCGCCTTTCACAGCACTATGTAGGAGCGTACTCCCATCATAATTTTTGCTATCTATATCAGCACCTTTCTCTAACATCAGCTTAACTAATCCTGCAAAACCACATTCGGCCGATATGTGCAGGAGAACTCTATCTTCATCCTTTCTCGAATATTTTATAGCACCTGCTTGAATGAGCAGATTAGCTATTTCTTCATGATCTCGCAGAATAGCATAATTAAGAGGAGTACGTCCAATCATATCCTCCGTATTTATTTCTGCTCCCTTATTGATAAGCAATTCAACAACTTCCTTGCCGCCTTCTCGTGATGCATAATGAAGTGGTGTTCTTCCGTATACATCCTGATAATTAAACTTTCCGCCTCGTTCCAGTAGCAGCTTCACTATTTTTGCATGTCCATAATAAGCTGCATAAAGTAAAGGTGTTTGATTTACCATATTTTTTGCATTTATCTTTGCATTTTTGCTAATCAAAAATTCTACCATAGAAATTTCTCCGCTTTCTGCTGCATAATGCAAAGGTGTTTCTTTCTCATCATTAGTTACATTTACAAGCCCTGGTTGCTTCTCCAGCAACATCTTAACCTTGTTTAGATCACCCTTATGTGCAGCATCAAATATTTCATTTGCTGAAAGATGCATACTGGATATCAAAATCATGAAGATTGCCAAGAACAGTATTGCGGGAAAATACTGCTTTTCTGCTTTTCCAAATTCATTGTATCTAATCTTCATTTTTGAGCAACGCTCCTTAATATTCATATTATATTCGCTCAACTTATTAAAATAAATAA
>MFGW01000217.1:35446-36180 GCA_001780385.1 Candidatus Fischerbacteria bacterium RBG_13_37_8 | reverse complement strand
CATTTGGTCCAGGTCCTTCTGCTACTATTCTGCTTAATCTTAATCCTGACGGCTCTATTTTTTGGCAGCGAAGTTACAGTGGTGATGATGACGATGAATTGCAATCAATTGCTACAACTGCTGATGGTGGCTTCTTATTAGCCGGTTCATCAAAACCTAAATCTTCCTGGTATGATGATGTACTTTTTCTCAAGCTGAACTCAAATGGTAATGTTGAATGGCTCAACAGGTATCAAAACAATTTTCAGCATACACAGATCTATTCACTTGATACTCATCCGGATGGCAGTTTTATTACTGCAAGCTATAATCAAATCTACGGAGGAAACTATCACCTGCTTGTGAAAATGAAAGAAGGAAGTCTCTGGCCCGGATGTTCATTCTCAGAAGATTATGAAATTAATATTGGCATTCCAACAATCCAACCAAAAGACTATGCAGCCACCAGTGTCACCACTAGTTCGACTGTAACCGATACGATAGCTATCGTTAGCAATGCTCTCACGCAAAGTGTCGAATTTTGTTCAGTTGGTTATATTATGCTGCAACCATACTTGTGGAATATTCCGGAAGTTGATGATACAGCATGTGCACATTCTAATGGCATCATCGAACCAGATGAAGAAATAACATTGCATGGACATTTGCAAAATACCGGAACCGATGATTCAGTTTCAACAATCGGTCTTCTTTTATCAACCGATCCCATAACTATTACTCAATCCTATGCTGAA
>MFGW01000217.1:35252-35431 GCA_001780385.1 Candidatus Fischerbacteria bacterium RBG_13_37_8 | reverse complement strand
GCCAATAGCGACAGTTACTGCACCACCTGCTATCGCCTCATTGCACCTACGGCAAATAGACCATCCACGCACTGGGATTTCAATGTAACGGAAGTAGTAACGGCAGAAAGCTACGATAATGTTCCTTTTAATTATGCCTACCACGTAGGAAATAGCTTCAACGATGTAATTATCGACAG
>MFGW01000217.1:35100-35218 GCA_001780385.1 Candidatus Fischerbacteria bacterium RBG_13_37_8 | reverse complement strand
GGCACCATTGCAGGATGCAATACCTCCCCACTTCTCTACTGTCCTTCACTTCCCACGCAACGTGACGCAATGGCTAAATTCATCTGTCTCTGCATGGAAGCAGTCTCGCCTGGCTCAT
>MFGW01000217.1:27845-35091 GCA_001780385.1 Candidatus Fischerbacteria bacterium RBG_13_37_8 | reverse complement strand
AGCCATGCACCAGCTTATTTGGAGATGTGCCGGCAAGCAATCCCTTCTGCTCGCACATAGAAGCATTGTACAATGCAGGAATCATATCCGGTTGTCAAACGACGCCATTGCTCTATTGCCCTTCTGTAACAGTGTCACGTGAACAAATGGCAAAATTTATCACCAATGCATTTGAATTCAAATTGTATTAGAGAAGAAGAGTTTCGCTATGTTCTTACCGTTCCCAGATTTTCTTGAGCCAGGGAATCGCTTTTTTTAGTGGTCCGACAAACCTGTAAGTCTCATAATGGGTGATATCATTTAAAATTATTATTTCCACCGGATACTCCCTGGATTTTAACTGTTCCACTATTGCTTGAACTGGTTTATAGGGAATCACCTCATCATCCTTGCTGTGAATGACATATAGAGGAATATCTTTAATCATGGAAATATCTTCAGTACTGGCAGTAGCAGATATAGGTATGGCGGCAGAAAACAGTTCGGGGTGCCTTGCTGCAATATACCATGTCCCGATTCCTCCCATGCTAAAACCAGTGAGCACTACTTTTTTATCATCAATAGCATAATGATTCTTGATATTATCGAGTAATTGAATCACTGCTGATTCACTTTTCGGATTATCCCACCTGCCAGCAGGACAATCCGGCGCTACTATGATTGCACTAAGATCCTTCAATGCCGGTTCTATTAATATTTCAAGGAACGCCTTCCCATAGTAAGGAGTAACTCTACCTCCATAATGAAGTGCTATAATAAGAGGAACTGCCCTTTCCGGAGAGTAAGATTTTGGAATATAGATAGCATACCGCATCATGTTCTCATTTTCCAGTGTGAGTGTCATTTTATGAATACCTTTTTTTGTCGGAAAATCTGATGCCATACTATTACTCCTGAATGAAATTATTATAAAAACGATCATTAAACCGGCAATAACTATTCTTTTCATATCATCTCCCTATTATAATTCAATTCAACTGAAACATGAAAGATCATGCGTTTGCTCTAACGAAGTAATACTGTATGCTTTGTCATTGTGAGTTTGCCGCAAGGCAAACGTAACAATCTCTGACGGACCGTCGTTGCGAGCTTTGCGAAGCAAAGCGTGGCAATCCCTAACGGATCATGCTTCTAATCGCGTTACGGATTATTACGCTTTGCTACGCAAAGCTCATAATAACAAATCGCGCAGGATTGCACAAGGGCAGACGCACAGGTCTGCCCCTACAATATACCCGATAGTATTCTTTGCGAGTTCTGCGAAGCAGAACGAAGCAATCCCGTATGGACTATGCTTCTATTCCGTGCGGGATTGCTCAAGGGCAGACGCATAGGTCTGCCCCTACAGTGTGCTCGCAAAGAATTTTTCCCACAATCAAGCACCTACTATATTGCATTAAGATTCATCTAATGATAGTATAATTCGCAGAAGCATTATGAAGGTTAGTGCGGTGACAAGATATAAAGAACCACGATATCCCGACAGGGCATTATATGCACTTCAACCCAAACTACTGGCAAGCATGATTCCACCGCAATGGCTTAAAAGTAAAGCAGTTATGGGAACATTGATAGCTTTTGTTCTAAGCGGGGCAAAGATTGATTTTGCCATAGACCAGGTCACTGAACCTATACAGGCAACCAGCCCGGAAAATGCTAAAAAAGAAAATGAACCTAAACAAGAACAGGCAGAAATGAAAATTGCACCTCTGTTCATGCATGGCGAGGGTCGTGGTGCTACTGGATGCGTGGTTATTTCTGCACCTGTCTTCCTGTCCGAAGCAGAAGCTATAGAAATAATATTCGATGAACTTAAAAAAAATGACATCCCCTTCGATAAAAGAAATGTCAGCGTACCAGATTTCTCAATTGAAGAAAAAAGAATGGATTACTATTCAAGACCTGTAGAGACATTCTCCCTCAAGCATCCATTTGCTTTTGACGGTTTCAGTACAAAATATAACCTCGGATTTAAGTTTGTCAGTCAATTAAATTACTATTTGCTTGGTGGAGATCATTCTTTTTCTACTGTACAAGATTATGATTTTATTAAAGTAGCTTTTGAATTGAAAGAAAAAATAAGAGACACTCATCGAGCAAATACCGTTATCTTTTATGATCCCGTTGTATCCGAATCAGATTGCGGAGGTCAAACCAAGAATGCTGATCTACTTCCTCCAAGTCCCCCCATATCAGATGGTGCAGGTAAATTCAAATATCATTGCAAAGATTATGCAAAGCAATTATTAAAACAACAGGTTCAAGATTTCATCTCATGGCTCACATCAGAATTTGCCTCCATGGATCCAAAACAATGAAAAAAATATTGAATATATTGATAGTACTCTTTCTTTGTACATTACTTGATAGCAAAGACAAAAATCTTGAAGAATTATTATTAGATTTACAAAGCAGTCATTACCCCACAAGAATATCTGCAATCTATAACCTGGGAATCCTAAAAGACCATAGAGCAATTAAGCCTTTAGAATATTTATTCTTCACCAATAAGAATTCAACTGCATACAGCGAAAGATATGATATCGTAGATGCTCTCCGGAGTATTGGTTATACTGATGCCATTGAATCACTTATCAGGATGCTGAAAACTAATTATTGTACTGATGCAATTATAGCTGCTTTAAACAGTCTTGATCCCGATTGGAAAATGAGACAGGATGCACAAAAATTATTTGATAATTTTATTATTTCAATCACTGAACATGACGAACATGCTTTAAATGCAATAAAAATACTGCCTCTCATTAGCCCCGAAAAAGCATTAAAGCCTTTTCTGAAAACTTTGACTGAACGTGGATTAAACGATAATGAGATAAGACCTTTTCTGGATGGCCTTGGAATAATAAAATCTAAAGAAACATTAATCCCTTTAATAGAATTCTTCTTTGATCCTAATTACACCAGCTTCCGATTTGGAACAGCAACAACACTGGATAAAATAAATCCTGATTGGCGTGACATGAAATTAGTGAAAGATAAAATTCCGGAACTGTTGGAAGAATCTGAAAACCCAATGAGTGATAGTAATAAATCAAGGATGATCTATAGTTTTGAGATTCTGCGGGATAATAGAGCCATTCCATATTTACTCAGAATGATAAAGGAAAATGATCTTGTAAAATCCGACGCACTTAATGCATTAGCATTTTTTAATGATAAGGATGCAAAAGATGCTGTCCTGGAAGCATTGAATGATAAAGAAATTTCGCTTAGAAATCAATTATTGGGTACTATAGGAATATCCGGTCTTGAATACTACTGCCGTCCTTTGATAGATATTATCAGGAATAAAGATGATGAGGCAAGATGGGCAGCTATCGAATCAATTGGTAAGCTAAAATGCTCTTCTGCTCTACCTGCACTAATTGAAATTATAGAGACTGCTGTTAATAAAAATTCAATTGAAGATAGTTATATAAAAGACGAAGCTCTTCTTACTATTATTTCAATCAGTGATTGCGCCATTGTTCCTACGCTTTTAAAATGGCTCAAGCAGAAAAAATATTATCAGGACTATTTGATATATACATTGGCACAATTCAATGATAAAAGAATAGCTGAAAGCTTAATCCCATTATTGGAAGATGCTACTATTAGTCTTAACGCAAATGCAATAGAAATATTAAGAAAATCCGATGATCCGAGAGCTTTGAAACTATTGCAAAAAGCACTTATAGACACAGATTGGGAAACCAGAGCTCATGCTGAATGGGCTATCTGGAATATACAACACCACAAAACTTCCGAATAACCAATTATTTTATGATTTTTGTTGAGTCAATATTGAAGGCAACGTCTGATAAAAATCTTTCATTGGAATAATAGTAATATCCCCATCCCGCATATAGCGTTCCCCTCCATATATAAAATATGCTTCAGCCATTGGATAATCTTGCAGAAATGCTCTGAGACCTCTGTACATGGAGCTTGAGAGCTTATGCGTTCGCTTGATCTCAAATACCTTTAGACCCTTTTCTCCATATACTACAAAATCAACCTCCATGCCTTGTGATGTCTTCCAATAATATATTTTATATCCTAAATTCAACGCATCATTAATAGCCATTAATTCCTGAAATAATACTGTTTCACATGCAGCACCTTCAATCTGCTCCGGCTGATCCAATGGTCCCGCTGGTCTTATTGTCCTGTAAATTCCTGTATCAAAGAAATAGAACTTGCTGTGCGCCACTAAACGGCGCTTTGCATGCCTGAAAAAAACAGGCACACGATTACCAATAAGCAAATCTTCTAAAATAGCAAAATAATTCTCGACAACCTTCCTTTCCACTGCACACTCTCGTGCAACCTCCGATATATTCAGAACTGATCCCTGTGAAAAACTTGCCGCTTCCAAAAATCTTGCAAAAGCTCCCAAATTTCGCGTGAGCCCTTCCTGCCGAATTTCTTCTTCCAGGTATGTTTTCACATAACTTTCAAGATATCTTTTAGGATCCGATTCAGTATATACGCATGGTAAAAATCCGAATTTTAAGGAATGCTCCAAGTCAAAATCTTTTCCTAATTCAACTGAAGCCAGTGGATGCATAGCATAAGTTAATGCACGCCCTGCTAATAAATTATATCCTCCTCTTCTTAATTTTCTTGCACTTGAACCAGTAAGAACAAATTTATATCTATGTGTCTCTATGAGCCTGTGAACTTCATGCAATAATTCAGGTATTCTCTGTATTTCATCAATAACAATCCAATCGGAAAAATCTTTTGGTATGAAATTTTCAAGTCTCTGTGGATGCGCCAGAAGATCATTAAATAGTTCTGCTTCAAGCAAATCAATATAGAGCGAATGCGAAAGTGTATTTTTCACCCAGGTAGTTTTCCCTGTTCCGCGCGGACCGAACAGGAAGAAACTTTTATTTTCAGGTTCTTTTATTAATCTGGAATACATAATTCCATTTTATACCTATTTATGGAATTGTCAAGCATAAATTCTTGCGAGCATTCCGAAGCGAAGCGAGGCAATCCCTTACGGAGACATTGTCATTGTGAGTTTGCCGGAGGCAAACGTAACAATCCTTGACGGATTAAAAGAAGCATAAACGTCAAGGATTATTACGCTTTGCTCCGCAAAGCTCATAATGACAGCGCAATCCGGATTATTACGTCCTGCTTGCGCAGAAATTCATAATGACAATATCCTCTCCATCATTCATTATATATGTCAGCACATGTCCGATCTCTTGGATAACATATTTAAAAATAACCTATCTTTAATCGCAATATTAAATTGTGCCTGGTAAAAATTTTCTCGTCAAATAAACTGCATTTTCCCAAATATAAAACAACCAGTAACTTATCTACCAGTATCAGGATTTAGATTTGCTTCCGAGATTTCCTGACGCCATGCATCAAAAAATTCTTTAAGTTCTTGCATTGAACAGGTTGTAGTTAGCATAAGCAAATCAGGAGAATCATTCTGATACTCATTAATTCGTTCAAATGCCACTGCTAACCAATACAGGTCAAAACCTGGGTCTTTCTGTCTCGCCCTTTCTATCAGATGTGTTTTACTGTAATACTTCTTTATGAGAAAATATACATCAATAAAATCGCGCAAGGTAGCCCTGCTGAAAAGCGCGAGCAGCTTATTCGAAGCCATATCTATGAGATTATCTACCTTGAGAGCAGGAAATTCTTTGGCATCAAATGGAGGTTCAAATCTAAAAGGGCTATCCAAAGCTAAATGAATTATTGTCGTATCTATATCCGAGGAAACGTAAAGCTCAACAAAGGAATTAAAAGTTCGCTTTCGCTCCACACTTAGTGCTATGCAGTTCAATTGGCTTTCTAATTTGTGACTGAATGGCACTATAAGTTCTTCGGTAGCAGTAAAAAAATCAAGATCATGACTTTGTCTATGCTTTAAGAAAAAAAGGGATAAGGCAGTACCTCCAGTAAAATAAAATGCGTCCATGTCAGGGATGGTACAAAAATTAATAAGAATCTGCTCTTGAAGTGGGGTAATGATATTCAAACCAATGCTCCCAAAATTTTGCCACAAGTATTGGCAAATATTTTCTTACGCGAATGAAGCTCGCATAAAATTCATGTATACTGATGTTACTTAGAAGCTGCTTAATGTCCGAGATGTTGCCGTGCGTAAGAATTTGCTGCACGTATATATCCAGCGTGTTTTTATTAGATAAATCCATCACCGTTGATTCTTTTACATACCAGAATAATCGTTTATCTGCCTTCACTTCCATACCATAAGTATAGCAAAAATTACCTCCCACAACAAGCAACCCTATTCCCTATTCCCCAATCCCTATTCCCCAATCCCTATTCCTCATTTGCTTTGTCTACGCTTTGCGATTACAATAATGCATATATTATGAAAGAATGCAGAACGTGCGGCACATGCTTTGAGGATACTCTCACAAGTTGTCCACATAATGGGCAGGCTTTGCTCGATCAATTTGAAGGTCCCACAATTCTTGATAATAAATACTTTCTCCTGCGACGCTTGGGTACCGGTGGAATGGGTACCGTATATCAGGTACGTCATAGTGCACTCCAAAAAATATTTGCATTGAAATTAATAAAGCCCCATAAATCGCTGCATGATGAACTGCTGAAACGCTTCCGTATCGAAGCAAAAGCACTCGGCACACTTGATCATCCTAATATTGTTCGTGTCACTGATTACGGTGTTGATCCAAGAAATAATGGAATGCCTTATTTAGTCATGGAATACCTGGAAGGATTTACTCTGGCAGAACTCATTGCCCGCGAAGGTTTCCTGCCCATTCAAGAAGCGCTGCCTCTCCTGAATTCCATAGCAAGCGCCGTTGATTATGCTCATAATCATAACATCCTGCACCGCGACCTTAAACCTGATAATATTTTTCTCGTCAAAGATGAATTAACAGGAACACTTAAAGTGCAGATATTTGATTTTGGCATTGCGCGGTTTCTGGATTATCCACTTGAAGGAGCTACTTCTGCAAAACCTGTAGAATTACTGCCAGTCACTGATATAATGGAGGATCAAGATCATACTAATGTTGCCGAACCAGTTTCATCATCTGCTTCGGAAACGCGACCAATCAGTGCAGAAATAGAAACTATTTCAGTTTGTGATAGCTCTTTTTCACAAGATTCAATTGGAAATGCACCTGAAAGAGAATCAACGTCACGCGTTACAGTGCCTGGTACTTTTCTTGGAACCCCTGCATACATGGCTCCGGAACTTATAAAAGAA
>MFGW01000217.1:26314-27818 GCA_001780385.1 Candidatus Fischerbacteria bacterium RBG_13_37_8 | reverse complement strand
TATGCTTTCGGAATCCTGCTGTATGAGACTCTCACAGGTCGCACTCCATTCAAAGGTCTGTTTAATGATCTTCTCAATGCGCATCTGCATGATAAGCCTCCCGTACCTTCTTCAATTAATCCCGCACTTCCTGAAAAATTAAACGACGTCATCGTGGCTCCATTAGAAAAAAATCCTGCCTCGCGCCCCGCATCAGCACAACAGGTAGTTAATACTCTGAGCAATACATATTACTATGTGCAAACGATTCGATGGAAAAAGAGAGAATTACCGAAACGGTTCATGTTGTCCATTATTATAACTATTATTTGCATAGCTGTTTTCTGGCTCATGGGACAAATTCCGCTCTTTCAAATTATAGAAAAAAAATTGATTGATGCGCATTTCTATCTATCACCCATTCACCATATTAATACATCCATAATCTTAATAATGATCGATGATGCAACGCTTGCCGCAGACTCCACATCTCTTGTCGAAAAAGCTGATGAAATGGCAATCTTGCTTCAGAAAGTATTTGATGCGGGCGCTCACGGTGTAGCAATAGATTTTCTCCTGCCTGAAAAATATGGACGTTCGTCACTCTTTGCTAAATTCATTCTCAGGCAACCGGAAAATATTGCACTGGCAGCGCTTTCGACACAAGACGGCAAGGTTGTTGGGCCAGAATCATTGGATAAATTGACTGCCATGGTCCTCGGCGAAGAACGAATGTCCAGGCTTTTTGCATTCGTGAATGTGGAAGAAGATGCTGACGGTATTATTAGAAAAATGCATATTATGTACAAGGATAACCAGGGCAATGAACTATATTCCTTTTCTGCAAAAGCTGCTAAATTATTTAATGACATGGATTTTTCTGCTATACCACAAGAATCAATCAGCATTGATTATGCAACAAATTGGCAGCTATTCACCAGGATATCCTGGAAAGACCTGCCAAGACTGTTGCATGAAAATTCTGAAATGTTTAGTGATAAGATTGTATTAGTAGGAGGTGAATTTGCTGGTTCTGGTGATGAGTATTACCGCATACCGCATCCAAGAGGCGTGCGCGGTGAAGTCTCAGGTCTTGTGCTTCATGCCCTGGCGCTTAATACACTGTTGCAAGGTAAATATATCCAGGAATTCCAGGGAAATACTATATATTTCGTGCTTGGAGTAATTATGGTAATATTCACTATAGCTTTTCTTTATGTACGCAAAATAGTTCCAGTTGCGATTATGTTAGTCCTTATATGTCTGCTGTATCTCATCGGTTCATTCATCTTTTTTTATTGGAACCGGTACATACTTCCTGTAAGTTCACCTGTTCTTGCTTTAGCATTATCTGCAATAATAGCTGTCGTAGTCCGCAAAAAATTATCACCCTATCCACCACCTATATAAGAATTGATTATGAGTCTTGGTACCCTAAAATTGATGAAAACAAAAAGAGGGCAGACACATAGGTCTGCCCCTACACTTTATTTGCATAGGAGGTTACCGAACAATGAATACAAAC
>MFGW01000217.1:25871-26275 GCA_001780385.1 Candidatus Fischerbacteria bacterium RBG_13_37_8 | reverse complement strand
CTGCCTGCTTGTCTATTTCTTAATGCGGAGGAACAAACTGGCAAATCCCTTGCTATTGTATGCTATTTATCAGGAAAAGCAATGGTTAGCACCTCTCACAATGAAAGCGCAAAGGAGTTGCAACTCTTTGATCGATTGAATACAGGCTCAATAATCACAACCGATAATAATTCTAAAGTCATACTCACATTTCTGACAGGCGAACGATATGAAATAGCAGAAAAAACAAAAGCCATTATTGAACAACAAGGATTAAAAGCTGCCGAAGGCTCTATAAAAAAACTTGAGCCGGTAGAATCAATGCCGCAAATCCTGCCCATTCATGAAGAAGAGAAACCGGGCAAACGAGGTGCAGCTATTCGTGTACGCGCAGGATTTAATGAGGGCATAAAGAAGCTTCAGCC
>MFGW01000217.1:24300-25833 GCA_001780385.1 Candidatus Fischerbacteria bacterium RBG_13_37_8 | reverse complement strand
CTGTATTGATGTTTCAACCTATTGAAGGTATTAAGAAATATAAAGTGGAGATTGAAGATGAAATGGGCAACACAGTCTTTTCCGCTGAGACTCCTTCCACTAAAATAACCGTCTCCCCTGATATCCTGCAGCCGGCTTCGTATTATTACTGGAGAGTCCGTACTATTGATCATGCAATTCCATCAATACATGCAGAAGCCATGTTTGAAACAATCAGTAAAGAAAATAATGAACTACGCTCTGCTTTAAAACAGCAGGTCGAGAAGAAACAGGATGTGGCTATTCTCATGCTGCTTGCCGCTACGGATTATAATCTCGGTCTTCAAATGGAAGCCTGCACCGAATTGAAAAAAGCTTTAAAACAAGAACCAGCTAATCCAGCTATTCAAAATGCACTAATTTCATTTGAATGCACAATTGACCAGTAAAAACCTTCAATGCTAAATTGCTAATTGTGAACATGTGAACACCTGTCCGCTTATAACTGCGATTTATGTGTGGCAGGCAATAAATCCTTTTCGTGTAAAAAATTCAGAAGAGCATCGGTAAAAAGATCATTGGCACGATTGTTGGGATGTGTATCGGTGCTCCGTACACGCAATTTCTCCGCATCATGCTTTTGGAAAGCATACAATGGATCTAATACATGAAAACCTACATCAGTAGCAATATCTTCAATAATATCATGCTCTTCATGATATGGATAATTCCGAAAATCTTTTAGCTCAGGATATATTGCTATTACAACAGGAACTGATGATTGCCTTACTTGATAAATTTTGTTCATGGCACGCGAAAGCCTGCCAAGATTTTCTTCCTGGTCATAATGTTTCTTTATCTTCACCATGACCGGCACCATCGACCTGTTTTTTTTATCAAGTGAACCAGGAGAAAATTCTGTATCTAATTGAACATGAGTCAAATACAAGCGATCTTTTATAAGCATATAAAGTTTAGAATAAGATAAAATGTGATTCACATACCCAATGCTCGTCACCATAAATTGATGATACCTGCCATGTTGTTTTAAAACCTTGCGCTCACGACTGAATATGCCTATATCATTCAAATTATAAGCAAGGACAATCAAACAAGGATCATACTGTAAAGCTTTTATTCTTATCATCTCGGCTAACTGATGAATATCATATCCCATGACACCAAAATTAATTACTTCGCTATTAGGGTGAAGCCTGCGCAACTTATTTTCCAGTAGCTTAGGCCATGTGTGCTCCATTTCAACACCCAAACCAAAAGTAAATGAATCACCAATAGCAGCTATTCGATAAGTACCAGGTAATTTTCGTTGTGGATAGTGATAATCGCGCAATCCATCCTTGTTGATTTTATACCAGGTACCATCCTGACGCGCACTAATATTCGGTATCAGTTCATAACCAAGCTTTTCATTATCTGAAAGACGATGGGTTTTGAGACTGAGATGGATTATGGGTGCTTTGAGATAATCCCAGAATATCCGTGTAATAACTTCAAGAACTGCAAGTGATAAGGTGACTGAAACCGCTATCATTA
>MFGW01000217.1:23422-24256 GCA_001780385.1 Candidatus Fischerbacteria bacterium RBG_13_37_8 | reverse complement strand
TCTATGCAAAAATCACCGCTTTTAATAAAGGTAAATTCTTTACACAGCTCATTTTTTTGCTAGTACTTATATCAGAATGAAAGTTCAACCTTCACAGTAGTGTATTTCAAGAAAACTGATTGTATTTTCAAGGAGTACTTTATTTTTCAGGTTGTTTTGCAGTATGATAGGAAAATAAGCGGAACATGAACCAGACAAGGAGACACTATGCATAACAAAAAAGACGGTAAAAATTATAAGATTGCATTGCCGGGAGTAACTTATAAAACACTTGTTTATGGTGAAAGGACATCACTTTGTGAATTCAAACTTGAAAAAGGAAGCATAATCCCGAGTCATTCACATCCTCATGAGCAAACCGGTTACATGGTTTCAGGAAAAATGAATTTTATTATAGGCGCTGAAACATTTATTGCAGAAGAAGGAACAAGCTGGAATATTCCTTCCTACATAGAACACAGTGTCAAAGTAATAGAGGATTCGCTAGTCATTGAAGTTTTTTCACCAGTCCGGGAAGATTATTTACCTTGATGTTTTCCCCGGAACAAAAAACAGATAATCATATCCAATAATTGAAGAGTCGCAATAATATGTTATTATAAAAAAAATGCACGAATTTCACGACCAAGCGCCTTTTCCCCAATTTATGGGCAATCGACACGCATCTGTGATAAACAAAGACCCTTCGCAGCGGGGCGTGAGATACCATCGGAATCAAATCCGTAACCGCCTTCATTGGTTATATTAGTAGGCACAACAAGATAATATAAACTTCCGGTTTCTGCCGGTATGGTTTCTTTATTGTCAACACCGCTATCGCACATCACCGATTCA
>MFGW01000217.1:23067-23302 GCA_001780385.1 Candidatus Fischerbacteria bacterium RBG_13_37_8 | reverse complement strand
GTTCCTGTCATAGCATCGGCAAGCCTGAAATAAGGTATCCCATCCGAAATAAGTGCAATTGCGATATCACCGCCAGTTGGAGTCACGGTAACCTTCCATGGGATATTGACATGATCGGCTTTCACATTAATTGCTTCGATAGCGAGTAGTCCGTTAGCAGCTATGGTACCGGTGTTACCGGTTGAAGGCATTTCGATATGGGCACCCGAGACAGTTTTATGGGTGAAATAACTGC
>MFGW01000217.1:8730-23054 GCA_001780385.1 Candidatus Fischerbacteria bacterium RBG_13_37_8 | reverse complement strand
ATTAGAACCCTGGATGACGCCTGCCCACCAGGTTTCCGTGCTTGTTGCGAACCTGTTGATGCCAATAATTTCGATACCTCCACCGGAACTGGAGTTCGAGGTTTTCAATGCAATACTGAATCCGGCAGTAGAGCCGGTGTAATCATTATGAAGGCGCAAATCGTAATTAGAGGTACTACTTACCGGAAGGATGCCGACAACACCCCAATAATGCCGGTTACTGCTCGGCTGAACAATGAATTCATAACCATGACAGTTATACCAAATGTAGCTGGTAGTATTTCGGTCAGGCGGTGCAGTTGTCGTATATGCAACATTATCGGTAAGCAGGTAAGGTGACCAGATATACTGCTGGTAAAATGTATTATCTGTTTCATTATTTTCCGAGATGCTGTTATTTGAATCCACGATTATTCCGGTCGTATTGCGTCCACCTTTAATAACGGAAGAAAGTGAATTATTGATATCCAGTGCGGTACCACCCACTGAAAGCGAAGTAAATGTTTTTTCTTCAAGCTGGACATCATTAAGGAGGTAACGGATTTGGAATGGATCAATTATATTATTTGGTCCGTCATTAGTGGTAGTGGAATTAATATAAGTAGTACCGGACCAGCCTGGCAATGTAGCAGTGACAGGGCAGTTATCGAGTGTACAACCAACTGCATTACGTGCAACAATAGCATGCGTCCAACCGACGCGTGTGTATGGTCGAAGATTCTGCGATGCATCAGCGATGGAAACTGTGTAGGTGATATTATTAGCAAGTTGAAGGAGCATATATTACTGAAGGTACGATCCACGTATTATCAGCTTCCACGCTTTCTGAAAGTTCATCCAATGCATCCACGACCAGTTTTAAAACATGCCGGCCTCCCTTTAAGAACATAGCGTCGCCTTGCGACGCTATGTTCTATATTAAAAGACTCCCCGTCCATAAAAATGGGTGAGTCCAGTTTGCGATGCTTTTTAAAGTCCGCAAGGGATTGTTAGGCATTCCTCCAGAATGCTCTCAATGACTAGCGCCGCCCCCAGTCCCCATTCCCAGTCCCCAGTCCCCAGTCCCTAATTGACCGGTCAACAAAGGCAGTGTAAAATAATTGGATGCAACTGATAGAAAAATATTTACGTTTCACTAATTCCAGCATGCTATTGATCCTGTCGAATCTGGTAGCTATCGGTCTCGCAGTCTGGGAACACTGGAATCTCCCAACCATCATGTGGCTCTACTGGTGGCAAAGTGTTACTATCGGTATATTTAATTTCTTTCGAATTCTTAAGGTTAAGGATATCTCCACCGAGGGATTGCTCATAAACGGTAAACCCGCAGAACCTACAAAAAAAACACAACGTTATATTGCTTTTTTCTTTTTAGCCCATTATGGCGGCTTTCATTTAGCATACATGATATTTTTATTCTTCATGACCATCACTAACACTATTCAGCAAATAGACATAAAATGGCTTCTGTTTGCCGGATTGGTTTTTTTCGGGAATCATCTCTTCTCATTTTTTTCAAATTATAGCAAAGATGAAGGAAAACAAAATATTGGACGCATGATGTTTTTTCCCTACGCACGCATCCTGCCTATGCATTTGACTATTATATTTGGAAATTGGATGATTGGCAGTACTGCAACTTTAATTTTTTTTATGGTATTAAAAACCATCGCAGATTTAATCATGCATCTTGTGGAACATAAGGAATAAATTATGAAACAAAATAAACAGGACAGTCTGTGGAAACAGGCACTCGAATTACATGAAAAAGCTATCGTCATAGATACGCATTGCGATACTCCGGAATTAATGATTGATGGAGTACTGGACATAAGCAAAAAAAATAAATTCAGCAATGTTGATTTAGTAAAAATGAAAGAAGGCGGCGTTGATGCAGTATTTTTCGTAGTGTATGTATCCAACAAGCTTGATAAAAAACATCCATCAATTCATGCGCTCAATAAAATTGATGAGATACATCGTCAGGCAGAACAATACCGCCAGTTTGTTGAAATAGCGCGTTCACCGCAAGATATAAAACGAATTCATTCTAAGCATAAAAAAGCAATCGTATTAGCACTGGAAAATGGAGGCGCCATTGAAGGAAACTTGCGCATTTTACGTGATTATTATCGGCTTGGGATACAATACATCACCTTAACACATTTTAGAAATAATGATATATGTGATTCATCGGGTGCACGTAAACCGCGTTGGAACGGCTTGAGTCCTTTTGGGAAAAAGGTAGTTACAGAAATGAACCGCCTGGGGATGCTTATCGATGTATCACATATCTCTGATAAGGCATTCTATGATGTACTCAAGGAATCACGTGCACCAGTCGTAGCTTCACATTCAAGTGCACGGGCAATTTGCGATGTTCCC
Organism: Candidatus Fischerbacteria bacterium RBG_13_37_8; assembly: GCA_001780385.1. Taxonomy (GTDB): domain Bacteria; phylum Acidobacteriota; class HRBIN11; order MFGW01; family MFGW01; genus MFGW01. The sequence goes on along the minus strand of MFGW01000217.1, from coordinate 20,669 downwards.
AGGAATATGAATGATGATATGATCAGGGCGCTTGCAAAAAAAGGGGGCGTAATGCAGATTAATTTCTATTCAGAATTTATAGATTATCGTTTTCACCAGCATTACAAGAAAGTATTCAGGAAACACGAAAAAGAAAGGGAGAATATAAAAAAGCGAAATAAAAATAACGTACAGGCATTTTATCAGGCTGCGACGCAATTACGTCAGAAATATGCACCTCCGGCGGTCGATGCTGATAAGCTGATTGAGCATATTGATCATGTTGTTAAATTAGTAGGTGTGGATTATGTAGGATTAGGATCAGATTATGATGGAGCTGATTATTTTCCTGCCGGGTTGGAAACTATCGCTTCATATCCATTAATAACCTATAAGTTATTGCAAAGAGGATATAGCGAAGAAGAAATTGTAAAAATTCTTGGGGGAAATTTTCTACGTGTATGGGAAAAAGTAACAGAAGAAGGTTAAGGTTGAGGTATCGGTAGAGGAAAAGGTTGAGGTAACTGCAACTTATTCCTTAAAATTTTTAAGTTTGTTCATCAATTAGCTATAAAAAAAAATGGCGTCGCCAACGGGATTTGAACCCGTGTTGCCGGCTTGAAAGACCAGTGTCCTTGGCCAGACTAGACGATGGCGACGCACTAATGGTGAGCCGTGCTGGATTCGAACCAGCGACCCTTGGCTTAAAAGGCCAATGCTCTACCAGCTGAGCTAACGGCCCCCTTTGGACACTCTACAATATAGCGGAATCTTCTCATTTTGTCAAGCCTAAACCTCTTCCTCTACCTTTACCTATACCTATACCTTTTTCTTTTTTTTAGACAACAATAAATTTCTCCCTAATTGCTTGAATATCTGAATAATTTTTATTATAATATGGACTCTATAATTTACTGTATCAGGTGAGGAATTAATAATGATACAAATTGAAAATTTAACTAAATATTATGGATTGCTAAAGGCAGTAGATAATGTGACATTTACGGTGAGCAAAGGAGAAGTAGTAGGTTTTCTTGGACCTAATGCAGCGGGAAAAACAACAACCTTGCGCATAATAACCGGGTATTTTCCTCCCACAACCGGAAAAGTGAGAATTGGTGATTATGATGTCATGGATAAACCCATTGAAGCAAAAAAAATGATCGGTTATATGCCCGAGAATCCACCGCTTTATACTGATATGACGGTGAAATCATTCCTGACTTTTGCGGCAAAAATACGTTCCATACCAAGAAAAATACGTAAAGAATCCATTGAAAAAGCAATTGAACTAAGTGGATTAACCAATCATGTTAAATTTATCATTGGTCATTTATCCAAGGGATACAAGCAACGTGTAGCGCTTGCACAGGCATTACTTCATGATCCCGAGATATTGATTCTTGATGAACCTACCGCAGGACTTGATGCTAAGGAACGAATGGATTTGCTCAACATGATTCATGAATTTATTGGAAAAAAGACTGTTGTTCTCAGCACACATATCCTTGCTGATGTAGAAAAAGTATGTAACAGGGTCATTATTATTCATAAGGGTTCTATTGTCGCAGAAGGCTCCTACGAAATGCTTTCTTCCAGCGTAACTGAAAACGATAGATTTGCATTGACTGTTCTAAGAAATGATGATGAAGTTGAACAAGAATTACGTTTGATTGATGGTATTATTAACATTACACGCAACCAGGACAATCCAAAACGATTTACCGTTGAATCTATAAAAGATCTTGCTGTCAAAGAAAAAGTTGCAAAAGTGCTCGTGGAAAAAAATTATGGACTTATAGAACTAAGTCCTTCGCGATTGCCCCTGGAAGAAATATTCATTGAATTGACAAAACAATAATAAGCTAATTAAAAGGAAAGCTCGTTATGAAAAAAATACTTTCTATCTGCAGAAGAGATTTTACGAGTTATTTTAATTCACCAATAGCATACATTGTAATTGCCATTTTCCTCTTTATAGCAGGAAATATATTCTGGATGGCATATTCTAATTTCGGTAATACGTACCGTATGTATTCTCAATATCCATGGGCAAAGGAGGATCTGACACTTGCTCAAATGGTTTTCAGACCATTTTTTATGATTTTAAGCAACATACTTCTTTTCATGATTCCCATTATTACTATGAAGCTTGTTTCTGAAGAAAAGAAACTGGGTACCTTTGAATTTCTTTTCACATCACCTGTAACAATCCCGCACATTATTTTTGGCAAGTTTCTTGCCGCTGCCAGTTTCGTTATTATTATGCTGCTTACTACGGCTGTTTATCCCCTTCTTCTTGCCATATATGGAAAACCAGATTTAAAAATGATCGCATCTGGTTACCTTGGTCTCCTGGTTCTTTCTTTGGCTTTTATCGCTCTCGGTCTTTTCGCTTCTTCACTTACGGAAAATCAAATTATTGCAGCAATAATTAGTTTTTCAATCCTCATGTTATTCTGGGTGATCAACTGGGGATCAAGAAATATACAGAATCCAAAAATAGCAGATATACTTAACTACTTATCTATACCGGATCATTTTGTTGATTTTACAAAAGGTGTTATTGACACGCAACACATTTTCTTTTTTCTCAGCATTATTGCACTGGGACTATTTCTTACCGGTATTGTTATTCAATCACAGCGATGGAGGTAATTCATGAAAATATTACGAAAAATAGCTTTCCCAATTTGTGTTTTATTTGTTTTAGCAGCATTTTCATTACGATATTATTTTAACCAATGGGATAAAAATAGTTTTGCATTGCTCATTGCCGGGGGTGTATTTTTTCTTCTCTCATTAATTCTTGACTGGAGGGAAATAATAGCAACATTCAGAAAACGTGCAGTTAAATATGGACTAAGTTCATTAATTTCAATTATTTTAGCTCTTGCTATTTTATCTATTTTAAATTACATGAATTACAAACATTACAAAAGATTTGATCTCACTGTTTCAAAACGATTTAGTCTCTCGGAACAGACAATCCAACTGTTAGAGAATTTGCCTCGTCCCGTGCACATTATGACATTTTTTCCTGAGGACCAACCATTGGCGAATAGAAAATTCAATGACCTAATGCGCGAATTTCAAACACACACCAACAAAATAACAACAGACATGTACGATATCGATCTGCAACCTCAGTTAGCACAAAAATGGGATGTTAAAATACCTGGTACTATAGTATTTGAAAGTGGACAACGGCATGAAAAAATAAATAAAGTCGCAGAAGAAGATCTTATCAATGCTATTGTAAAAGTGACTAAGGACATCAAGAAAGTAGTATATTTTCTAGAGGGTCATCAGGAATTTAGTATAGATGATACATCAAGCCAGGGCTTATCCGTTTTCAAAGAAAAACTCCAAAAAGAGAATTATGAAATAAAAAAAGTAATACTTGCCAGTACTCCGGAGATTCCGCTGGATGCTTCTGCTTTAATTATAGCAAGTCCTGTAATTGATTTGCTCCCACATGAAATAGAGGGAATAATTAATTATGTGAATAAAGGGGGACATCTTCTTCTTTTCATTGATTCAGGTTCCTCTAATACTTTAGAAAAATTATCAGAACAATGGGGAGTTCTTACTGAAAATAGTATTGTTATAGATACTGCCCAGGGTTATTTTGGCGGAAACGCTTTTATTCCTCAAGTAAGAACTATCTTTGGCAGTCCAATTTCTACATCATTTTCACTAAATGGTTTTTTTCCTTACACAAGAAGTTTGAAAAAAATGGAAAATTCCAATCCAGTAACCGTCATTAGAACAATGGTAGAATCAACGGAAAATAGCTGGGCTGAATTTAATCAGGATGTTGCAGAATTTACTGAAAATGTTGACCATAAAGGACCTGTTCCCGTCGGAATTTCTATCATTCAAAAAATCAATAATACTGATAAAGATTTTAGAGTCATCATTTTCGGTGATATTGATTTTATCAAAAATGGCTGGTTCAATATACTCGGCAATGGTAACATCGCTCTTAATTCCGTGGCATGGCTCACCGAAGAAATGCAATTAATCTCACTTAAAACCAAACCAGAAGAAACTGCCCAATTACCTTTTGAAGCATTCGAACTTAAAAAATTCATGAAATTCTCTCAACTTATCGCTCCAGGAATTATTGTTCTCATCGGAATAATTGTCTGGATAAGAAGGAGAAAAGCATGAAATTGAAAGGATTGCTTATTCTGCTTTTAATCTTTGCAGCTCTTGCTGCGTTTTTCTATTATTATGAAATAAAAGGAGACAAAATACGCGAAGGAAAAAAAGAAGCAGAAAAAAAGCTATATTCCTTCACTATTAATAATGTTACTAAAATTGAATTGATCAATACTAAAAATCACATCACTTTCATTAAAGAAAATAATATTTGGAAAATCACCTCACCTGTCTCAGAACTTGCAGAACAAGATATAATAAATGCCCTGCTTGAAAAAATTGGTTCTATTTCCATAGACAAAGACATTACAATTTCAAGCGATCGCTTAAATGAATTTGGATTGAAACCCGGCAATGCTATTTATAAATTATACAAAGGCACACAAGCAATTGCTCAACTGGTTCTTGGCAACATAAATCCATCATCAGAAAAAGTATATGCCTATGAATTGATGCAAAAAAAAAGCTACCTGCTATCTAAACAAGTACAAACTGATCTTGAATTTGATCTTTTCAAAGTACGTGATAAACGCATGACAGAGTTTAAAAGTGAAGAAGTAACGGGATTTGAAATAATCGCAGGCGAGCGACGCATTGCAAGTGAATATGAAAATAATTTATGGCATCTTACCTACCCTAAAAATGTTTTAGCAGATAATATCAAAATATCATCCTTTCTTGCGGCAATGGAATTTTTAAAAGCCGAACGTTTTGAAGACAATACCTTAGCTCCAGCTCGTTTTAGCCTGGATAAATCCACCTACGTTGTTACTATTTATATAAGCAATAAAAATAAAATCACGAAAATTGATTTCTCTGTAAAAGCAGATAATGAACTCTATGCAATCGTAGAAGGAAATCCTAATATTGTGAAAATCCCAACCAATATCCTGGAATATTTAATTAAGAGTTGGACTTACTGGCGGGAAAATAAACCAATTATCATAAATTCATTCGACGCAAAAAAAATTATCATTAACAACAGCGGCAACATAATTGAGCTTTCGAAAAATGAAAATGATGCATGGTACATCACTAAACCAGCAATAGCTCAAGCTGATGCAAAAAAAGTTAACAGTTTCCTCTGGAGTTTTGAACAATTCAATAATAGCGATGTGCTGGAAACTCAAAAAAAATTAAGCGAATACGCATTCGATACCTCAAACCTTTCCCTGACAATTATTGAGGAAACTGCCGGTAAAGAAATAGAAAAAACTATTATTATTGGCAAACACGATACAGCAAACAGAAAAGTATATGTATTGAATAAGCAAAACAATACAATTTTTGTGGTACAGGAACAAATCATGACAGTGTTGAATAAGCAGTCAAATGATTTTGCTCTTGACAAAAATGTAGAAAATAAAAGCAACAAGTAACTGATAATTCAGATTTTACTCACCAGATGTCCCTATGTTAAGACCACGGGGAATTACAAGTTAAACATAGACCCGGATGAAAAGGCTGGAGGTCAAAAATAAAAAAATATATTTTTGCATTGATAATATCGGGAATTTTTTTTATTGAAGTACTTTTTTGTCAGCAAGCTAATCAGGTTGCGGATAAGAAAGTGAGAGAATATCAGAACGAGACAGGGATAAAGTTCGTAATGATACCAGCGGGTAAATTTGAAATGGGTTCACCGGCAGATGAACCGGGAAGGGATAAAGATGAAACCAGGCATCAGGTGGAGATAAGCCGGTCATTTTATATGAGTCGCTACGAGATAACACAAGGGCAATGGGAGTCATTGATGGGGCCAAGTCAGTCAATGTTCAAGGGGTGCGGCAAGAATTGTCCGGTGGAACGAGTTAATTGGTTCGAAGCAGTAGCGTATGCGAATGCATTATCTGAGAAGGAAGGGTTGGAGAAATGTTATGAATTGTCTGGTTGCAGTGGAAAAGCAGGTACAGGAATCAATTGTACCTCGGTATTACTTAATAGTCTTAGTTGCAAGGGATATCGGTTGCCTACGGAGGCAGAATGGGAGTATGCAGCGAGGGCAGGCAGCAAAACTGCTATATATGTAGGAAACCTTACAATAAAAGGGGATTGCAATGAACCGAAGCTTGATAAGATAGCATGTTATTGCGGAAATAGTGGAGTTGATTATGCAGGGACTGAGGATTGCTCTAATTGGGCAGAAGAATATAACGCACAATATAAAGCGCAAAGATGTGGGACACATCCGGTGGGACAGAAAGAAGGAAACAAGTGGGGATTGCATGATATGCTTGGAAATGTATGGGAATGGGTATGGGATTGGTATGGAGAGTATTCATTAAGCGCTGTAACAGATCCGCTGGGACCGAAGAGCGGCTCTTACCGAGTGGTTCGAGGCGGAAGTTGGCTTAATTTTGCCAAGATTTGCCGCTCAGCTCTTCGCCATAAAAATGATCCGGCTAATTGCATCAGTCATCACCATGGTTTCCGTCTCGCACGAACTGCTGAGTAACCTCTTAAAGGAACTTATGATTCATTCCGATAATATCAAAAAAAGTAATAAAAATATCCTTTTCTCTAACAAGATACTTCTATTAGTGAGTTTCGCCATCATAATCATTTGTTTGGGAATCATCTATTACTATGTGCAAAAGCCTCATTTAATTATTGACCTTGTACAGCATAAATTAGCTGCTGATGCAGTTAATCAAGCATTCTTGATCGATTTTGGTTCAAGCACCTCCATTACTAAAACGATGTTAAAAGATGGCTGGTCGATTAATGAATCAACTGGCAATATAAATTTTGTATGGGCAAGTAGTTTGAATTCATATGTCGATTTTTTTCTTATCAGGATTGAAAATCAGCCTATAGAATTCAGGATAATGCCTTTCCAAATCCCCAACAGTAAACCGCAATCAATGACAATCTTTCTTAATGATGCAATCGTTGACACTATTGTTCTGAGAAGCGGTTGGAACACTTACAAAACAATTCTTCCTATTGAAAAACTGCGCTTGGGAAACAATCAGCTTAAATTTTCCTTTCTTTATGCTGAGCCACCTGTTAAATATAATATTGGCAACGATACAAGAAATCTGGCGGCTGCTTTCGATTATATTAAATTCAACGCATATACTATACAAAAAGATAATGAACATGAACTTTTCACTATGCCTGGGCAAGAACCTCTTGTTCTAAATGGACTCACAGCATTTAGATACCATTTGGTTTTGCCGCAGAAAGCTAAATTAAGGATTAAAGGTACACTTTTTCCTTCACAGAACAATGAAGCTCTCCCTTCATTGACTATCTGGATTGATAATAATAATTCGATACAACTTCTATTCGATTCACAGTTCAAGATCGCCACTCCCTATTCTTTTAATGAAATGATTAAAATTCCGGACTTGCCCAATGGCATAATTCAATTATATATTGCCAATTCAAGTGTCCGCCAAAACACACGCTTTGCTTTCCAATCAATCACTATTGAAGGAAACCGGAAAGCTCAATCTCATACGAAGAAACTTCCTAATGCTATTATTATACTGATGGATGCACTACGTCCCGATCATCTTAGCGCATACCAATATCATCGCAAAACATCACCCCACCTGGACAGGTTAGCTCAGGAGGGCACAGTATTTTTTAATGCTTTTACTCAGTCTTCCTATACCCGTGAAGCGGTGCCATCATTGTTAAGTGCTCTCTATACCTTAACTCACAATGTCACTAATTTTAATCAGATGCCTCCTGATATCATTACCTTGCCCGAACTTTTAAGTGCACACGGGTATGCTACTGCAGCGTTTACTGCTAATGGATTGCTTAGTCCTGAATCCGGTATTCTCCAGGGATTCAATGCTATTTATGAATTATACCGAACAGCGCCTTTTGGACCCGAGAACATTACCCTTGCGGAATCTTTCATTCCTGCACTGGATGAGTGGCTCATTAAGAATAGCCATAAACCCTTTTTTGCCTATCTCCATCTAATGCAGCCACACGAACCCTATAAAGCTCCTGAACCTTTCAGAATTTTTTCAAGGAATGATAAAAAAAGCATTTTTGATGGAAGCGCAAATGTCCGGGGAAGAGTTAAGGAAAATAGAATACCCATTACACCTAACGATTTGCAACACATGATCAATCTTTATGATGATAGTATTTATTATGCAGACTATGTTGTCGGAAAAATTCTTCACAAGTTAGCTCTGTTGCAATTGTATGATGATACAATGATTATCATAATAGCTGATCATGGTGAGGAATTTATGGAACATGGTGATTTTTCCCACTCTCAGCATCTCTACGATGAATGTTTAAGAGTTCCTCTTATCATAAAAATGCCCGCTTCTTTAAACCAAAGAAAAAAGGTGATGTCATTAGTGGAAGTTATTGATGTAGCTCCCACTACCCTGCAAACGCTTGGTATTAATGAGCCGCTCGGACAAGGAAAAAGTCTTGTTCCGCTGATAACTGCCAGGAACCCGGAACAAGAAATTCATCATGCTGTTTTTGCCGCTCGCAGAACTTTTGCAAGTATCAGAACCCATCGTTTTAAATATATTGAAATGTCCGATAAAAGCAGCATCCAGCTTTTTGATCTCAAGAAAGATCCTCATGAACAAAAAAATAGTGCTCAGGAATATCCTGAATACATTAAAATTTTTTCAGAGTATCTAAATAAATGGAAAGAACAACAACAAGCATTTAAGCCGGGCGAGCCAACTGCTATTGATCAACAGACTCTAGAAAACCTGCGAGCACTTGGTTATATTGAGTAACCTCAACTTGTGTTATCGGAATAATAAATGTTTTAAAAGAATAAATCTGCTTGAATCATAATAATCACGCAAAAGATAAAGAATAAAACAATAGATTATCACATAAAATATAGTGAGCATGATAAAGGTTAATAGATTTATTGTGATATAATAAATTGTAATCCAAATGAGGATATTTGTTACAATAGTAGCAAATAATGGGACAATGATAATTTTACCAAATTGTGTATACCCGCACTTAAGAGCGTGATTGCACATTATTATATATACTGCATTTGCAATAATGATATTCACAAGAACTGCTATAGCAGTGCCTTTTATTCCCCATGCTATAGTAAGTGGAAAAATAACTGCGGCTAAAACTACTAGTCGAATAACTTGATAAAACGCTACAATCTTAGTTTTACCCAGGCTATAAAAAATTGGTCCTGCTGTTTCACCGAGAGATCTAATCAATCCTGCAAACACAAGAACCTGGATGATAGGCACAACCGGAAGCCATTTGTCACCAAGAAAAATTCTCGTGAAATCAAATGCAAACAAATAGATAGCTCCGGCAATAGGCGTTGATATAAATGCAATAAAATGCAATACTTTGAAATATGCTTCTTTGACTCTTTCCAGATTATCCTGCAATTTTGAGTATGCTGGAAAAGTAACCATAGTAGATACCTGGGTAATCTCTGTAGAAGGTAAATTCGCAATATTAGAAGCCATTTGATAAAAACCTAACTGAGTGGATCCCAGTATCTTTCCTATTATGACACTATCTCCATTGCTAATGAAGAAAACCAACATATTTCTTCCCATCAGCCATTTCCCAAATTCCCATAGTTCCTTTATTCTTGAAAAATTAAAACAAAAATGAGGTCTCCAGGGATGTAGCTTATAGCTTAATATACTCTTGGCGAGATTTCCTGCAAGTAAACCAAGTATTAATGCCCATACATTTCTTAAAAAAAATGCAACTATAACTGCTACTATGAAATTTGCTAAACTGCCTGCTACCTCATAACTAAATTGTTTCTTGAAGTGTAATTCTTTATGGAAAAACACTATTCCAATATTGCTAAAAGCTTGAATTATTTGCGTAATTGCAATTACCTGAAATACAGATTGAGAACCCGGTATATTGAAAAATTGAGCAAGATATGGCGCTATTAAAATTAATATGATAAATAGTATTGCTCTTCGAAAAATCAGGAAGGTCCATGTACTATCAAGATATACATCTATTCTCTCTTTTTTTTGAATAAGAGCCTGTTGGAAATCAGGTTGTGAAAATGTTTCTAATGCTTCTGTTATCGCCAAAGCAAGTCCCATTATGCCAAAATCCGCCGGTGAAAGCAGCCTTGCAAGGATCATGAGTTTTATAAGTCCAAGGATCCTAATTATTGCTCTGAATGAAAATACCCAGAAACCGCTCTTTATCACCTGGGTCGATAATGTTTCTCCATTACTTTCCATATTTTTTATATAAACATTAAATTATATCACGGCTCGCAAAGTGTTAATTCAATAATGTGAATGTTTAAACCGTTAAATAGCATATTTAGCTGGCATCGCAAACAAAGGTAATTGTTAAATAATATTTATGTAGAGTTTTTTTGTTTCTTCTGCTGTTTTTTTCCACGAAAATTTTTCTAATTGCTGATAGCCTTTTATTTTTAATGTATTTCTGTAGTCATCATTATATATCGTTTTGCTAAGCGTTTCTTTTAATGATGCTTCACTGAGAGGATCAAAATAAGCAGCAGCATCACCTCCGACTTCCGGTAATGAGCTGGTATTACTTACTACAGCAGGACATCCACAGGCAAAAGACTCAAGAATGGGAATCCCAAACCCTTCATAGAGCGATGGCAATACAAAAGCAATGGCATTTTCATAGAGATAATAAAGCATTTCATCCGAAACATTATAATGAAATATTTTATTATCAACGTTTAATTCCTTGAATAATGAAAGTTCTATTGCTGAGAATGGATGAATACCAGCACAAATAATATGCAGCTCATCATCAGTTTTCATTAAAGAGCTAACTACTTTTATGAAAAATTCAAAATTCTTATATACTTTCCTTCCACCAACGTATAATAAATATTTCTTTGGGAGCGTAATGTAAGTATTTATATTGCCTGGTTTAACTAGAGAATTTGCAAGATATATGACCTTTATCCTATCTTCATCAATATTATAGAACTCAATAATATCTTTTTTGGTGTTTTCTGATATTGCAATAATTTTGCTTGCCTGAGCTATCAATAATTTCTTAAATTTTATAGTCTTATCCTTGTTCGGAAACATCTTGAAATATTTTTCGTGAATCATATCGAATACTGTTAAAACATAAGGTTTATATTCAAGAAAATTAAGAAAATACGGGTGATAATAGGTTGGATGAAAAATATGATATGTTTGCTCTGAAAGTTTTTTCTTGCTTTGTTGCCTGTTAATTACGGAAATTAATTTATACATGTGTTTGTTATTTATTTCTTTAAAGAAAGGTCTGATCTTTACAAAATTTGCTTTTTCCAGGTATTTATTATTTGAAAATAGCAAAGATAATTCAAATTCGATTTCTTTATCTTTACTGAATTGATTCATTAACTCATAGAAATAATGTGAAATTCCACTATAAAAGTGAAATGTAGAAAATGTCTGATGATCATAAAGTATTTTCATGAATTTTCTGATCAGGTAAAATAATCTGGAAAATTTAACAAATTATTTCAACAGTCTCTGGCGTGTATAGGCAATTAAACCACCCGCATCAATAATAGACTGGCGTGCTTTGGGGAGAGGAATAACTGTAAATTTTTTTCCGGAAGTTTTATTAATGACTTTATCCGGTAATAGTTCCAGTTCATCTCCTACGGATGCTTCAATATCAGGACAGATAATTGTTCGCAGTCCTAAATTAATAGAATTTTGCAAGAAAATACGCGCAAAACTTTTAGCCACAATTATTAATTCATGTCCTTTTAGCGTAGAGGCAGCTTGCTCTCGTGATGAACCACATCCAAAATTATCACCTGCTACAAGAACACTCTGCGGAGC
>MFGW01000217.1:7814-8704 GCA_001780385.1 Candidatus Fischerbacteria bacterium RBG_13_37_8 | reverse complement strand
TAAATTCAGTATAATCAGCGAAAGCAAACTGTGGCGTTTCTGAAGGCAGAACGGTAGCCATAAATCTGCCAGGATAAATTGCATCGGTGGAAATATTATCTTCAAATTTAAAGATAACTTTCGACATACTTCACTCCTTTAATTCTTGCTATGTTTTTCTTGGATCAGTAATAACACCTGTCAAAGCGCTAGCGGCTGCTACTGCAGGTGAGCAGAGGTATACCTCTGCATTTGGGTTGCCCATTCTTCCTTTGAAATTCCTGTTCGTAGTGGAAAGCGCCACTTCGCCATCACCAAGCGCTCCCTGGTGTACACCAAGACAACATCCGCATCCTGGATTCATAATAACTGCTCCGGCATCTATTAAATCCATTAAGTATTCCTTTTTCAATGCTTCGCGATAAATTCGCCACGAAGCAGGAAAAACAAGCATTCTGGTACCTTTCGCTACTTTTTTTCCCTTCAGTATTCTGGCGGCTACTTCTAAATCATCCAATCGTCCATTAGTGCATGAACCGATTACGACCTGGTTGACTCTGACACCTTCTACCTGTTCAACAGGTTTCACATTATCTACCATGTGCGGACAAGCAATTTGCGGAGTTAGTGAATTCACATCTATATGAAGTACCTGCTCATATTTTGCATCTGTGTCAGGGACCAGCAACTCAATATCTTCTTGAACACCTGCCTCTTCTCTCAAATAACGAATCGTTTCTTCATCCGGAGGTACTATTCCAGAAGTAGCACCAGCCTCAACTGACATGTTGCATATCGTTAAACGACCCGATGTCGTCATGTTCCGAATTGCCTCACCATGATATTCAATTACACGGAAATTAGCTCCTTCGGCTGATATCATCCCTATTAAATACAGGATAAAATCTTTC
>MFGW01000217.1:5194-7800 GCA_001780385.1 Candidatus Fischerbacteria bacterium RBG_13_37_8 | reverse complement strand
TTGAAATATGCCTGTTACCTCCACTTTTATTGTTCCTGGTACCTCCACATTCAATACGGTACCTAACGCCCATACACTCGCCATTTCAGTAGCTCCAATTCCAAATGAAAAAGCTCCTATCGCACCATGACTCGTGGTATGACTGTCTGTTCCTACAACGACATATCCGGGATGTATATACCCATTCTCTGGTAAAATCTGATGACATATTCCACCTTCAATACCACTTACATCATGAAATTTTTCAATACCTTGCTTGCTGACAAATTCACGTATCTTCTTCTGGTTCGTCGCCGTCTTTGCTCCTTCTGCTGGAACACGATGATCAAATATAATAACAATTTTTGACGGATCCCAAACATTCGCTTCCTGCCCACTCTCTTTATATATTTCCTGAAATTGATTCATTACGAGCGCAGCATTCTCATGCGACATAGCAACATCAACTGCCGGTTCTACAACATCACCTACTTTTACTAATCTTTGTTTCGTAGCTCTCGCTAATATTTTTTCTGTAATGGTCATTCCCATAAATGCTCCTAATCAGTGGTTAGTGAACAGTGGGCAGCAGTCAGTGATTACTGACCCCTGATCACTGCCCACTGTCCACTGTTTTCATATTATTCCTTTTTGTTTGAAGGTGTCAATTTGTTCTGGCGAATAGCCAAGTTCAGCAAGCACTTCTTCCGTATGAGCACCAAGACGAGGTGGAGGTGTATCAATGCTTGCTGGTGTTTTTTCAAAGTGTGCTGTCAGGTTAAAGAGTGGTATTTCGCCTATGCCGGGTGTTTCGATATTTTCAATCGTTTTACGATGCTGCACCTGTGGTTGTGTCAGGGCATCTTCAAGACTCAGAATTTCACCTGCCGGCACACCATTCTTATTGAATATCTCTACCCAGTAGACAGTATCTTGTTGCTTTAATTTTTCTTCAAGCAACGGCGTCAATGCTTTGCGATTATTTTTGCGAATATCACGTTCCTTGAATCGTGGATCATTTACTAATTCAGGTACACCAAGTATTTGAGTCAGTGTTTCCCATTGCAGTTGTTGATTGGCAGCAATATTAATATAGCCGTTTTTGGTAACAAAAGTGCCTGAAGGTGCAGCAGTAAAATTATCATTGCCGAGTAATTGCGGTGCTTGTTTTCCTATCAATAAATTTGCTGCTACCCATCCCATTAAAGGCATAATAGAATCTAATAATGCAATATCTATAAATTGTCCTTCACCAGTTTTCTCGCGGTAAAATAATGCTCCCATAATTGCGAATGCTCCATTCAAACCGCCTACCGTATCACAAACAGGAAAGCCGCATCGCAAAGGATTTAGACGCTCATCACCATTTACTGCCATAACACCACTTAAACCCTGTATTATTTGATCATAAGCTGGTTTATAAGCATCGGGACCCGTTTGACCAAATCCCGATATGGCACAATAAATAATCCGTGAATTCAGTTCGGATAAAACTTTATAAGAAAGTCCTAAACGTTCCATAACTGCAGGACGATAATTCTCTACAATTACATCTGCTGTTTTAACCAATTTCAAAAATATTTCTTTTCCTTCTTGTTCCTTGAGATTAAGTGTCATAGATTTTTTATTGGCATTTTGTGCAAGAAAACTTGTACCCATTAATTGTTTATTCAAATCAGGGACATTACCTAATTTACGTGCAAGGTCTCCTCCGTCAGGATTTTCTATCTTGATAACCTCGGCACCACATAGCGCCAGGTACAACGTAGTAAAAGGACCAGCAAGTACATTAGTTAAATCCAGTATTCGTATTCCTTCGAGTAGTTTCATAGTGTACGTTCTCCTATGTAAACGACGCTTTGTCGTTGCGAGCTTTGCGAAGCAAAGCGTGGCAAATCCCTTAATTTGTCATTATGAGTCCCGCATCAGCGGGACGTAATAATCCATAATGGATATGCTACTTATAGTCCGTCAGGGATTGTTACGTTTGCCTCCGGCAAACTCACAATGACATAGAGTTGGGGATATATTGTAGGAGCGAACCTTGTGTTCGCCCTTTATTATTTTCATCGTTGGCAGTGTACGTAAGTCCATGACAGATTCCTCTATTAATACATTAAGAAAGACAGCCTGTTTTATGAATAATTCCGGGAAGCTCACGCTTAAAATATTGTTCTGCATCTTTCGTCACTTCAATAATAGCATCAATGCTAATATCCTTTCGCAGATTCATGCGATGCAACAGGTGAATGAGATCTTCCGTGCATACATTACCGCCAGCAACAGCAGTGAAGGGACAACCGCCCAGTCCTCCAAATGCTGATTCAAAATAGTTCACACCCGTTTTCATTGCTGCATAACAATTGAGCATTCCCAGGCCATACGTTTCATGAAAATGACCTACTGCTTCTACCGAAGCATCAAGCTTAAAAACAGCACTGAATAACTGCTCCACCTGCTGCGGATGCGCATGCCCCGCTGTATCAGCAAGACTGATCGTGCGTATGCCGGATTCTAAAAATTTTTTTATAATATTCAATACACGTTCTGCCGGTACCACACCTTCATATCCACATCCAAATGCTGATTGTACAGATACCTGCGTTTTCTTGCCTGCTTCCATTGCT
>MFGW01000217.1:0-5188 GCA_001780385.1 Candidatus Fischerbacteria bacterium RBG_13_37_8 | reverse complement strand
GCCATGGCAATTATGCGGCTGGTTGCTTCTTCTGTTCCCATACCCGCGTTTTTCCTGCTGTGTGTATCACTAGCAGATACTCCCATGCAAAACATCTCCACTCCACAATTCATTCCCCGCTCAAGTCCTTTTTCATTCAAAACTAACCCCGATAAAATAACCTTTGCCAATTTTTTTTCAAGCTGTGTAAAATACTTGAAAAGATGATCCGTATCCGACATCTGCGGTACCTTCTCTAAATGCACAAATGAACCAAGCTGAATAATATCAATTCCGGAAGCTAATAATTTTTCTACCCATGCAATCTTCCGCTCAGTCGGTACCGTTTCTTTTTCTATCTGCAATCCATCCCGCAGTCCGACTTCATGTAGAATTATATTGTTCATGCATACTCCTTATAAATCAGTTGTCAGTGAACAGTGATCAGTTGTCAGTGGGCAACAGAAGCAAAACCAAGAATCGCCCATTCACGACAATCCCTGGCTTTTTTATTTCTTATAATCCATTAGGGATTGTCACGCTTTGCTTCACAAAGCTCGCAAAGAATAACTATATGTATATAACATATTCCTGCAGCAAAAAGTGTCAAGTAGATAAACAAACCAAGGGATAGCTATAATTTTTCTGCTACCGCTTCACCTATATGAAGTGTCGTGTTACTGCCACCCATATCATACGTTCGCACTTTTCCTTCCTTGATGACTTCTGCCACTGCATTTTCTATGCTTGCTGCCTTTTCTGATTCGCCAAGCCACTCAAGCATCATCTTCGCCGCAAGAATTGTTGCTATTGGATTTACCTTGTACTGACCCGCATACTTTGGCGCTGAACCATGTGTCGGTTCAAATACTCCTAATTTCGTTCCTATATTGCCTGAACAACCAAATCCTAATCCTCCTACCATCTGTGCACATAAATCAGAAATGACATCTCCATAAAGATTCGGCGCTACCAGTACTTCATAGTTAAATGGATTTTTTATTAACCACATTGTCATTGCATCTATATTCGCATCATCCATTGAAACCGATGGATAATCTTTCGCTACTTCTTTGGCAATCTCAAGAAATAATCCATCTGTAGCACGTACTACATTCGCTTTATGCACTACCGTTAAACGTTTACGTCCATTCTCCCGCGCATATTCAAATGCAGCCCTTATTATTCGTTCAGAACCACGTCTTGTATTTATCTTACATGATATCGCATATTCATCAGACGGAAGATTCTTGAATACAGAAAATGGCGGGGATAACTTCGCAAGTATATCCGATAATTCCTTCGGCACCGTATTAAATTCTACTCCAGAATATAAATCTTCAGTATTCTCTCTGAATACTACAAGATTAATATTTTCTTTATAATTTAGGAGATTTCCGGGATATGCCTTGCAAGGTCGTAAACAAATATAAAGGTCAAATAATTGTCTCATCCGTACAATCGGCGAACGATACACCAATCCTTTTCCCTTCAATTCCGGAATTAATTCTTCTTCTGCCTGTCGGACTGGCTTGGATGTGATAGCACCAAACATCGCCGCATCAACATTTTTTAATAATTCAATAGTACGTGCCGGTAATGCATCACCTTCGCGACACCAAAAATCCCAACCAATATCACCATGTATGTACTCAGCATCAAAGTTAAGTTTCTCCAATATAATTTTCGTCGCTTCAAGTACTTCAATTCCTACACCGTCACCAGGTAACCATGCAATTTTATATTTTGCCACGGGCATCCTCCTATGTAAATCAGTGAACAGTGGCCAGTGGGCAGGGAACAGAATAAGCCCAGCATCAATGTTTTAGCGATGGTCATTGATCACTGTTATTTTTATTGTTCGTTTTATTCGTACGAACATGTCTATTTCCTGTTAATCAAATATATTTCTATTATTTTATCTATTCATAAAAAGAAGTCAAGATGGTAAATAACCTTGCCATCCCCCATTTAACTTTTAAGCTTTTTTTATTATAATGCATATCACTACTCTTTTCGAATACATAAATCAATGGTCACTGATCACTGTTCACTGCCCCCTGACCACTGTTCACTGATTTTTTAGGAGGTTTCTATGAAAAATTTATTATTTCTGCTTTCCATAATGCTGATTCTATTCAGCTACGTGTCAGCACAAGAAAAAAATCCGTTACTCGCAAAATTTAACACTCCTTTTGGTGTTCCTCCATTCGATTCCATTAAAGAGGAACATTACCTGCCTGCATTCAAAGAAGCTATGAAACTACATCAGCAAGAAATTGATGCTATTGTGAATAATTCAAAAGCTCCTACTTTCAAAAATACGATCGAAGCACTCGAATACAGCGGTGAATTATTATCACAAGTCGCTAATGTATTTTATGTATTAAATGCATCAATGACGAGTGATAAAATGCAGGAAATTGCAAAAGAAAGAGGTCATGAAGGGAAATGGATATTCACTCTTCAAAAACCCAGCATGATTCCATTTCTGCAATATTCGGATAAACGTGATTTTCGAGAAAAAATTTTTAAAGCATACATAAATCGTGGTGACCACAAAGATGAATTAGACAACAATGAAAATTTAGTAAAGCTGGTTAATTTAAGAATTAAGCGTGCAAACATATTAGGATATAAAACACATGCACATTTTATCCTGGAACCATCCATGGCAAAAACACCGGAGAAGGTATACGAACTGTTAAACAAAATATGGAAACCGGCTTTAAAGAGAGCCAAGCAGGAAGCTGTTGATCTGCAAGCTATGATAGACCAGGAAGAAAAAGAAATAATATTACAGCCATGGGATTGGTGGTATTATGCTGAAAAAGTTAAGAAGGCAAAATATGATTTTGATGATGAGGCATTAAAACCTTATTTCAAGCTCGAGAATGTCATGGATGGTGCATTCAAAGTAGCTACAAAACTTTATGGCATTCAATTTGTGGAGAGGAAGGATATTTTAAAATATCATCCCGATGTAAAAGTATTCGAGGTAAAAGAAGCCAATGGTGAACATATCGGGATTCTTTATACTGATTATTTTCCACGTGCCAGCAAGAGAGGCGGTGCATGGATGAACGGTTTCAGGGATGAATGGAAAGTGGGAAATAAGAAGATCTCTCCCATCATTACCAATAATGGCAACTTCACGAAACCAACTGCTGATCAGCCATCCTTACTAAATTCAGATGAAGTATCAACACTGTTTCATGAATTTGGACATGCATTGCATGGATTACTTGCTAACTCTACCTATAGCAAGTTATCGGGTACCAATGTAGCAGTTGATTTTGTTGAATTACCTTCACAGATAATGGAAAACTGGGCATTTGAACCTGAAGTTCTTAAGGAATATGCAGTTCATTATCAAACCGGCGAGCCAATGCCTCAAGATTTAATTGATAAAATGAAGAAAGCAGAATATTTTAATCAAGGTTTTGTTACTGTTGAATATCTTTCTGCTGCTTTTCTTGATATGGACTGGCATACGCTTACCAAATCTCAAGAATTAGAAGTGTACAGGTTTGAAAATGAATCAATGCAACACATAGCACTCATTCCTGAAATAGTAGTACGATACCGGAGTCCTTATTTCAGACATGTTTTCAGCGGCGGCTATTCTTCCGGTTATTACAGTTATATATGGTCGGAAGTGCTTGATTCTGACGCCTTCGAAGCCTTTAAAGAAAAAGGACTTTTCGACCAGAATACTGCTCAATCGTTCCGGAAAAATATTTTAGAAAAAGGTAGTACTGAAGACCCTATGACATTATATGTCCGATTCAGAGGAAGCCAGCCCAGCGTAACACCTCTCCTAAAGAAACGCGGCCTTTTGTAAGAAGCAAATCCAAATAAAACAAAAGAGGGGGACAGTCACCTATAATTTTGCAAAAAATATAGGTGACTGTCCCCCTCTTTTGTTTCCCTTTCTTCTTCGTGCTCTTCGTGGTTTTTTCTTTGGTAATTGTATATTCAGCCTTGCATTCTTATCGCTTTTGAGTAACAATAAGAAAGTGGTCAGTTAAATGAATAAAAAGCGATACCTTCTGTTACATGTCATTGCTATTATTGCAATAATATTAATGCTTGCAATATACACATATTTTAAATTCTATTTAATTTATGGAGCAAATTTTTTACTAATTGTCCTTCTCTCCCTTTTCGCTTATCTCCTTGTATTACTTGCTTTAAAAGCACATCACAAACCTACTAAAAAAGGTGTTGAACGAATAATGAATGTGCTTATCATGCTAAGTATTATTGCAGCAGCAATAATTATTAATGCAATAGATAATACTTATATGATGCCGGTAATTATAATTGCTGGTTTAATCCTCACTTATTTCTGGATAAAACTTATTTTTCTCCGCGAGAAAATTTAATTCATTCCTCTGCTATATCTCTGCGTTCTCTGTGCTTTAATTTTTTTTCACGCTTTCACTTTACGCACCAAAGTAAGCATGATAAAATAGTGCACGCAGAACATTTATGACAAAAAAGAAACATCAACCAATCGAACAACCTTTACCGCAATACAATACTATCGCCGTTCTCCTCATCATTATTGCAATAGGTATTATATCGTACTGGAATTCCATGAATGCACCTTTCGCATTTGATGATTTCAGCAATATCGTTAATAACGAAGAAATCAAGAAACCTTCCATCTATTATGACCTGAACCGTCCACGCTATATTGCACTTATTACCCTTGCATTAAATTATCAATATAGTGAACTCAACACCTTCAGTTACCATCTTTTCAATATCATTATTCATCTGCTCAATGGCATAATGGTATATTTTTTGATACAGCTTATTATGAAAATTCTCCATGATCAAGGCTGTCTCACATACAGGCGCGAAATACCTCTCCTTGCAGCCCTCATTTTTCTTGTTCATCCCATTCAAACTCAAGCCGTTACCTATATCGTTCAAAGAATGACTTCTATGGCAGCACTTTTTTCTCTTGTTGCCATTTATTATTATCTGAAATTCCGAATTATTAAAAAGATAAGGATTAGTTATTTATTCATTTCATTGTTTGCTTGCCTGCTTGCCTTTAAAACAAAAGAAAATACTGCTACCCTCCCCTTCATCTTGATCATGCTGGAATTACTTCTCTTCCCCCAGGAAAAAATATCTAAAGCACGAATTTTCCGCCTGGTACCCTATTTCTTATTGTTTCTTGTAATACCATTAT
>MFGW01000216.1:32814-33055 GCA_001780385.1 Candidatus Fischerbacteria bacterium RBG_13_37_8 | reverse complement strand
TACGTACTGCAAAATGGAAATTTTATCAGTTATGGACCAGAAGAAAACAAACGTTTCCCGACAGATATTTTTATTTACGTTCCTGATAAATTCGGTGCTGGTTTTGCCCTTAGACCAAATCAATCCTTCACTATTTTAGGTGATGTTGTTCATGTCAAATATAGCCAGCTTGTTGAAAATTTCAAAATGATATTTAGTGGAAAAGAATATATACAGCCTAAGGATTACGTTATTGATGATG
>MFGW01000216.1:30853-32733 GCA_001780385.1 Candidatus Fischerbacteria bacterium RBG_13_37_8 | reverse complement strand
ATCCGGATCATAAAATACGCTTCGTCAATCCAAATATTACTGAAGGCGATGCAGAAGTCAACGCAGCTTTTGAAGAAATTTTCTGGAATTTGGGAGGGGATGCTGGAACGGAAATGGGCTACACCTTCGGCGCAGGATTCGTACTTATGAAATACCTGCAGTTGGATTTCGCTTACTTAATCTCCGATTCTATCAAGGAATTATCCATATCCACCGTTATTCGTTTTTAAATAATTAAAACCACAGAAAGCGGTTCAAAATTCTTCTTGACTTTTGCCTTTTGTTCGCCTATATTATAAAAGGCGAACAAATATGAAACATTTTACTCATCTGCACTGTCATTCCTACTACAGCTTCTCCTCTGGCACTATCTCTCCCGAACGGCTCGTTGAACTAGCGGTAAATAATAACATGCCTGCCGTCACGCTTACCGATCATAACGGCATGTATGGAACCGTCTCCTTCTACAAGAAAGCACTGCAAGCCGGCATTAAACCTATCATCGGCGTGGATCTCGCTACGCACACCCATAAAACAGATGCGGTTCTACTGGCAAAGGATTATTTCGGCTACGGGCAGTTGTGTGAATTAATTACCGCACTTCAATTAAATGATTCCTTCTCACTTATACCTGCCCTGCAACGATTGTATGAAGAAGGAAAAGCAAAAGATAATGACTGTCATTTTATTGCCCTGGTTAATGATCCAACCTTAGCACATACCCTCTGTACATTCCTTGACAAAAATCACCTTTACATCGAAGCGCATCCCGCTCATAAGAAATCTTCTTCACTTCGTAATCTGTCAGAAACACTTCACCGCAATGTCGTAGTGACCGGAAATGTATATTTTGAAAAACCGGAAGATAAGTCAGTACATTGCTTGCTTCGTGCTATTGGTGAATTACGCACACTCAACAGCGGTTCCCATGATTTTATCGCTCATGATGAAAGTTATTTTCTTGCACCGTCTGTTCTGCATGGATTATTTTCAATGTATCCCTCTGCTCTCTCTTCAACCAGGAGCATCATCGAACAATGTAATGTAGTACTGCCAATCAAGGAATACAAGTTCCCAAAATTCAATGTTACCGCCGGGGAAGGTTCGCATTCATTTTTGCGCAGAATATGTTTTCAAAATGCATTAGCACGATATGGTGTCAGGGCAATTCATCAGCTTCCACTGCAGGTTGTCAACCGTATTTCTACTGAACTCCAGGTCATCGAACAGCTCGGTTTTGCGGATTATTTTCTCCTCGTCTGGGATATCGTTCAATATGCGAAAAGCAAAGGAATTCCGTCAATCGGAAGAGGTTCAGCGGCAAACAGCATCATTTCTTATGTGCTCGGTATCACTGATGTTGAACCAATTTCAAATAATCTTTATTTTGAACGGTTCCTTAATTCTGAGCGAAAAAGTCCGCCCGATATTGATGTAGATTTTTGCTGGAAACGACGTGATGATGTGCTGAACTATGTCTACAAAAAATATGGCGAGGACAAAGTAGCAATGATCTCAACACATGTGACATTTTCAGCACGTTCGCTGGTCCGCGAGATAGGCAAAGCCATGGGCGTATCAGCACTGGAGATAGACCGGTTCACTTCACGATTGCCTCATTTTTTTCATGGGGAACAAATACTGGACGCGGTAGAAAAAATTCCGGAGTGTCGTTCATTACCGGTCAACGAAGAACCACTTCGCACTATTTTGCACTATGCATCAAAAATAAACCGTTTCCCACGACATCTCTCCATTCACGCAGGAGGCATCGTAGTAAGCCCATCCCGGATCACGGAATATACCCCGCTGGAACGTGCGGCAAAAGGATTTGTCGTCACTCAATATGATATGTTCTCAATTGAAGACATGGGACTTGT
>MFGW01000216.1:30498-30804 GCA_001780385.1 Candidatus Fischerbacteria bacterium RBG_13_37_8 | reverse complement strand
GTGAAAGTCATTCGTCAACAATATCAAAAAACTTTACCAGCTAACCCGGAATACTATTATAATGATGCACGGACAAAAACATTGATACGAGAAGGAAAAACTATAGGATGCTTCTATATTGAATCACCTGCCATGAGACAATTGTTATATAAACTCAAGGTAGATACCTTTCCCATGCTGACAGCAGCTAGTTCAGTGATTCGTCCCGGCGTTGCCGAAAGCGGTATGATGCAGCAATATATTCGCCGTCATCATAAAACAGAACCGGTTTCGTTTCTTCACCCTAAAATGAATACTATCCTCCAT
>MFGW01000216.1:28046-30413 GCA_001780385.1 Candidatus Fischerbacteria bacterium RBG_13_37_8 | reverse complement strand
TTCTCAGGAGAGCAATGAGCGGTAAAGAACGTTCCGCTAACGAAATGGAAAAATTACAGGAACATTTTATCAGGAAAGCCCTCGTAAACGGCTTATCTGAAGAAATTGCACATGAAATCTGGAGACAGATTGCAAGTTTTGCAGGATATGCCTTCTGCAAGGCACACAGCGCTTCCTATGCACAATTATCATTCAAGGTGGCATATTTGAAAGCACACTACCCCGCTGAATTCATGGCTGCCGTTCTATCAAATCAGGGCGGTTTTTATCATCCATCGGTGTACCTGTCAGAAACACGCCATCTCGGACTTCGCATTCTGCTGCCTGATATAAATAAAAGTCATTATCACTACACTACTGAGACATACCCACCCGTTGAAACAAACAGGCAGAAGGTCTCCCGGTTTTCCCGCCAATGCAATGCTGTTCGAATAGGATTCCTGCAAATAAAATACCTGTCTCGCAGCACCATCACTGCAGTGATTAACCAGAGAAAAAATGGACCGTACGCTTCTCTCGAAGATTTCCTGCTGAGAACAGATGTGCCATGCAGTGAAGTTGAAATTCTCATAAAGATAGGAGCTATGAACTTTATTCAGAACGCAACTATGAAAACTTTGACCATTCCGCAACTCCTCTGGAAATTAAAATTGCTCTATCCTCTTATTCAGAAATGGAAGACAAAAAGAAACGGCATCATAGCAAAAGAACCTCTGTCCAGTATGGAACTTCCGGACTTGCCGGAATATTCACTCAAGGAACGGATCAAACTCGAAGAAGAATATCTCGGCATGCCGGTCTCGGTTCATCCTATCGTACCGTATCTGCAGAATAAAAAGATGAATGGCACCGTTTCTTCCCGACATTTCAAACGTTACGTAGGGAAAATAGTAAGAGTTGTCGGCTGGCTGACAGCACTTAAAAGAATTACCACGAGCAAAGGTGAATACATGCTTTTTATCAGTTTCGAGGACATGGATGGATTCTACGAAGCTACACTGTTCCCGCAGGCATATTCACAGTCTGGAAGCATGCTTACAGACAGAGGACCTTACCGGGTGACAGGAACGGTAAATAATGAATATGGCAGTCTCTCCATCAATGTTGCAACAATACAACATTTATAAACAGGGGGCAGTAGACAGGGGGCAGAACAAAGTGCGGGGAATAGGCTCTTAGCGCAATTTTAGTCCCTTCGTCGTGAAATTAGTGCATATTTGGCAAGAAATAAATTAACCGCGAAGAGCACGAAGGACGCGAAGAAAAAAAAGAGGAGCCAAACTTATTTGAAACTTTCAAATATGTTTGGCATTTCTTCTTCGTGCTCTTCGTGAGCTTCGTGGTTTATTCTTTTTGGTTCCGACTTGTTCGGGTTAGGGATTATTTTTGCGAGTTCTGGAAAAGCGTAATAATTTTGGGAGAAATAAGCTTCCCAAATCTATTCCTCATTTGCATCGGCAGCATTCTCACTTTTCCAAAAGAAGCAGTTGCATTTTGAAGCTCCTGCTTATCTTTTTCCCCTTTCAGGTAATACAGTGCTGCATGAGAACAACCGAGAAAAAAATGTTTTACATTTTTTAGGTGAGGCGGAATATCATCAGGTAATTGATTAAGCTGGGTTATAGTTTGTGAATATTCACCATTAAAATAATTGACTATTGCTGAACGAATAGTCTGTGTTTCTTTCAAGAATGATGGTTTAGCATCTTCGCGAGGTAGTTTGTTATCAGTAATTTGAGTCGAAGTATCGTCTACGGGAGGCGGTTTCTTCTCAATTGGCTTTTCTTGTTGAACAACCTTTGGCGGCTGCAAGGCAGATTCAATTTTACTCTTCAATAAATATGCTTTGTTCAAAGTATCTTTCGAGTCATTGATAGCCCCTTGATCGAATTCTCTATCCAGTGTAGCTTTTGCTTCACCATATTTTCCCATTGCAACAAGACATGCAGTCCGGTATAAATAAGGATAATATTCAATATAATTCATACCATATGTTCGCGCACGCGATGAAGAGGTCGGATTTAGTTCAATAGCTTTATCAAGAGCTGTCAACGCTAATTCATATTGCCCCTTGTTATGATTTTCTATACCTAATTTATAGTAATAGAACCAGGGCTGCTCAGCTTTTGCATCGTAAGATAGCGCTATGATGAATAGCACAATTATTGAGCATGCAAAAAAATTATATGTAACTGACTTGTTATTCATTCGTGAATTCATCAGCCGTTGAATTATCAAAAGCATATAATTTATGGGTTAAAATGGTAACTTCTCCCGTTCTAATATCAAATGTAAGTTCTTGATTTTTATTTAATTCAACATTATTGATCGAAATTGAATATTTTCCCGGATTTAATTTCAAATAGC
>MFGW01000216.1:23969-28024 GCA_001780385.1 Candidatus Fischerbacteria bacterium RBG_13_37_8 | reverse complement strand
ATACGTTGTACCATTAAGGGTAAGATTTTTTATTTTTACAATTTTTGCCCACGGCAAAACATTTAACTGTAAAAATCCGGGGTGCGGCGGTGTCACCATATTATTTTTTATCTCGCTTTCAGGTTTTTTTGTGTTTATTACTGTTTCATTATTGCTGTTGCTTGTCGTTTCCTTGTTCTGAACAGGTGTGTTTTCTTCAGCTTGATTCGTTGCAGGTATAGTTTCTTTTGAACCGGGAATAGTTTGAGAAGAAGCATTGGTATCCTGATTATTGGTATTGGCACTTATCTCTTGTGAGGTGGAGTTGTTTGCTATTGTAGAATCCGTTTTATTCTTAAAGAAAGAATCTCTGTATATAAATAATAAAAGCGCAATAATAATAATCAGGACTGCAGCAGCAATGGAGACGACGGGCACAATGGGAAATTTGCTTGCTTTTTCAGCATATATTTGAGTAGGCGGAGCAGTTTTTTGATATACCGGAGGCGAAAGTTTCGTAGGGAGATCTTCAGCAGAAGTACTCAATTTGGTAGGTATTTCTTCTGAGGAGGTGCTTAATTTCGTAGGTTGTTCTTCAAATGAAGGAGTAGAGGGTGCTTTGTCCAGAGTAGGCAGAGTTTGTACAGTAGGACTTGCCGTTTTAATATCCTGCTTAACGGGAGTATTGACCTGTATTTTGGAAGGGGTAAGCATAGTCTCTTCCTGTGGAAGCGAGGGGACTGAAGAAGTAACTCGAGTAACTTTAGTAGCCGGCAGAAACGCTCTCAGGACATCCGCCATTTCCCGTGCAGTCTGGAATCTTTTTACAGGATTTTTTTCAAGGGCTTTAAGAATGATTGCTTCAAGTTGAGGCGAAGCTGCAAAATGCATATCAACAAGAGGTTCAGGGGTATCGTTAATAATTTTAAGGAGTACCGCAGTAGTATTTTCTCCAGGAAAAGGTTTTCGAAAGCACAGAAATTCAAACAAACAGACACCCAGGGCAAAAATATCTGTACGCCCATCAACATTTTCACCGCGTACTTGTTCTGGCGCCATATAATGAGGTTTCCCCATGAGCGTTCCCGTTTGGGTGATTTGTGAAGAAGTGATTTTTGCAATACCAAAATCCATTATTTTTACTACATCGTTTTCAAGAATTCTGATATTTGAGGGAGTAATATCCCTATGAACAATTCCATGTTTATGGGCATAATCAAGACCTTCACAGACCTGAATGATAATATCTAATTTCCTTTCCAGTGCGAAATCCTGTTTGTTTCGGATCAACTGTTCCAAATCGGTACCTTCGAGAAATTCCATGGCAATATAAGGCCTGCCTTTATCTTCTCCAAGGTCATAAATCGTAACGATATTTGGATGACGAAGACCACCTGCTGACTGAGCTTCTCGCCTAAATCGTTCAATCAGCATAGTATCTTCTGCAAGATCCGGATGTATAATCTTAATTGCAACATCTCTTTTAATAAAAGGATCCTGGGCATGATAGACATAACCCATTCCCCCTCTTCCCAATCTTTTAATAATAATATATTTACCAATTTTTTGTTCTGCGCTCGTTTCGAGCATGGTTATTTACCGTCATTCTCCATATAATGAATTAATACAATGGTTATATTATCGTTGCCGCCTTTCGAGTTAGCAAGCTCAACTAATTTTTTGCCTGCTTGTTCAATATCATTTCTAAATGTAACAACTATAGTAGCTAAATCTTTATCATCGACCATGCTCGTCAAACCATCTGAGCACAGCAGAATAATATCGTCAGTAACCAATTTTTCACTGATCATATCTACTTCCAATTCTTGAGGACCGCCAAGCGCACGTGTAACTACATTTTTAAAGGGATGGCTCTTTGCTTGCTGGGCATTAATAATTCCGCAACGCAGTTGTTCATTAATCCATGAATGGTCAGTAGTAAGTTGTATTATTTTTGATTCTCTAACAAGATAAGCCCGTGAATCCCCTACATGTCCAATGTGGAGTACACCATTATCAAATAAAGTAGTAACCACGGTCGTTGCCATTCCTTTCAGATTAAAATCTTCCTGTGCCATTTCAACAATTTTTTTATGTGCAATATGTATTGCTGCTTTTACTCTATTTTCGATCATGCTAAGACGTGGATCAAAGGCAAATGGCCACGTAAGTTCTTCGCCTGCATGAGTATGTTCAATAAATTGATTTATTGCTTCCACGGCAAATTTAGAAGCCTTTTCTCCTGCAGCATGTCCACCCATCCCATCAGCTACTATAAACAAATTAATATCCTTGTTAATAAAAAATGAATCTTCATTTTTTTGACGTTTTCTACCAATATCTGATATACCAAAAGATTCTAATTTCATTATCCTGTCCTCGATGATGATTTTTCAACGATCTTTCTTTGCGCCACTTTTCGTATATACTCGGGCACATTTCTATTCATTTTTAATATTTTTAAATCGGTTATAGTTACTCTATTTAAGAGATTCATTGCTACCCCTTGAGGTGTTTTAGGATTTTTTACAAGATTCAATAATATCATATAATTGCGCATCCATTTTTTATTCGCTGCAATGCCTTGTAAAATTTCAGGATCAACCTGGCGGAAGGTTGAGATAATTTCTACATCTATTTCGGTCAATTTAGGACTTTTTAATACAGCACCTGATACCTGTTTATTATTATCCCTGATAAGGATGGAACGCTCTTCCCTGCTGCCAAGAAGTGCTAATTGTATTTTTTCCGGAACCGTCAATTTCATAATTTTATTAAAAACACCCATCATTTTTTCTGATTTTTTCTCTTCTTCGGTCAAAGCAGTGGGTGCCAGTGTGATCTCTTCTTCAGATAGTTCTTCTTGTGCTACTGCTGCTTCTTCTGCTTCAGCTTCTGCCTCATGTTCCTCTTTATCCTTTTGAATTCCTGAGCGGAAATTTTCCATGGTAGGCAATTCTGTGCTCAGTTCCGGTCGCACTACATGCTCAGGTTCCATAATCATTTGTTCTTCCGGACGAAGCTCCTCTTCTTTCTCTTTATCATGTCGCAATCCACGGAACAGGGGATTACCTACTGATACTTTCTCAAAAAATTCTTCCCTGAATTCGATGAGTCTCCTCTTTTGATCACCAGAAAGATTATCATTTCGCAACAATCGCTCAATAATTGGCGGACAATTCAAAAGCCTGACCTGATTCGTTACTATAATTTCCAATAAATCTTCACTACCCTCTTCCGCTATTTTTTCAAAAACACTATTGGGGACTGCCCGGTTATAAAGAAGTGTCTGGATAATTTGTTTATTATATTTCTTGGCTTCAGCAAAATACTCATAAACTCCGGGCATTAAATCCGGACGCTTCAATACTTCTATCAAATCAGCAGGTTTTGTTTTGCCCAGTGTTTTAGTAGCATTTTGCTTATTCGGAGAATCATTTGTAATGAGAAATATCAATACTTCGATAATTTCGTAACGAGGTATCGGCAATAATCCCTGGGAACCAAATTCAACAATATTCTCTGAAGCTTTCCCTTTTATAATTTGTTGGGTTAATGAATTCTTCCCAGCAAGTAATTTATCCAGGTTATTGGTTGTCGCTTGCATAATCGTTCAATGTATCCTTGGTAATAAGAATATTTTTTATCACTTCACCATTATTTCCAAAAGATTTTAATTTTTTATTATTACACCAAAATTCAACCCCACCAGCATTGCCAATCTTGCTTAAAATTATTTTGCTGTTCGCAGTAAATGTTCTCTTCTCACCTTTTTTTAACAACCATTTATACATAGTACTATCATCACTTTTTACTTCCAGCCATGTATCATTCAATGCAACTACTTCCAGAAAAAGTCCTCCCTGGTTTAGCAGTTGCGTTCTTACATCATTCTCTTGAGACTTGCTTTCTGATTGAACATTTTCTGCCTCTGTATTGTTTGGGGCTGCTTCCAGCAAAGTAATTGCTTTCTTATCACTCTTATTTTTTTCTAAAACAGTACTTTTTCCCGAATTGATCCATAACCAAAGAAATACAATAACTGCCATTATAACTAAAATGATAATGGCACATAT
>MFGW01000216.1:17981-23956 GCA_001780385.1 Candidatus Fischerbacteria bacterium RBG_13_37_8 | reverse complement strand
TTTCTGCTGCTGTCGGTAGAAAATTCTTTCTTTTTAGGGCTAGCACTTGGTTTCTCATATATTTCTTTGTAAATATTAGTGATTTCTTCTGCATCTAAGCCTATATAATCAGCATAACTTGCTATAAATTTCTTCCTGTATACTCCTTCAGGCAATATATTAAATTTATCATCTTCAATAGCCCTGAGAAACCGGATAGAAATTTTTGTATGCTTCGCTATTTCCTCCAGTTCTATGTTTCGTAATTCTCTTTGTTTTCTTAATTCTTGACCGATTGAATTCATCTTTCGCTTATAATTTTATGTTAATAATGGCTTATTGTCAATGATATAAACTACTACCTTACTTCTCATATCACAAAAATTTATTCTCTTTATAGTTAAGCACTTACCTCTTAAGAAGAACCTGCACTGCCACTATAGTTTTGCGTTTCCTTTAATCAAATCAATCTTTGCAAACTTTTGCATTTCAACAATAATTCTTTCTCTAACGATTTCGCTGTTCTTTCAGGATTAATTAATATCTTTTTTCAACCTCCTGCCAATTAATATTATTAAAGAACACTTCTAAATAATCAGCTTTCTTTAAACCAAAGTCAATCATAAATGCATGTTCAAACACATCCAATATTAATAAAGGCTTGCAGCCGACAGGGTGCGAAACATCATGTTCATTAATCCAAAAATTAATAAGCCTATCCCCTGTTTTATCATAATATAGAATTACCCATCCAATGCCACGCATTCCTGCAGTTGCTTTGAAATCCTTTTCCCATGCTTCATAACTGCCAAAATCAGCAATCATTTTTTTCATAAGATTGCCTTCTTTTTTTAATGGATCACTTTTACCAAGATTTTCAAAATAATATTCATGTAATCTCATACCATTGAATTCCCAGCCTAATCTTCGTTTTAGTTCCGCATATTCTGGTGTGCCCATTTTACCATCCTTTTGCATTTGAGCTAATAAATCAAGCACTTTATTAGTATTTGTAACATAGCCTTGATAAAGAGTAAAATGATTTTTCAAGAGGGTTTCACTTAATCCGAGGATACCAATTAATTTATCATAATTTTTTGCAGTATAAGACATAAAATCCTCCTTTATAATAGTTTTTGCCTTCGGTTCCTCTGCAAATAAACCTGCAGAAATTAATACCATCAGGCAAATTAGTGATTCTTTCATCATAGGAACCTCCTTGACTGCACTTCATTGTAATGAAATATGCTACTTTAGTCAATAGAGAAACTGAATAGGGAAAAGAAAATGCGGAATAGAAAAAAGGGAATAGGACCACTTTCCACGCTCTCTGATCGTTATTCCGAACAGGTTAAAAATAAAAACAAAACCATGCTTTTTGCAAGCACTCCGAAGGAATGCATGGAATTCCCCATTTTCTACCCCTTATTCCCTGCTCCTACCACTTTAACATATTCATATCATATAATATTATCATACTATGCTCATATAATATGCTTGACAATTTGTAAGATAAGTATTATATTAGTATACTTACAAGATAAATTACTCG
Source organism: Candidatus Fischerbacteria bacterium RBG_13_37_8 (assembly GCA_001780385.1). GTDB lineage: Bacteria > Acidobacteriota > HRBIN11 > MFGW01 > MFGW01 > MFGW01. Next base: position 22,425 of record MFGW01000216.1, on the reverse strand, counting down.
AAAAGGAGGTATTTAGCTATGCCCATTATGAAATTAAAACCTTTAAAATCTATGGATCGTTGGGATCCCTTTAGTGAATTCAGATTTCTTGCTGACAGCTTAAATCCTTTATTCAATGAATTCTTCCCTGCAGAATATCGTGAACAAACTGTCATGTCAGACTGGCTGCCAGCTATTGATATCTATGAAAACGATAATTCTATTATCATCAATGCTGAATTACCTGGTATGGATAAAAAGGATGTAGATATTAATGTTAAAGACAATATGCTTACCATAAAAGGTGAAAAAAAATTTGACAGGGAAATAAAGAAAGACAATTATCACAGATGTGAGCGTTGCTATGGTACTTTCAGTCGTACCTTTACTTTGCCTGATTCTGTAAATCCAGATGATGTAAAGGCTCAGTTCAAGAATGGAATTCTTGAGGTCAGCATCCCGAAGAAAGAACGTTCCAAACCAAAAGAAATTACGATAGAATAATTTTCTCAATACATAGTAATCTGCGTTTCTCTTTTTAGGGAAACGCAGATTATCTTCTTTTTTAACCTCAACCTTAACCTCAACCTTTCTTCAGTTATTTTAAAGAGAACTGAATACTTTCATAATTTCTTCTTGACTAATTTTATCTTTTATGTTAAAAATGCAAATTCCCATTAATCAGAGAAAAAAATATGGTACCTAAATATGCTTTTTTAACGAAAGGTGTTGGCACTCACCCGGAAAAATTAGCCAGTTTTGAAGCTGCGTTACGAACTGCTGGTATTGCCGCATATAATTTAGTAAAGGTTTCTTCGATATTTCCCCCTTATTGCAAATTGATCTCTAAAGAAGAAGGTCTCGCAAGACTCAAACCAGGTCAGATCATTTACTGTGTCCTTAGCAGCAATGAAACCAATGAACCTCACCGCCTTATAGCTGCTTCAATTGGCCTGGCAATTCCCAGAGATACTGCAATCTATGGCTACTTATCAGAACATCACAGTTATGGGCAAACTGCTGATGCTGCTGGTGATTATGCCGAAGACCTGGCAGCTATGATGCTCGCTACTACGCTCGGTTTTGAAATTGATTTAGATAAAAGCTGGGATGAACAAAAAGAACTGTACCAAATAGAAAATCATATTGTGCTTACCAGAAATATCACTCAAACTGCTATTGGTAATTCCCGGGGATTCTGGACTACTGTTTTGGCAGCAGTTGTTTTTATAATGAATGATTAAGTCTCGCCAAAAATATTTTTAATTTCAAATATTGGTTGATAGGCATAAAGACGCATAGTTTTTTTATTCTGTTTGTGTTCTCATGAATATTTTACTCAAGAAATTCTTTACTTTTCTCAAATGGACACGATACAAAGAAATTCTGCTTTTATCAAGTCCCGGTTTGATGGGACTTGTCCTCGGCAAATATTCCTTATTCATGGCAGGGCATGACGGGAAACTAATTACTATGATAGTTTTCTTCATTGCTCTTTGTCTTGGCGGTGCTCATGTCTTCCTTTTCAATCTTTGGTCAGGAATTAAACTGAGCACTATTGATGCGGCTCATATAGATTATCCTCTTCAGCAAAACGAGATACATATGAATGCTATTTTTATGCTCTCTTTTGCTTCGCTTGCATTCTCATTGATAATAAATTTTCTGCTCAATTCATCTGTTTTCATTGCAAGCATTATCATTGCAATACTCTGGATTTTCTATGCTTATCCCAGGGGACTATTTCTTAAATCTCATTTCATTGGAGGACTTGCAGTGCATTATATTAATGGATCACTGCATTTCTTAATTGGTTATTTCCTTTTCAATAATCTCACTCTTAATGCAGTTTTTATTTCTCACTATTTCTCCTTGATTTTTTTAGCCGGCTATTTTCACCATATACTGAAAGATCGTGAATCTGATAAGCTAATGAAGATAAAAACTCTCGCTACCTCATGCAATCCACGTATTATTTTTATAACCGGCAATGCACTGTTCGCTGCTAGCTATCTACTTCTTGGCTTGTTGGTGCTTATGCAAATTTTACCTTATTCATTTTTTCTCTGGAATACAATAATAATCCTTCTTCTTGTCTATCGTTTCAGACAAACAGTAAAAACAGATCTCTCAAAAGAAAAAATTTTAGCATATCGCAAATTTTATCGATTTTTATACACGTTGCTTGGAATACTCTTCGTTTTTTCCGTGTACAAAGGATGGCCATAGTATGCCATTAGCAAGGTTGGAATTTTCGGAAATGCGATCTCTTAAAGCACCATAGATTCTTCATTCTCAGCAAATATTTCTTTCCCAAGGGCAGGATCAAAATAATTGCTGATACGTGAAAGCGCTTCAGTAAGCAAAGCAAAATCTTTTGCAAAGGAAATTCTAAAATAATCCTTGTAAAATGGTCCAAAAGCATTGCCCTTCACCACAGCAACCTGTTGTTTGCTTAATAAATCATAAGCAAATTCCGGAGATGCATGTAACAGTTTTATAAAATAGAAATATGCACCTTCCGGTTTGCTTGCATTCAAATATGGCTTCATTTTTTGTAACCAGCTATCTACAAAAGCACGTCTTTCTACAAATTCTTTAATGAATTGCGGTACAAAATTTTCTCCAAGCTGAAGCGCCGCAATTGCCGCTAATTGACTGAAAGAAGGCGCACAATTAATCATTAGATCATGCGCTACTAAAATCTGATTAATAATATGTTCAGATGCACACACATAGCCCACTCGCCACCCTGTCATCGCATATCTCTTTGAAAAACTTTGAATTTTTATAAATATATTTTTTAGCTCGGGCATAGAGGACAGGCTAAAATATTTTTCACTATCATATAAGAGATATGAATACACTTCATCGCAGAGTATTAATAAACCATTTTGCGCAGCTATTCGTGCTATTTCTATCAGTTCATTCTTCTTGAAAAGGCTTCCGGTTGGATTATTAGGATTGCATATCAAAACAGCCTTGGGATTATGTGTACGAATGCGATCTGCAAAAAGATCCAGGTCTACCTGCCAGCTATTTCCTTTTAAAGGTATATAAACAGGATTCAATCCTGCCATCCTAAGTTGATTAAAATACGAAGCATAGGTAGGAGTAAAAAGTGCAATTGAATCACCCGGTTGAAAACATGATAATAACGTTGCCATAAGTCCAGCATTAGCACCGGCTGTAATGAGAATCTCTCTTGTAGGATCATAGTGTGCTTCTTCTTTACCAAGAAAATTTGAAATCATTTCTTTTAATTTTTTATTGCCTGCTGATAAAGTATACTGATGCCAGGTTGCTTCGCTTAAATGAGCTTTAACAAATTCCAGAATGGTCCATGGTGTTGGAAAATCAGGATATCCTTGCGCAAGAGAAATAATACCTTCTTTTTCTCTTGCTGCTTTTTCCATCTTCTTAATTTCAGATAACTCATTTCTCATATTTTCAATTCCTCTGGTTATGCTGATCAATTATCATGCCAATAATGTATTCTTTGCAAACATTTTGTGGGGGCTAACCTGTGTTCGCATTTGCATGGCAATCCCTCACGATTTTCAAGAAAGCCACAAAACCACCAAAATACCAAATTACACAAAATCATGCACTTTTTCTGGTGCAATTTAGTGCTTTAGTGTTTTTGCGGCAGTTTTGATCTTTTAGTCCGTTTGGGAGTTGGCGCACACACCTTAGGAGTGCTCGCAAAGCTCGCCAAGAATAAAATGCATATGATTTGACACACCTTTGTGTCTAAGTAAACACACTCCCGCAAAAAAATACTCTCACGCTTCTATCGCAAAGCACTCACTCATTTCAAACCGCAATATTATTATCCTCCCTCAAATTAGAAATTTTTACTGATAGTACCTTCGAAATCCCTTCCTCCTCCATAGTCACTCCGTATAATTGATCAGCAGATTCCATCATTAATTTATTATGAGAAATAACAAGAAATTGCACCTGATTCTTCAGCTCATTAAAAATAGTAATAATTTTTGCAAGATTAGTGTCATCCAAAGAAGCATCTATTTCATCCCAAATACAGAAAAAAGAAGGTCTATAGCGAAATATTGAAAATAAAAACAGCAAACTTATAAGTGATTTTTCGCCACCTGAAAACAGTTGAAATGAATGTACTTTCTTATTTGGTATCCGTATTTTAAAATCAATCGCACAATCAAGAATATTATCCTGATCCTCAAAATACAGTTCTACACTACCTCCCTTAAATATTAATGCAAAATAATCTCTCATAAAGATATTGACCTGTTCAAGTGCCTCTATTAATTTTGCTTTCATAAAAGTATCGAGTTTTTCAACCGCTTTTTTCAATGATATTATTGATTCTGAAATATCAGATTGTTGCTGGTGAAGAAACTCATACTTTTTATTTGCCTCTTCATATTCATGAACCGCTAAAACATTAACGGGACCTATAACATTCAGCTTCTTTTCCTGCCGT
>MFGW01000216.1:15208-17956 GCA_001780385.1 Candidatus Fischerbacteria bacterium RBG_13_37_8 | reverse complement strand
GATTCAGTGTATCAGTCTGCTCGATGAAAACTGCCTCCTTCTCTGTTTCCTTTAAGCAAATCTCTGTTAAATGATTGCTTTCAACCTCCAATTGTGTTTTCCTGACATCCAGAACATGCTCCTTTTCTGAATATGTATCCTTTTCCCCAAGAAGCTTTTTATAGAGTACTTCAAGAGCACTGATCTTTGATTTTATTTCATTCCTCGTTAATTCTTCTTTTGAAAATAACTCCTGGAGATCATTTTTGTTCTCAATATTCCTTTCTATCTCATCATAACTTTTTCTGATGCCCTCCTTGTACTCTGCAATTAATTTCCTGCTATGCTCTATCGCCTCTGATAATCGCTCTGTCTCTTTCTGCATTTCATGATCTTCATCCATGAACCGGTTGATCTCTCTTTTGATTGCTTCTACTTTGCCGGTAGTTTGTACTTCATATATTTTAAACCTGCCTGTTAAAGTTTCACTCTGTTCACATTTTTGCCGGTAAACTGCATGTATTTTTTCAGTTTTGCATAATTCTTTCTCGATAAGCACAATCTGTCCTTCGCAATAGGTTGTTTTCTCTTCCGTGGATACAATGTCTTTCTCACATTCGCTGATTTGCAATTCTAAGTGTTGTTTCTCTTTTGAAACAATATCTTTTCTATAAAGAAGATTCTCTGTTTTGAGCTTGCATTGGTTGATTACTGCATCTATCGATTTTTCTAACTGTTGCATTACGTTTTTATCCTGGCTGCAAAGGTTATAGAACCGGGAAGCAGAATCTCCCAATAATTGACAGCGTTCTTTCTCTGCTGTAATTTCAGCAAGCTTTTTTAACTGCAAACGCTTATTATTCTTAAATGCTTTCCTCTCTTTTTCAATGAACAAACTATTATTTTCACTGCTAAGCTTTGCGAGCTGGAAAAAGGTTCCTTTATGATATAGCAACTCTTCTGATTGCAAATAGTGGAAATTATCATCTTCAGGGATATTTTGAAAGAATATTTTCTCTTCTGTATAAATATAGACATTATGGAACAAATGAAGCAAAGTATTAAATTCCTGCTCTGCTGTGATTATGCTGGATAATAATTGCTCATTATTTGTTCCGGGAGGAGAAAACTTGTTATTTTCCAGCAGGGAAAGACATACAATTGAAAACGGGCGGGATTGAATATTGAGATGTTCAGAAAGTATCTTTACATCCTGCTCGGTTGAAACTACTGGAGAAAAAAGTATATCAGCAAAAAGATAATTGACAAGTTTTGCATAACTATCAGGAATTTTAATGTGATCTACTACCAAACCAAAATAAACAATAGGTAAGTTTGCAATAGATTCCTGTTCTGTTTCGGCTAGTCTGAAGGCAAGCTTATCATTGAGATACTGTTCAAAATGATTCAGCGAAACATTAATTTCCGTTAATTCAGTTTGAATGGATGATTCTTTTGTGGAATATTCAGTGATTTTTTGTACACAATATTCCCTGTATTGAGCAATTAAATTGCTGAAATTACCTGATACTGTTGATGCACGCTGCAGATCTTTAATTGATGCCATCATGAAAGTTTCTCGCTCTTGCAGTTTTTTCACCTCGTGCTGTATCTCTTTTGCATTATAATCAACTTCTTCATTCTCCAGCATCAGTGTATTCAACATTTTTTTCAATTGAAGATTATGATTTTTTAGACCGGTTAATTCAAAATTTAATTGAAATTGCAGATGCTTTTTCGCTTCAATTATTGCATCCAACCGTTGCTGCAGATCTTTAAGATTTTTGTTGTATTCGACTGCATATTTTTGCATTGAAATGATTTCGCCTGTTACTTGAATTAATTCTTGTGCCTTCTGTCGAAAAATAGCTAAGTTATTTTTAGCCGCCGCGATTTTATTCCTAAAGGTTACTAATGCAGCTTCATTTGTCTTAATTTCATGCTCCGCATTTTTACTGTTTGTTTCGCAGATTGCTGCATTCTTTTCAAAATTACCGATATTCAATTCAATGTTTTTTATTTGCCGTTCATAAGATGTAATATTTTCTTCCTTCTGCCACATAACTTGTTTTAAATTCTCAATATCTGCAGAAGTACTGATTATTGTTTTTGTAATTGATTCTAATTCATTTCTTGTACTGTAAAGTTCCTGGTTAAGCATATCAAGCTCTTTTTGTAATAAAGACCATCGTAAGGAATAAAATCTGTTCCTTATGGTACTTAATTCTGAAGAAATTTGCTTATGCTTCAACGCCCTCATAGCTTGACGCTTAAGAAGACGGCGGTTTTGTGCTACTTCGATGACTATATCATTAATTCTTTGAAGATTGCTCTCTGCAGCAGTGAGCTTGCTGATAGTTTCCCGTTTTTTAGCTTTATAACGGGTAATACCGGATGCATCATCAAAAAAAATTCTTCTGTCAATGGGTTTTGAATCAAGCAACATCTGTATTTTATTCTGTTCAACTATAGTATAAGATTTTGGAGCAAGTTGAAACCGAGCAAGAACGTCAAGCACATCTTTTAAGCGGCTCTCTTCACCATTCAATAAATAGTTGCTCTCGCCATCTCTGAATAATCTTCTGGTAACGGTAATTGAGGAATCATTATTCTCTCGAAACACAAGCGTTACCTCCGCCATTCCAAGTGGTTTAAGTGATTTTGAACCATTCGATATCACCTGTTCCATTTCTGAACTTCTTAATGCTTTGACGCTTTGTTCCCCCATTACCCATGCAACAGCATCAGCTATATTGCTTTTTCCTGCTC
>MFGW01000216.1:2045-15142 GCA_001780385.1 Candidatus Fischerbacteria bacterium RBG_13_37_8 | reverse complement strand
TAAAACCATGTACTATTATTTTATCTAACCGCATACTTCAATATATAGTTTCCTCATTTTTATATTATACTACATTTTGAAAGAAAGGCAAATATATAAAAAAAGGTTAAGGTTAATTTTAACCTTTCTGTGCTTTATTTTCTTCATTTGATTTTGCATAATATATTTGACTGGAGTAGTATTTTTGTTTACTGTTGGGTTACAATATTTTTATGACAGATAGGCAATTACCTTCAATGCTTGATATTCAATGTCCAATTTGCAACACTTTAGAAGATAGCAAGAATATTTCCACTCATTTTTTCAAGGTGGAGAATGAAGAACATTATTTTCATCTCTGCTATTGCCAAAAATGTGAAATAGGATTTCTTAATCCGCAACCTCAGGAGGATATTTTAAAATTATTTTATCCTGATTATTTTTGGAGGGATACAAGCGGTGCTTCTTTTTGGATTGAAAATAAAATTGTGGAGAAACTTTTCACTTCCGAGATAGCCCTGATTAAAAAATATTCTTCTTGTTCTGCACAACCAGCATCTATGAAAATCCTTGATGTTGGATGTGGTTCAGGAGATTTTCTTAGTCTTTTAAATAAAACAGGATGGCAGGCACATGGAATCGATACTTCTGTGGAAGTTCTTGCTAAGATAGCTGCCGGACCTGACAGTACTATCACAATTGCTTCAATTATGGATGAGGATCTTCCTTTTCAAGAAGAAAGTTTTGATGTAGTAATTCTTTTGCATACTCTTGAACATGTTAATGATCCTTGCAAAGCAATTTCCAATGTTTACAAGCTTTTAAAACCAGGCGGCATAGTGATAGTTCAAGTTCCTAATTATGGTTCATTCCTTTCTCAAATATTCAAATCAAAATGGATTGGATTGCAAATACCGCGTCATTTATTCCACTTTACGCCTCGGAGTTTATTACTTTTGCATAAGCAGATGCATTTACAATGCAAAAAAGTAGCTTATTATTCGATAAGGAGTAGTCCTGCTCAAGTAGCCTCTACTTTTTTTCCTTCGCTTGAACCTGCGCATATACGTCAGACAACCAAAAGTAATATCAAAAGCTTCTGTTTGAAAGGTTTGTACTTATTATTTCTTATCTTATTATTGCCCATATCTCTGGTAGAAGCTATATTTCATAGAGGAAATACAATAACGATAGTTGCGGAAAAATAAATAAGAATTAGGTTAAGGAGGAATTGAAGCTGACGAGAGGTTAATGTCGAGATTAAGATGAATAATGTTTTTTCTAAACATCATCCTAAGCCTCTTCGTAACTTCAACCTCAACCTTTTTTTAACCTAAATCGTTCTTTAGTTATTTTGAGAAAACTGAATTCTTGCAATGAATTAACTTGACAAACAGTGATTTTAAACTTAAAATGAGAATGTGACAACAAAGAAACGAGGGCATAAATGGCGTTTGTAAATTTTAATGCAAAAGAAATAACAGCAAAAATAGTATATTATGGACCTGGATTAGGAGGCAAAACTTCATCTCTGCAATACATATACAATAATTTGCCAGAAGAAAATCGTGGTAAAATGATTTCCCTAGCGACCGATGAGGATCGTACCATTTATTTTGACTTCCTGCCTTTGCATCTGGGCAAGATACAAAATTTTACTGTTAAGGTACAACTTTATACTGTTCCGGGACAAGTACGGTATAATGCTACGAGAAAATTAGTATTAAAGGGTGTTGATGGAATAGTTTTTGTTGCTGACAGTCAAATTCACAGGAAATTTTCCAATATTGAAAGTTACAACAATCTAGAAGAAAATCTTTTATCCTACCAGAAGGAACTAAAAGAAATAGCGCATTCCATACAATATAATAAGATAGATTTGCCAAATATTATTAATTCAGAAGAACTTAACCAGTTAATAAATAAATATGGGGCTCCATATTTTCAAACATGCGCGATTACTGGTATCGGCATCATGGATTCATTAAAGAGTATTTCTAAAAAGGTTTTTGCCGAATTAACCAGAAAAGGAATTACTTCCAAAACTTATCTTGTCGAGAAACCGGCTGTATTAGAAGAGGAGCAGCTTAAACTTGAGCCCGATCAGGAGAAAGACTCATTATTTGCCTCTGAAGAAAATCCTGATGAAAAGATAGCAGAACCTCCGCTGGAGAATGAGTATAGTGGACAAACTGAGATCGAAGAATTATCCTCAGAAGATGTTGAGATTGTAGGTGAAGACCTGGGAGTCATAGAACCAAATTATGTCAGGAGCGCTGTAATTGAAGAAGAAAGTGTGTTTGAAGAAGGAAACGTTGCAAATGAACCATATGATTCAGAAATTCATGAAATACAGCCTGGAGAAGTAGTAGTAGAAGAATTTAAAAGCGATAGTCATGAAATAGAATTTTCACCCGAGCATTTTCAAATCATAGATGAAGATGAAGCAAAAGAGCCCTCCATCAATGAAAAAGTATCAGATTCATCTTCGTTTGAGGAATTAGAAGATTTCAGTCCTTTCGCCCAGTTAGAACCGGAGACTAAACTTCAAACGCATGAGGAAGATGCTTTTACTGATTTTTTAGATGAAGCTATTCCAACTGAGGAATCTTCTGTTATTTCTCCAGAAAATCTAAATGAAGAATCTAATGTGGAAGTTATTCAAGAGGCTGACGTTTTGGAACATGATTCTGCTTTAGAATTTCCTGATGAAGATGAAGTACAAGATGTTCCTGCTGGTCTTTTCTTAGAAGAAGAATTGATTGATGATGATAATCTCATGAAAGGAATAGAGGAGCCTCCTGCAAATAAAATTGCAGAAAGCGAAAGCGAGGCAAGAAATATTGATACGCCCCTATCTTTAAAAGTAGAGAAGGAAGAAAAAGAAATTCTTCATGAAGAATTTATAGAAGATCATCAGCCTGAAGGAGACGAAATTGTACCCGAAGAAATCCCCTTTATTAAGGAATCATTACTGCAATACGAAGTAGCAAAAGATATTGTTTCTGAAGAAATAGTTGAAGAGATAGAAGAACCTCAATCAGTATCTGCGACAACAGATGATGCAGCCCCATTACCAGATACTTTCGAGAAAGAAGCATCTCAGGAGTTTACTCCTCCCAGGGAGGAGTTAGGAGTATCCTTTTCTAACAAGGAAGAACTCCAGCAACAGGAACAATCTGCCGATGAATCAAGTTCCATTAACAAAGAAGCTGAGCAGGAATTATATGAAGTATCTTCTGAAGAAAAAATAATGACAACTTTGCCAAATACAACTTTTTCTTATAGTACCTTCTTGAATTCAAGTGAAATAAAAGCTGCATTCAAATTATTCGAAGAGGCTTTCACCGCCAATGATAATGTTTCTATTGCAACACACGCTATTTCTCTATTGAATAGTCTCATGGAAAAGCTCGATGATAAATTGCATTATCTTGATTCAAAAAGCATTACAGAGAAGCTTTTGCTTTGTGGTGTCTCCCCTCAGGATTATTATTTATTCAGAAAAAGAGTACATGCTCTCCAGCAGGATATGAAATGCACTTCCCTTGATTTGCATTTCATTCATTATTTCCTGATTGGCTTATATATAAAAATACAATATCTCTAAGGTATTATCGTATTTTATTTTTTATTGTTATCAGGTGGGATCGAATATTTTCTCTGAAACTTCTCTACTCTTCCCGCAGTATCTATAAATTTTTGCTTTCCGGTAAAGAAAGGATGACATTGCGAACAAATTTCCACTTTAATAATCTTTTTTGTTGAACGGGTAAGAAATTCTGCACCGCATGCACATACCACCTTGGCAATAAAAGTTTCAGGATGTATTTCTTTCTTCATGGTAAACCTCAATGTTTATAATTTATTCATAGATTCTAAAAATTCTTTATTGGATTTAGTTTTTGCAAGTTTTTCAATAAGCAATTCCATTGCTTCAACAGGAGATAATTGACTTAATACTTTCCTCAATACCCAAACTCTATTTAATTCTTCTGGAGAGAGAAGAAGTTCTTCTTTTCTTGTCCCTGATTTAAGAATATCAATGCAGGGGAAGATCCTTTTATCCATTAATTTCCGATCAAGATGTATTTCCATGTTTCCTGTTCCTTTGAATTCTTCAAAAATGACATCATCCATTCGCGAACCCGTATCGACAAGACAAGTGGCAATAACAGTCAAACTGCCCCCTTCTTCAATTTTTCGAGCTGAACCGAAGAATCTCTTTGGTCTCTGCAATGCATTGGCATCAATGCCACCTGACAATACTTTTCCGCTGGCTGGAATTACAGAATTATTTGCTCTTGATAATCTCGTTAAACTATCCAACAGAATTACAACATCGCGTCTGTACTCTGCAAGACGTTTTGCTTTTTCTAAAACCATGTCAGCTACTTGAACGTGTCTTGAAGCTGGTTCATCAAAAGTAGAACTGATAATTTCAGCGTCTACGGCTCTTTTCATTTCCGTAACTTCCTCAGGTCTTTCATCGATAAGAAGAATAATCAGATAAGTATCCAGATGATTCTTGGTTATACTCCTGGCAATAGTTTGCAGAAGCATTGTTTTTCCTGCACGTGGAGGTGCTACGATCAAACCACGCTGTCCTTTTCCTATTGGTGTCAGTAAATCCATTACTCGAGCTGATAAATTCTCTCTATCAATTTCAAGATTAATTCTGTCAAATGGATGAAGAGGCGTCAAATTTTCAAAAAGAGGCCGGCTTTTTGATTCGTCAGGATGCTCAAAATTAATAGCTTCTATCTTTATTAATGCAAAATATTTCTCACCCTCCTTAGGTGGTCTTACCTGACCTGATATGGTATCTCCAGTTCTAAGATTGAATTTTCTAATCTGGGAAGGAGAAACATAAATATCATCTGGACCTGGAAGATAATTATAGTCTGGTGCTCTTAAGAAACCAAAACCCTCGGGTAAAATCTCAAGAACTCCTTCAGCAAATATTAAACCATTTTTCTCAGTTTGTGCTTTTAATATTTCAAAAATAAGCTCTTGCTTTTTCAATCCGGAAGGTGAAGGGATACCCAACTCTTTAGCAATTGTCATTAAAGAATTTAGATTCATTTCTTTTAAGTCTGTTATATTCATGATCTATGTCTCCTGTTACTTTTTAAACATATTAGGTTTAACATTACAATAGAATTTATTCGGGCTTATTGTACGTATTAAAATCTTGATCTTCTCTTTTCAGCATCAGGGAATTAGCGTGAAGGATTATATTATATGATATTACGATGCATAATGCAAAGATTTTGCTGTGAGATAAGACAATTCGATGATTTTTAATGCAAAATGTTTATACTGCCTCCTTTAAAAGGAAAGCAGATGTTGAATTTAATATTGTTTCTTTTGTTATCAAGCAGCTTTTTAAATTTTTTTGTGTAGGCAATTGATACATGATATCAAGCATCAGGTCTTCTATTATATTTCTTAGACCTCTTGCTCCCATCTTTCTTTTCATAGATAATTCAGCGATTGTTTCAAGAGCATCTTCAGAAAATACCAATTCAACTCCTTCATATTCAAAAAGCGCTTTATATTGTTTTACCAATGCATTTTTTGGCTCAGTCAATATTTTTATCAAAGCATCCTTGTCCAGATCGTGCAAAGCTGCCACGACTGGCAGACGGCCTACAAATTCAGGTATCATCCCATATTTAATAAGATCTTCGGGCATTACCGCTTCAGTAAGCTGGTAAGAAGTTTGTTCCTTTTTATCTGGAATATTTGCTTTAAAACCAAGTGATTTTTGCCCTACCCTTTTTTCTATAATTTTTTCTAAACCTACAAAAGCTCCACCGCAGATAAAAAGAATATTTTGTGTATTAATCTGATAAAATTCTTGATGTGGATGTTTTCTTCCTCCCTGGGGTGGAACATTTGCAACAGTGCCTTCCAGAATTTTGAGCAGCGCTTGTTGAACACCTTCACCGGAAACATCTCGTGTTATTGAAGGATTATCATCTTTTCTCGCAATTTTATCAATTTCATCTATGTACACGATGCCGCGTTGTGCTTTTTCAAGATCTCCATGTGCATTTTGCAAAAGCCGCAGCAGTATATTTTCAACATCTTCACCTACATAACCAGCTTCGGTTAATGTTGTAGCATCGGATATTGCAAAAGGCACATTCAAGCATTTTGCTAATGTTTCAGCCAGTAATGTTTTGCCCGTACCTGTCGGACCTATCAGCAGGATATTACTTTTGCCTATCTCAACATTTTGTTTTCTTTTCGACAATTCTATTCTTTTATAATGATTATATACTGCAACAGCAAGTTTCTTTTTAGCTTTTTCCTGACCCACAACATATTGATCAATAAAGGCTTTTATTTCTACCGGCGTATAAATATTCGTCTTATATGAAGGGGTTGATGTATAAGAACGTGAATAAAAGCTGTCTTCTTCAATCAATAAAGTTCGGCATGCTTCTATACATTCATCGCAGATACATACATTTGACGGACCTGCTATTAATTTTCTGACATCCTCTTGCCGCTTATGACAAAAAGAACATTTTAAAGAACTATATTCATCATCACTTCGTCGTGGCATAATAATAACTCACCTTATAATAATTCTGTTTTTCTTTGAAAAGCCGGTCTCCTTAATAACACATCATCAATAAGTCCATATTCTTTTGCACTTTCTGCATTCAATATAAAATCACGGTCTACATCCTTGCTGATTTTTTCTAATGATTGTTTTGTATGTTTTGATAATATTTGATTAATCTTTTCTTTCATACGCAAGATTTCTTTTGCTTGAATATCAATATCTGAAGCTTGACCATGAATTCCACCCCATGGCTGATGGAGTATTATTCGCGAACTAGGCAGTGCAAACCTTTTACCTTCTTTTCCGCAACTAAGCAATACTGCAGCCATGCTTGCAGCCTGACCTATACATATTGTTGAAACATCAGGTCGTATGAATTGCATCGTATCGTATATCGCTAAACCGGCTGTTATTTCTCCACCGGGACTATTGATATAAATATTAATATCTTTTTCAGGATCCTCGGCTTCTAAAAAAAGCATCTGTGCAATAACAAGATTCGCAAGACTATCCTCTATCGCAGAGCCTATGAATATGATATGATCTTTCAGAAGCTTTGAAAAAATATCATAAGCTCGTTCGCCTCTGCTCGTTTGTTCAACAACTATTGGAACAAGATGCATCTATACCTCCGAAGTATTATCTTATATAATTTTAGCATGCTGTAATAAAAAGTCAAGTGTAAGCTCTCTGCGCCAACTATTTATTAAATAATCATATTCATCATTTGCTTCCAGCTTTGATTTCAAAGCTATGGGATTCATACCTGTTTCCTTTGCTATTTGTGCAAGCCTTTCTTCAATCTGATGCTCATCCAGGGCTATTTTTTCTTCTGCAGCTATTGCTTCCAGGATAAACATGCCTTTAATATCTCTCAAGGCTTCTTCTTTAAATTGAAGCCCTACCTCATTGGTATTAAGAAGAAATGTCGGTAATGCTGTTCCTTGCACATGTTTACTTTCACTCCATCTTTTAGCAAGATAATTAGTTTGCCCTTTAACAAGAGATGGAGGCACATCAAAATCATGGATTTCAATAAGCATTTCCATGATTTTATCCTTGAGTAATTCTGTCTCTGTTTCTTTTTTTTCCTTTATTATCTCTTCTTTAATATGTTTCCTGAAATCTTTCTCATTTTTATTAGCGCTGGAGCTTTTTATAAGTTCGTCCATCGGTGTCAGTTGTATTTCTTTAATTTCTTTCAATTTCACCATTAATTGCAGTTTCCTGGCGTTTTCCCTGTCTGTTAATAAATCAGCCTCGAATTCTTTCTGCTCATGCAGTTTCATGCCTATTATTGTTGCATTTAATTGACTGCTTACTTCCGGCGCCCCAACTATAAATGCGGCGTCTACATCAGCAGAATTTCCATCTTTTAATAATTCGCCTGGAAATAATAATGTAACCACTACATAATCATTTTCTTTTACCGGGCGATCAGAAACTGGCAGCAGCAAAGCATCTTTTCTCTGCATTGCATAAATTCGCTCTTCTATTTCCCGATCTTCCGCTTTTAGTGCTTCTATCCGAACTTCTATGTTCATATAGTTTTTTAATTCTATAGCCGGCAAAACTTCAAGCTCAACAGTGAATGTGAGAGGGCATTGCTCAGCATAAATAATATCCATTACTTCCGGTTTTGTTGCAAGCTTCACTTTCTCCTTCTCTACATAATCATCTATTGCCTTTGGTACTACATCACTCAATATCTCTTGTTTAATATCTTTTGCAAACAATCTTTTTATATAATTGATTGGGGCTTTTCCCGGTCTAAAACCATCCAATCGTACCGCTCTTTTAAATGTATTTGCTATTTGGGTAGCTTTACTATCAATTTCATGCCAATCAACTTCTACAAAAATTATTCTTTTGCATCCTTCGATTTTTTTTGTCTCAATATTCATAATATTCACTCTCTACTGGTGCGAAAGGGGGGACTTGAACCCCCATGCTTTACAGCACTGGATCCTAAGTCCAGCGCGTCTACCAGGTTCCGCCACTTTCGCCTTGGTAATTATTTTAGTTCTGGAATACACTATTAATAATGATTTTGTATAAATTTGTCAATATCAAGCCAAGTAAGAAATTCAGTTCCCTCCATATAAGTAAAGAACAACAAGCAAATAATCGAAAACACACCAGAGAAATTCTGGTCTTTATGGTTAGGCATGAAATTTGAAATGTAAAGGGGGCGAAAACTGAAAAATATTATTTCTTAGCCACCAGTTCTATTGATTCAATTGTATCACCCTTTCTTAATTCTCTGACCACTTTCATTCCTTCTATGACTTTTCCAAAAACAGCATATTCTCCATCAAGACTCTTTTGAGGAGCCAATGTTATATAAAATTGGCAGCTTCCTGAATCAGGATCAGGTCCACGTGCTAAACCTACTGCGCCTTCAATATGCAATGCTTTTGCTTCGAGAGGAACAGTAGATCCTGAACTGCCTGTTCCAGTTCCCATAGGATCCCCACCCTGAATTACAAAATTCTCAACGTAACGATGAAACGTCAAGCCATCATAAAAACCAAGCAAAACGAGCCTTTTGAAATTCCGACTTGTTTTCGGTGCATCATTTGGATAAAGTACGATTTTTATTTTGCCTTTACTGGTTGTTATTAGAAACGTATCAGTTTCTTTTACTTCAACAGGAACATCTTTGTATTTCATGGCAATTTCTACTCTTGTTTTTGCATCTGTATCAGCTTTGATCTTACGTTCAAGCTTAAGTGGCTCTTCGCTAAAAACAGCAACAACCAAAAAAAAGCTTAATAGTATACATAAGCAAGTTAATTTTGTCATAATATAGGTACCTCCTATTAAAAAGTGATCAGTGCTCAGTTGGCAGAATACAGCAGTGAACCTTGCGCTCGCCTTTGCGCGGACAATTCCTGATTTTCATGCTTCATTAGAAATTATTATTGTAAATGACTATCTTGAAAAAATCAACTTCGATAAGATTTTCTGAATAGTGTAAAAAAAATTAAAAATAATATATAATTACACACTGTTCACTGTTCATTGTCCGCTGATTCAAAAGGAGTTGGAAGTGATAATTATCAGTAAAAAAGATGCTTCTGTTCAAAAAATAGAAGAACTGTATAATTTTTTAGACAGGCATCAATTGCAGTATAATTCACACAGCAGCAATGGGCACTTAGTCATTGTTGTTAATGGTACTGATCTGCATGAAATAAAGCAACAGATCATGTGTTTTTCAGCTGTTGAAAATGTTATTCCTCTCAGCAAATCATATACTTTAGCTGCACGAGAAACGAGGAATGTAAATACAAGTATAATAATCAACAATCTGACCATAGGGGAGTCTGAATTAATTTTTGCAGCAGGTCCCTGTGCAGTTGAATCAAGAGAGCAAATAATTGAAACAGCTCTTTTCCTTCGGGAATGTGGTGTACATATTTTAAGAGGCGGCGCATTCAAGCCACGCACCTCTCCGTATAGTTTCCAGGGTCTTGGTATAGAAGCACTCGAGTATTTAGCTGAAGCACGAGAGAAAACCGGTTTAGCAGTTGTCACAGAAATCTTATCACCCGAAGACATTGATATTATTATTCAATACGCAGACATTATTCAGATTGGCGCTCGTAATATGCAAAATTTTGCTTTGCTCGTCAAGGCAGGAAAATCAGGAAAACCAATTCTTCTAAAAAGAGGAATCATGGCCACTGTAGAAGAATTATTACTAGCTGCTGAATATATACTTACTACAGGAAATTCACAAGTAATACTCTGTGAACGGGGAATAAGAACTTTTGAAACTGCGGTGAGGAATACTTTTGATATTTCAGCAATTCCTCTCCTTAAACATGCTTCCCACCTTCCTGTTTTTGCAGATCCTTCCCATGCATCAGGTAAAATTGAATTAATAGCTCCTTTAGCAAAAGCATCTGTTGCAGCCGGAGTGAATGGATTATTAATTGAGGTGCATAAAGAACCATACAATGCAAAATCTGATGGACATCAAAGCCTTACATTTCAGTTATTCAAAAAATTAATGAAAGATCTCCAGGCACTTTATGATTATTTAAAACAATTAGATTAATTCCTCAGCCAAGGTGCCCTATCTCTATATTATTCAGAAATACTTGTAATCGATGGCTCAGACTCTCTTCCCCATCATAAAACATACTGATAATTGGTATATTGAGTACAGCTTGTAATTTCTGAAATATCGCTGCGGTCACTGTTCCTGGCATGCAGGTAAAAGGAGATACATTTACCACGATTTGCGCTCCCTGATTTTTAAATAAGACACTTCTTCCCACGGTCAATATTGCTTCTCCGCCAAAATTAAGCGGGACATAATCTCTTCCGGCAAGGATAATATCTTCCACTGACGGCTCATGTCGATCTTTCATTAATTCTCCAGCTAATTTATACCATTCATTTTCATCTTCATGAAGAAAATGATTCTTTAAATATGCTTTTACTCCTTCTTTGAAACCTTTTTTATATTCTTTACTCTCATATTTTTGCATATAAGCAGTATAAAGTACCCATTCTGATATTGGTGCGAGCCACGCTTCTCCTCCAAAATCTTCAATCTCCTTTATAAGATTGTTATTGCTGAAAGGATTGCATCGGACAAATATTTCTCCGACTACTCCGACCAGTGGTTTGCTATTAAATGGCTCATGAGGTATAGATTCAAACCATTGTTTCACTATTGCAAATTCCTTATCTAACTTTTTCCTTTTTTCAAATGCATGTTCCATCCACTGAATTGCTTTTTCAAATACTTCTTCAGTCTCACCCTCTTTACGCTCATAAGGTTTAATTTTGCATCTGAATTTAAAAAGCAAATCTGCGACGAGCAATGCTTTCCACAAATATTTTCTCATTTCTTCTTCCAAGCCTGCATAAGCATTTGCAGATGATGGAGATAAAATATAAAGGTCTTTATATCCCAGCCTGTTCAGAATTATTCGTTGCATTAAAGAATATTGTCCAAACCTGCAAGGGCCATTTGCTGTCGGCATAAAAAAAGCATGCTCTTTGTCAATTGCATTTATGGATCTTAATTTATGGACAAGACTGCCTATAGTGACCGCCATGGGCAAACATTCACTTCCTCTTGTTAACGACCTTCCTATATCATAAGCATCCTTATTCTCCGGAGAAAGTGCTTCAGCTTTGTAACCATATCCACGAAAACCCGCTGCAAATAATCTGGCACCTACCGGATGCATGCACGGAATCCAAATGGTGCGATCCCGTAATGGATTTTTCTCTAATGTCGGACTATATATTTCAACCTGACTGTTCTTCACCTCGGATTGTTTTATGACATCAAGAAATGCTTCTACACGTGTCATATAACCCGCATCTCCTGAATGTTCATCAAGCTCAAGAATAAGCAATGGCTTTTGCCCCATTACTTCTTCTACATAACTTAAAATAAATGAATCAGGGCCACAACTGTAATTGGTGAGAAATATTGGATAAATATTTTCATTCATGCTGACCATCTTTGCAGCATTTAATATCCATTGCCCATACGTCCAATACATATTATTAAATGTCGGATCCAGCATATCAGGCGTAAAAGGTATAAAATCTAGCGGTATTACCTTTACTCCCAAATCTGAAATCTTGCGAGCAAGATTCAAGCTTATTCGTTCATCTATGGTATTATACATACGACCAAGGATAACAACTCCTAAATTTTTATTCTCCTGCAATTCCAGCAAAGCTTTTTGCCCTTCAGTCTGACAATTCATTTTAAATTCATTATAAGCTTGCATTCCCACTTTAAATGCTTCTTTGATCTGTTTGAGCGTGACATGTAATTTTTCTCCAATATAGGAATGCAATTTTTTGTAAAGATACTCTTCATCCCAGGCAAAATCAATGACAGGATCCAGTATTTTATTCTTATTATTTTCAGAAACTAATACCGATGTACGAATATGACTGGTAAGACTTTGAACATAAGGACAAAAATAATTATTGGATGCATAAGGATGTTTCTTTGAACTAATCATGTACGGTAAAAATACAAAATGTACTTTATCATCTGTCAACAATTTTTCTACATGTCCATATGCTATTTTAATAGGAAAACAAAAATCAGCACCTGTCAGTTTTGATCCCCTTTCTACACATTCTTCATCGCTTTTCTGAGTAAATCTTGTCTTGAAACCAAGTGAACCAAAAAATGCTCTCCATAGCGGCATGTAGAGAAAATTGCTTAGTATTAAAGGCATTCCAATGATAGAATCTTTTTGTTTTTGAATATCTTCAGTTTTTATATAACCGCTCTTCCAGAAAATTTTTTCTCTTAATGCAAATAAAGAAAAATTATCATTTGCTTTCTGATGTTGTTCATCAGGATCTCTACCGCACATATAACCATAAGAAGGCATTTTATTTTCCCCTTGTATCTGAGCATAAGTAATTCTGCAATTATTACTGCAAATTTCACATGGTTTTTCTACTAAGTTTATTTGACGATTGGCAAGATCCAAACCTTTGAAATATGATGATTCCTTAATTTTAAGCATTTGCTCTCTTA
>MFGW01000216.1:0-2000 GCA_001780385.1 Candidatus Fischerbacteria bacterium RBG_13_37_8 | reverse complement strand
ATACAATTATTTCGACATCTAGCAAATTTTCAAAAGCCGCAACCAAGCCTTTATTGCGTGCTGTTGCGCCTTGAAAGAAAATCTTATTCTTACTCACAAATCTTTTTCCGACTACTTTATTCAAATAATTTTGCACTACCGAGTACATAACAGCAGCCATTGCTTCTTTTTTAGTATATCCCTGACGAATCAACTTGTGAGTATCTTGCTCCATAAAAACGGTGCACCGGTCAGAAGTTGTAGGAGGAGTTATTCCTAATACTTCATCTCCTACCTCATTGAGAGGAAAACCTAATTTGCGTGCCTGTTCTTCAACAAATGAACCCGTTCCAGCTGCACACACATAATTCATATTGGCATCACAAATAAAACCGTTCATGGTCCTCATGTATTTTGAATCCTGGCCACCAATTTCAAATATTGTTTCAACAGTATTATCTACGCTCATAGCGCCTTTCACATGTGCAGATATTTCATTGACAATAAGATCAGCACCTATAACCGTGCCAACCAGTTTCCTGCCTGAACCGGTTGTGGCAGTTCCTAAAATCTCAAATCGCTTCTCTTTTTCTGCAGCTAAATTTTCCACAGCCTGGAACAAAAGTTGTGTGGCTTTTATAGGTTCTCCGAGTGTTTTTCTATAAATATCAATAAGAACTTCGCTGCTGCTATCAATGAGTATTAATTTTGTACTTGTAGAACCTATATCAATTCCGAGATATGCATTTATTATTTTTTCATCAGGAAGTTTAGTAATTCTTACTTCATTATCGTATTCATCTATGAATGATTCTGAGACTTGAAAAGAGGGATAACTCGATTTTTGCAGAAGTAATGGTTTTCTTTGAATAGCAGTCAATGCTTTCTCTTCTGTTTCTAACAATCCTCCATAATTATCTACACTTCTATAATTGCTGTTTGCCAGAAAAGCAGCTCCTAATGCTCCAGCATATGGTGCAAGGGTAAAGGTTTTTACCCGATCACCGAATTCCCGGTTAAGCCATTTCATTAATTCTTTATTTTGAGCAACTCCACCGATAATCACTGTCAAACCATCAAGAGAACGTCCCCTTAACAATGTGTTCAACAAAGTATTGGTCAATCCTTTGCATAATCCGCACCACATTGCTTCTTTAGAATAGCCTTCCTGCTGACGATGAATAAGATCTGATTTTGCAAATACTGCGCATCTTGCTGCTACTGAAGGAGGATTATCAGTATGGCTAAAATTAATAATGTCACTATAATTTATCCCCAGGCGTTCGGCCTGTTGATCCAAAAAAGAACCTGTGCCCGCTGCACATAATGAATTTACCGCATAATCTCTAAAATTACCATCTTCATCCAATTCTATTAAGGTTACACTGCTTCCTCCAATATTAATTATATTCTTTACTTCCGGATAATATTTTTTAGCCGACAGGATTTGCGCCTGGATGTCATCTATCGGAGAAAGTCCCAACTGTGAAGTTAATAAATTACTATTAATTCCTACAATACCTATTGAATACTCCTGGTGCAGTTGGTTTTCGTCGAATATTTCCTTAACTGCTTTTATCGGATTTCCCTGATGCGCTTTCATCGTGCAAAGCTTTATTTCACCC
Source organism: Candidatus Fischerbacteria bacterium RBG_13_37_8 (assembly GCA_001780385.1). Classification (GTDB taxonomy): domain Bacteria; phylum Acidobacteriota; class HRBIN11; order MFGW01; family MFGW01; genus MFGW01. The sequence goes on along the minus strand of MFGW01000216.1, from coordinate 396 downwards.
TGCTGATCAAGAAGAATCAACTTTAAATAAAGAGAACCGATATCTAATCCTAACCTGGGTAAGCTCATTTCTTGCTCCTAAATGATACAGTGAACAGTGGTCAGTGAACAGAGGGAATCCAACATGACTGTCTCGCTAGTAGTCAATGATCACTGCTATTATTATTTTAGCTGAATATGATTTCTTAATAAATTATATATTTATCAAATGGTAAAAGATAGTATTTCTTCTTACAATTTTCAAGTAAAGAAACTTTAAAAATTTTTTATTACAGTTATCCCCCTGCAGCTTCTCTTAATAGACTCCTTGCAATCACTAATCTTTGAATCTGATTAGTGCCTTCATAAATCTGTGTTATTTTTGCATCGCGCATGAATTTTTCTATGGGATAATCTT
>MFGW01000215.1:9896-14116 GCA_001780385.1 Candidatus Fischerbacteria bacterium RBG_13_37_8 | reverse complement strand
ACGGTAAAAAAGTCATACATTTTATTGCATCATGGGCAGTAAAACTGCTGGGGATTTTTCTGCTTGCGTATGCAATTATCGCATTTATCAATAGTTTTTATAATATTAATAATTTACTGCATTTGAGCCGTGTGGGGATTGAGCATTTCTGGAGTGAGAAGGAACAGACAACGGTAATAAAAAAAGTGGAGAAGAGAAGTTCGGCAGAAAAAGCAGGTTTGCTACCGGGTGATGTGGTGGTTGCGGTGAATGATGTGAAACTGAATCGTGGCAACTGGACAAAACGTGAAATCTGGGGAGAAGCAGTACCGGGCGCTAATCTTGTTCTTACTATTAAACGAAATAGCCAGTTGCAACGCCTGGAAATAACACGAATTCTTACCCCTCTGTTTGAACGATTTGAAGGTATTTTGCTTAATGTACTTCCGCCGCTTATCATGATTGCGTATCTTATTACCGGTTTGTGGGGTATATTTAGAAGTCCATTTTCTTTTGAAACATTTCTGATTTCAATGTTTTGTTATTCTGCCGGTGCATTCATGTATGTGCATGTTGCACCGGGTCATTTTTCACCCTTTGGTCAATTTTTTTACCTGGATGAAATAAAGAACCACTTCGGGTTTTTCATTGCATTTTTCCCCGGTTTCTGGTTGAACTTATTCCTGATATTTCCCCAAAAAAATTCGTTTTATAAAAAATACACACTTCTTACACTCTTCCTTATTTATATTGTACCAGTTTCATTTATTGTCCTTTATTTGATGCATCTCCTTAACAAGTATACGGTATTTTTTGTGCTGGTTCTTGCTTTTGCTTCTTTATTTCTTGGTGCTTTCATCTTATCACGTGGTGCATCACGAAGCACCGATACCTTGAAACGAAGACAGTACCGTCTGATGCTCTTTGGAATTAAATTTGGTACTATCGCACTTACCATTGGTGTGCTCAGTCGCTATATCGGACTTGAAATTGCTCCTGGCTGGTTCCCCCTGTCCTACTGGATATTTGACCTGCTCTTCACACTGGGGCAGGTAGCAAGCTTGATCATTCCCTTTACCTTCTTCAATAGTTTCCTGCATAAAAAAATATTGGAAACTGAAAGCGCTATGAAAAGAAAATTAATCTATATCGTAGGCACCATTGTCATATTTATTGTTTATTTATCTGCCGTGTTGATTATTGGAGAAAAACTTATTTCACGATTTCAATTGCAAGATCAATCACTTATCATTGTTCTCGTGTTACTGGTAGCAACTACATTTACACCAATCAACCGGAGAGTACTTACCTGGCTGGAATCTTACCTTTATCCAGAAAAAACAATTTATCGGGCTTCTTTAAAAGAATTCATAAAAAAGATGCCCGGTTTTATAGAAACACGAACACTCCTGGAGAACATCTCGCAATGGATAGAAAATACTATGGGAATATATCCTACACGGGCAGTATTGATTGAAGGACCTACTGATGCATATATTCCTCATGTTTTAATTAAAGAAGATAGCGTAGTCCAAAAATTAAAAAAAGGCTCGGCATTTTTTTGGGATGAAACACCAGGAAATGACAATATCGATACTGATGAAAAACAATGGGCGGAACAAAATAATATTTCAATTACCGTGCCGCTTATTTCCATGGGCGAATTAGTAGGTTTATTGAACCTGGGCAAAAAAAGAAACCAGGAAGATTTTAATGGAGATGATCTTGAAATAATAAAAGAAGCTGCTGAGCAAACTGCACTTGCATTGCAAAATATTAAGCTTCAATCTGATTACCTTGAGAAAAAAAGAAGGGATCAGGAACTGGAAGTGGCACAGAGAATTCAAAAACAACTTATGCCACAGCAAATTCCTGTCATAAAAGGTTTGCAGCTACATGGTGAATCTCATCCCTGCTATGAAGTAGGGGGTGATTACTATGATTTTATTCCTGTAGATGAAGGAAAAATAGTATTGGCAATAGCAGATGTGAGTGGCAAAGGAACCGGTGCTGCGTTGCTCATGGCAAATTTGCAGGCAGGCTTGCGATATGCGGTGAAATTATCACAATGCCTTACCGAAATCGTGCATGAAATTAATAACACTATTTATAAAAATACTGCTCCTGAGCAATTTATTACTTTTTTTATAGGTTTATGGGATAATAAAACGCGTACCTTATATTACGTCAATGCAGGACATAATCCTCCTCTTGTCTTGCATAAGGATAATAACATAACAGCTCTTTCATCAACCGGTACGATAATCGGCGCTTTTCCTGATATGCAATTTTCACAGGAGAGAATCATACTGACTGAAGGAGATGTTCTTCTCATTTATACCGATGGATTTGAAGAAACGTTTAATCCGAATGGCCAGGAATTTGGCAAGGAAAGACTGATAGCATCACTTCAGGAAATACATCATCGTTCACCGACAGAAATTGCTGCACATCTTTTTAATAAATTAGGAGAATTTTCTGAAGGCATGCCCCTTACTGATGATGCATCCTTAATTATTGCAAAAGTAGTATAACAGGGGGCAGGGAACTGGGGATCGCAAAAAGAAATTGTCGCAAGAAAATTTTTTGAATATGCATAAAAATTCCAGAAAAAAACATCTGCGGAAAACAAGTCAGAGTCTGATTTCCGAGAGGGGTAAAAATCATTTTTTGCAAATTAATGCATAAGTGAGTCCTGTACTATATTGCGTTGCTATTGACAAGCAGTATCTTTTAGATATACAATGAAATGAAGTAATTTTATGGATGGCGAAGAATCTCAAAGCGGAGTTATCGGAGGCAACAGGCAAAGCTTGTTTGCCCATAATTATGCATATAAAAAATTAAAGAATATAAGGGGGTTTCTATGTTTAAACCAACAAAGTACTTACTGATTTTATGTCTTTTAGTGGTAATGGCGAATATTGCGGTGACAGATGAAAGTACAGCAGAAGTGAATCCTTACATTAGTTATGATGGTTTACAGGTTGATGTACGAAACGTAGCAGCGGTTGTTCCTTCAGCTTTTGCAAAACATGTACCAGCGGACAATGATTATTTTCTTGTAAAATTCAAAGGACCAATTCTTGAAGCATGGCGTAGTGAATTAGAACAGGTAGTTGAAAAAAGATTGTGGTATGTCCCGTACAATACATATATTGTAAAGATGAACAGAAGCCAGTTGAACCAGGTAAAGGCAATGCCATTTGTTTACTGGGTAGGAGTACAACAGCCGTACTTCAAGTTATCTACACAGGTAAGAGAATTATTGAACAGCAATGATATAAGTTCAGCGATAGTGAATGGCAGAATTAAGTTAACGGTTCTTTTGTATGCTGGAGAGAGAGGAGATAGTATAAGGGATATGATTCCCACAAAAGTTGCAGCTAATTTTATTAATGAGCTGGTAAATCCGCATGCGACCCGAGTCATAATTGACATGGCACCGGAGAATTTCAGAAGAGTGATACAAGCGCTCGCTCAGGTGAAGGAAGTGGAAGGAATCGAAGTATTTCAATATGTAGAATTATTTAATGATATGGGGCGATGGGTGCATCAGAGATTTGTCAGTGGATCATTTCCATTCTATACGGCAGGTATACGCGGTACAGGTCAGATAGGCGGAATAGCTGATAGCGGATTTGATTATAATGAATGTTGGTTCAGGGATAATACAAATTTTCCACCACCATTTGACAACCAGGCGCCTTGGGGTGATGTAGCGGAGGATCCTGCTGAGCGCAAGACGATAATATATTATGGAATGGATGCGACAGCATGTGGTGGCGTTGGAAGTCCTGGAACAGGTTCTTCAAGCAATGATCATGGTACGCATACACTTGGTTCATTCATCGGTGATAATCTAGCCACTGCTTGTACATCTGGTACAGGAGATGCAGGTGATGGAATGGGGATATGTTCCAAGGCAGTATTGGAAGATCTCGGTGCAAATCTTGAATTTATTAACCTCCCATGCGGAACACTCTATGACTTGTTGACATTTGCTTATAATGATGGCGCAAGAGTACATACCGATAGCTGGGGGGCACCTTGTAATGGCAATCCCTGCGGTGGAAATCTCTACGGAGCAGATGCTCGGGATATTGACCAATTCATGTGGACTAATAATGACATGACGATTTTCTTTGCAGCCGGCAATAGTTCCACTTCAGCGCCTAATTCGACCATTTGTTCACCCGGTACAGGAAAGAGCAATGCAACTATCGGAGGGACTTTGCGTG
>MFGW01000215.1:7924-9890 GCA_001780385.1 Candidatus Fischerbacteria bacterium RBG_13_37_8 | reverse complement strand
CAGCAACGAGCATTTACGGTTCCTCAAGTCGTGGATGGACGTATGATAAACGAATGAAACCTGATTTCATGTGCCAGGCTCAAGGAATTATTTCTGCGAATAATGATGGCAGTAACACCACGAATACTTGCAATACCATATCAATGACCGGAACATCAATGGCAACGCCAACCTGCGCTGGATTTGGCTTGGTCACACGTCAGTATTATATTGACGGATATTACCCGACCGGGGCTCCGGTACCGGCAAACACCATTACTCCTTCTGGTGCACTTATGAAAGCGACAATGCTGAATGGATCGGTTGATATGACGGGTGTTTCAGGTACACCTCCTAATATTAATGAGGGATGGGGACGATTACAACTTGACGAATCACTCTTTCTAACCGGTGATACCAGGAGATTATGGATTCGTGATGTCAGCAGTGGATTATCGACCGGCATGACGAAATGCTATAACATCCTCAACAACAGCACAACTCAGACATTAAAAGTGACATTAGTATATAGTGATTACCCGGCAGCTTATTATGCAAATCCGGCACTGGTTAATGATTTAATGTTAGAAGTAACAAATCCGGCAGGGACTACGAACTATCACTTAATGTTGGATGCAAGCTATAATATTGTGCAAACGACCAATGATGCTGATCCGCAGGACAACCGGAATCCAGTAGAGCAGGTAACCGTCAGCAGTCCACCAACCGGAACATGGAAAGTAAAGGTAAAAGGTATCAATGTACCGCAACCACCGCAGAAATTCGCACTGGTAGTGACCGGTGATGTTGCTGATACCACGCAACCTGTTCCGCCAACCGGAACAACTGCAACTGCTTCCGCCCCGAACCAGATTACGGTTAACTGGTCCACTGCTTCAGGTGCAACCTGCTATAGTGTCTACCGCAGCATGGGAGCATGCCCGGGTACAACATTTACGCAAGTTGCAAATTGCGTGACAGGTACTTCATATGTCGATAATACGGTTTCGGGTGGCACAACCTATTCATATAAAGTGACTGCTATTTATGCATCTTCATGTGAATCTGATTTCTCGAATTGTGCACAAGCTACGGCTACCGGTATTTGCACATTGTCCCCGACATTTGCAGGTGCTACCGCAGTAGTGAATAATAAAACCGCTACCTGTGGTCTTACGATTCAATGGGCAGCAGCATCATCTAATTGCCCAACTTTCCCAACAGTCACCTACACGATTTACAAATCAACTAATCCAGCGTTTGTACCCGGTCCAGCTAATCAGCTTACAACCTGCGTAACCGGTACTTCTTACGTAGATTCGAATGTAACAGTTGCAACTCAATATTACTACGTGGTACGAGCAGAAGATTCACGTCCAAGCGGCGGAGGTGGTCCATGCAATAGTGGTAATTATGAGACAAACGTAGTGAAACGCAATGAAGCACCAACTGGTCCTGAAACCGTTCTCTTTAATGATAATGCAGGTGATTCAGGTCCTGCACAAATGGTACTCGGAACTCAATGGGTTAACAGCACAGCACGTAATCATACTCCTGGTGGTTCGCATAGCTACTATACCGGTTCAGGACAAAATAACCTCTGCTCCTATCTGACTTCGCCGAGTATCGCACTCACCGGCGGCTTATACTATTATCTCGAATATTACAATACCTATAACCTCGAAGAAGGATGGGATGCAGTTGATGTTCAAAGATCCACTGACGGAGGTTCAAGCTGGGTGAAAGTTACGCCAACACAGAATTACCCTGGCGTTACGAATACGAGTACTTCAACCTGCATAGGCATGGCTCAGACATGCTACACGGGTAATATCATTCCTAATTTTGCATTCTACAGCGTTGATTTCTCCTCACTTGGCGGTGCAAATCTTCTCTTCAGATACAGATACGGTTCCGATGATGCAATGAACCTCGAAAACTACTACGTGGATGATATAAAAGTTTCTGCATTAGCAACATGTACACA
>MFGW01000215.1:6256-7906 GCA_001780385.1 Candidatus Fischerbacteria bacterium RBG_13_37_8 | reverse complement strand
AGGCACCGTTTCTAATAATTTGACTGCTTCTAAATCAGGCGCTAATGTTGTTTTGAACTGGAATGCTGTAGGTGGTGCATGCTCTGTTACTGCATACGGAATCTATCGCGGAGCTTTGCCATGGACTGGTTACAATCATGCTTCGATAAATTGTACGACCACAGGATTAACTTACACCGATACAAATCCTGCTAATAGCTACTATTACCTCGTCGTACCGAATAATAGTACTGTTGAAGGTTCCTATGGCACTGATTCAAACGGAACACAAAGACCTCAAGGTTCCAGCCCATGCAGAAGTACCCAAGATACAACACCTTGCTAATAATATAATGAATACAATTACAAGGGCGGGCACATATGCTCGCCCTTGCTTTTTTGCGAGTACACTGTAGGGGCGGACTAGCGTGTCCGCCCTTACAGTGTGCCCGCAAAGAATTTCATTGGAGTGTGTAATATGAAAAAAATACTCCCCGCCTCGCTTTCCATAATATTATTTCTCCTCATGGTAAATAATTTTGCTCTGTCAAAAGAAAAGAATTCTTCTGTTCCTAAGCCAGCCGCTTTACAATTCACAAATAGAATGCCTTCCAAACCTCTTTCAGTGAACGAAAGAATTTCCTGTCAATATGCTATTGAAAAAATATTCTGGCAACACCGCATTTGGCCGAAAGAAAATCCATCACAAAAACCTGCCGTTGAATCTTTGCTTTCTGAAAAAGCTATACAAACCAAGACAGAAGATTATTTACGCATGTCTCATGCCGTAGCATATTACACCGGTCACGATATTGCTGGCCATCAATTACAGACTGAATTAGAACGAATTGCACGTAATACAAAACAACCTCAGTTTCTCCAGGAATTATGGCAAGCACTCGGAAATGATCCGCATGTAATTGCAGAATGCCTGGCTCGTCCACTCCTCGCTGAGCGTTTATTAAGAAACTGGTATGATAATTCCAATGCGCAAAAAGATTTAAAAGTAGCATCAAAACTGAACCTCAGGAATGATGCAATAGAATTAATAGAAAAGGGAAATGCTGATGTTGAAACAAAACAGAATAATGATTTATTTGAAACATGGTGGAATTCTCAAAAATTACATTTTAAACCTGCTATTGATGAACCCGTTTTTACTTATCATTTACCGGATATTAACTTTTTTGCGTGCACAGATGATACATGGGCAACCGTGTCATGGGTGCCGTTATCGCGATCAAATCATATTGCAGTCTGGACAGGCACGGAAATGATAGTATGGTCAGGTCTTGATGCAAATGGTTATTATTTGAACAGTGGCGGGAAGTATTATCCTTCGACGGATACGTGGGAACCGATTTCAGTACTTGGCGCTCCTCCCGGTAGAATAAACACTACCGCAGTTTGGACAGGGACTGAAATGATTGTCTGGGGCGGCAATGATAGTCTTGACTTTTTCCGTTCTGGTGGTCGCTATAATCCAACAACCGATACATGGATTTCGACGAATTATTCAAATGGGCCATCTGAACGAATATGGCATGCGGCAGTCTGGACTGGTACGGAAATGATTATCTGGGGCGGTTATTTTACCGATGGTTCCTATGATTATTTTTATAATGATGGCTCTGGATACGACCCGGTTTCAAATAATTGGGCAGGAACCTC
>MFGW01000215.1:6103-6215 GCA_001780385.1 Candidatus Fischerbacteria bacterium RBG_13_37_8 | reverse complement strand
TCTGGACAGGAACAGAATTAATTGTATGGGGGGGCAATAGCGGATTGGTTCTTGAAAATACCGGTGGGAAATATAATCCTGCTTCAAATACATGGATTGCCACGGATACAAC
>MFGW01000215.1:5851-6086 GCA_001780385.1 Candidatus Fischerbacteria bacterium RBG_13_37_8 | reverse complement strand
CTGGGGTGGATATAACGGTGATCTTCCTGCTGAGGGCGGTCTCTATAATCCAACCACTGATACCTGGTCACCCACTTCAACTACCGGTTCTCCTTTCGGACGGTTTCGTCATTCCTCGATTTGGACGGGCACGGAAATGATTATCTGGGGCGGATTCTATGGTGATTTTACGAACACGGGCGGTCGCTATAATCCGACGGCTGATTCGTGGATTGATACGTTTGCTACTGATTCG
>MFGW01000215.1:5530-5833 GCA_001780385.1 Candidatus Fischerbacteria bacterium RBG_13_37_8 | reverse complement strand
CATACTGCCATCTGGACCGGTACTGAAATGATTGTCTGGGGTGGCGCTGATAGTATCAATTATTTAAATACCGGTGCGCGATATTACCCTGTCACTGATACGTGGATCTCTGCGAATTTCGATACAGCGCCGGAACCTCGTTGGCAGCATAGTGCTGTTTGGACAGGTCAAGAAATGTTAGTCTGGGGCGGTTCTAATGGAGATGTATATTTTGATTCCGGTTCGCGTTATAATCCGGCAACTGATTCCTGGACTGCAACCGATACTACCGGTGCAGCTTCACAACGGCAGAATCATACTGCT
>MFGW01000215.1:5243-5514 GCA_001780385.1 Candidatus Fischerbacteria bacterium RBG_13_37_8 | reverse complement strand
AAATGATTATCTGGGGCGGCGACGATGGAAGTGTTTACCTTAATACTGGTGCACGATATAATCCGGTTTCCGATTCATGGATCGCTGTTACTGCAGATAATGCTCCCTCAGGTCGAATTGATTATTCAATTGTATTTACGGGAAATGAAATGATCATCTGGGGTGGTTTTGATGGAACATTCCTGGATTCGGGCGGAAAATATGATGCGCTTGCAAATACCTGGTCTGCTGTTGCTACAACTGGTGCTCCTTCCAGCAGGTATAATCATAC
>MFGW01000215.1:4868-5116 GCA_001780385.1 Candidatus Fischerbacteria bacterium RBG_13_37_8 | reverse complement strand
ACCGGCCGTGAAAATCATTCCGCTGTCTGGACTGGTTCACAGATGATCGTCTGGGGCGGTTATGATGGAAGCGGTTGCGTTAATACTGGTGCAAGAATGGGATTAGCTGGTTGGATTCCTACTTCAACTTCCGGCGCTCCCGCAGGTAGATGTAACCATTCCACCGTTCTTACTGGCACGGAAATGGTCGTGTGGGGCGGCGTTAATGAAATGATTTTTTACGATAACGGTGGTAGATACTGTATGAC
>MFGW01000215.1:4556-4762 GCA_001780385.1 Candidatus Fischerbacteria bacterium RBG_13_37_8 | reverse complement strand
ACATTAACTAATGTTGGCCCAGTTAATGCTTTATATGTCACAGGTGAGGTTTTTACTTATGACCCAATTATTATTGGATCATCCAGCACACAATATCCTGATATTGTTCCAGGCGCAAGTCAGAATTGTACCGATTGCTATAGTGTAACTGCTCCTTCTGCCAATAGACCCGCTACACACTGGGATGTTAAAGTAACGGAAATGCC
>MFGW01000215.1:0-4370 GCA_001780385.1 Candidatus Fischerbacteria bacterium RBG_13_37_8 | reverse complement strand
AAATTCATCTGTCTCTCGATGGAAACCGGCATCCCCGGATCATGTGTCCCTGTTGCCTGCACAGAATTATTCAGCGATGTTCCCGCTACAAATGTTTTCTGTTCCTATATTGAAGCATTGTATAATGCCGGGATTGTCTCAGGATGCGGTCCCTCACTATATTGCCCATCTCTTAACGTCGCACGTGATCAAATGGCAAAATTCATCGTCAATGCCTTCGGCTTTGCACTGTAATATTGAAAGGGCAGACACATGTGTCTGCCCTTTCATTGCAATCCCTGACTCATGGAAAGAAGAGGGACTAGCGACTAGCGAAGCAAGCTTGCTTGAAGCTTTCTAAAGGCTCTAAGAGGTAAACGAAATTAGCTTGGGACTATAGGATTATTTGGGATAATGCTCAGATAGTTTGAAGTGCTTCCCCAGTCCCTAATCCCCAGTCCCTAATCCCCAGTCCCCAGTCCCTATTTTACTGCCTTCCTTGACAGATTACCGTATAAATGCTAATTTTACTGTGCATGGTGTATTTCACCTTTGCTGAGGTAATCTATGCAAATGAATAGAATAACTTCATGCGCAATTCCGATGATAATTCTCATCGTCCTGTTGCTTAATACAACTGCGGAAGCACGCATGAAAAGCAATTCGTCCGCAACCAATCCCTACCTCGGCTTCGATGGCATTATTATTGATATCCGTGATGTTGCTAATGCAGTACCGGGTGAATTTCTTAAAGCAATGCCGGAAGAAAATGATTATTACCTGGTAAAATTCACCGGTCCTGTCTTAGCATCCTGGCGACGGGAACTGGCAGAAAAAACTGAACGTATCTTATGGTATATCCCGCATAATACTTTTGTTGTAAAAATGAGCAAAAATCAGCGTCAACTTGTTGAGGCAATGCCACATGTTTATTGGGTTGGAATTCAACAACCTTATTTCAAATTATCCCGGCAAATGAGAGAATTGCTTGCGAACGGTGATTATGGAACCAGGACAGTTCACGACAGAATAAAAATAATAGTGGTTCTTTATTCCGGTGAATCATCGGAAAACATAAAAAATACGCTGGCAACTATTGAAGGAACTGTCATAATAAATGAATTCGTACATCCACATGATACAAGAATTATTGTTGAAATAAAAGCGGATCATTTCATGAGGACAAGCCAGCTTCTTGCGTTCGCTAAGCAAGTTGAAAGTATTGATTTTTTCAGAAACCAGGTATTGTTCAATGATGCTGCACGATGGATGCATCAGAAATTTGTTAATGGACAATATCCGCTTTATGATGCAGGTTTGCGAGGAGCGGGGCAAATAGGTGGAATAGCGGATAGCGGATTTGATTATGATATGTGTTATTTCAGGGATACTGCCTTGGGTGTGCCTCCTTTTGATAACCAGGAACCGTGGGGCGATGTTGCAGAAGATCCACTGCAACGAAAAATGATCATGTATTATTCCATGGATGCGCTTGAATGTGGTGAGGTAGGCTGGCCTGGCGCACAAGCTTCGTTTAATGATCACGGTACGCATACACTGGGCTCCTTTGTCAGTGATAATTTTTCAACTGCATGTACATCAGGTAATGGTGATACGGGTGATGGAATGGCATTATGCTCAAAAGTTGTAGTACAGGATATGGGTGAAAGTCTCCAATATGTGAATATTCCTTGCGGAACCACCTATGATCTGTTAACTTCAGCTTATCAGGATGGTGCCAGAGTACATACAAATAGCTGGGGCTCGCCTTGCAATCCTCCGGGGAATCCTTGCGGTGGTAATTTTTATGCAGTGGATGCACGCGATGCTGATTTATTCATGTGGGAACATAATGATATTGCAGTCTTTTTTGCTGCCGGCAACAGTTCGCTTTCTGCTCCTGATTCTACTGTCACCTCTCCCGGAACCGCTAAAAATGGATGTACCATAGGCGCCACGCTTCACGGAACTCTCGCAAATGCAATTTTTAGCCAATCAAGTAAGGGCTGGACATACGATATGCGAATGAAACCGGATTTCACCGCTCAAGGCGCCGATGTTGTTTCAGCAAATAACGACGGCATCAATAACTCACTTAATTGCGTAACCACCATTATGGGAGGCACGTCAATGGCAGCACCTACAGCTGCCGGATTCGGCTTGATCACACGCCAATACTATACGGATGGATATTACCCATCCGGCTCTCCTGATCCATTATCAAGTTTTATTCCTTCCGGCGCACTTATTAAAGCAACCATGATTAACAGCGCAACCGATATGACCGGCGTCTCCGGTCAACCGCCTAATATTACCGAGGGATGGGGGCGATTGAAACTTGCTGATTCACTCTATCTGCCGGGTGACGAAAGAAAATTATGGATTGCTGATGTAACACCCGGTCTTAATACCAATATGAGCCGATGCTTCCGCATTTCCAATAACAACTCAAGCATACCACTGAAAGCTACCTTAGTCTGGACTGATTACCCGGCTGCATTTTATGCATCTCCGGCGCTGGTAAATGATCTGATGTTAGAAGTGACCAATCCGGCTGGGAATACTACATATCATGTCACTCTTGATGCAAACTACAATATTGTCCAGACTGCTAATCCTGCCGATCCACAAGATGATAGAAATAACGTGGAACAAGTGCTCATCAATAATCCCGACCTGGGAATTTGGAACGTCAAGGTGAAAGGAATTAATGTCCCACAACCTGCGCAAAAATATGCGCTCGTTGTTACTGGCGATATTTTGAAAAAATCTCCTCCTCATAAACCGCTTGGAGTTACAGCAACTCCATCTGGTGTTAATCAAATAGCAGTAAACTGGACAGCAAATGGAGTAGCACTTTGTTATAATGTATACAGGAGCACAGGAGCGTGTCCGGGAACAGTATTTGAGCAAGTTGCAAGTTGTATCACAGGGAATTCATTTATTGATACCAGTGTCTCGGGTGACTCAACCTATGCATATACCGTTACTTCTGTTTATGCGTCTGCATGCGAATCAGATTTTTCAGCCTGCGCTGATGCAACTGCGACGGGTACATGCTTATTGCCACCATCATTTGCAGGCATCTCCGCTGTGACGAATGATAAAACATCACTCTGTGGTCTGACATTGCACTGGGACCCCGCTACATCCAATTGTACGACTTTTCCGGATATCACCTATACCATCTATAAATCTACGGAACCAGATTTTGTGCCTGCACCATCAAATATGATTGCTGATTGCGTTACCGGTATCTCTTATAATGATACTGATGTCGTCCCTGCAACAACTTATTATTATGTTGTGCGAGCCGAGGATTCAAGAACCGGTGGAGGAACAGGTCCATGCAATGGAGGTAATTTTGAAACGAATACCATAAAGAAAAACAATTCACCTACAGGTCCGGAATCAATTCTGTTCGAAGATACTGCCGGTGATACTGGCTCAGCTCAAATGCAATTAGGTGAACAATGGGAAATCACAAATTCACGGAATCATACACCCGGAGGTACCAGCAGTTATTATTCCGGCACGGGTGATAATAATCTCTGCTCATACCTTACTTCACCAGCTATCGCCCTTACCGGCGGCAATTATTATTTCGCCGAATTTTATACTACCTATAACCTTGAAGCTGGCTGGGATGCTACAGATATTGAAATATCTACCGACAACGGTACAAATTGGACTAAAATAACTCCCGTTGCCGGTTACCAGGGCATTACGAATAACAGTACGACAACCTGCATAGGGCAAAATGAACCCTGCTTCACTGGCAATATTACTCCTGAATGGAAATTCTACACGGTTAACCTGACCCCATACGCTGAACAAACTGTTCTGTTCAGGTTCAGATTCGGTTCCGATGATGCAATGAACCTGGAAAATTTTTATGCCGATGATATCAGAGTCATGAGCTATGCTTCATGCTGGAATGATTATCTTCCCCCGGGAAAAGTACTCAATGATCTCGCCGTCAGCAAATTAAATGGTAATATCGAATTAAACTGGAATTCAGTTGGCGGAACTTGCCTCACAGAAACATATGCTGTCTACCGTGGAATATTACCATGGACTGACTATAATCAAACAGCGCTATCTTGCACAGTAACAGGCTTAAGCTTCAGTGATACAAATGCCACGGATAGCTATTATTATTTGGTTGTACCGGCTAATAGTGCCACAGAAGGCTCTTACGGCACGGATTCCTCCAGCAATCAAATTCCACAAAGCCCTAATCCATGCATGTCAGTCCAAGATACTACCACCTGTAATTAGGGAATAGGGACTGGGGACTAGGGCATAAGCGCTCAAATAAGAGGTGTTGACATTACGGAAAATATAATGTATAATATTTCATATGAGCGAAAAAACAATAATCGAAGAAA
>MFGW01000214.1:8125-8340 GCA_001780385.1 Candidatus Fischerbacteria bacterium RBG_13_37_8 | reverse complement strand
TGAACTAATATAGGGTTATCTTATTTGAGCGCTTATGGGGGAATGGGGACTGGGGAATAGGGAATGGGGACTGGGGATTCTTTGCGAAGCAAAGCGTGGCAATCCCGCATGAAATGTCATTATGAGTCCCGCGCTAGCGGGACGTAATAATCCGTAACGGACTATGCTTCTTATATTCCGTCTGGGATTGTTACGTTTGCCTCCGGCAAACTCAC
>MFGW01000214.1:7701-8111 GCA_001780385.1 Candidatus Fischerbacteria bacterium RBG_13_37_8 | reverse complement strand
AGGATTGCTTCGCACACCTTCGGTGTGCTTGCAAAGAATCCCTATTTCATGTTTGACTCGTGAGGATTTAATTGTTATAATTTTTGATTAGAGGCAGAAAAATGGTGATTAAATTAATTTTGCCTTAAGGAGTTCTGGAATGAGTGGAAATATTTTTACTAGGATTTTTTGTATTTTAGGTGTGTGTTTTTTTGTTTTGCCGGTGATTTCATTAATGGGAGAGGATTCAGCGGCACAGCAGGAAGAAAGGGAATTATTAAAACAGCAACGCATTATTCACAAGGAGCTGAACAAGCTATTTTATGGATATCTGCATGTACTTCATCCAGAGGATGAAACTGCGCCGGTACTTACTGCGGAAGAGCGTACGCAGAAATTTGTTGAGATAATGCTTGCACTTCCACAACTGA
>MFGW01000214.1:7256-7692 GCA_001780385.1 Candidatus Fischerbacteria bacterium RBG_13_37_8 | reverse complement strand
TGCAGAATATTGGTGAAGAAAAGATTTACAGTGAATATACCAAGTTATTATACCTCGAAGACAAGCTACAGGTGGAACTCAGGAAATTACAGAAGGAAGCAGGAGTGAAACTACCTGCGGCGGTATTTGGACAGAAAGAAGGGATTCAGCCCAAGGAGAGAGAGCAGTCAGTTATGGCGCCGCCCAATGATGATTGCACTTCTGCAATAGTGATAGGGGATGGGAGCTATTCCGGTGAAACCTACACAGCGACCAATGATGGTTCAGCCAGTTGTGGTGCATCTGCCACTTCACCCGATGTGTGGTACCAATATAATGCAATAGCAGATGGTGTAATCGTGGCAGATACATTTGGTTCCGATTATGACACGGTGCTTTCGGTTCACACCAATTGCCCGGGTACTGATGTGAATCAAATTGCATGCAATGATGATTG
>MFGW01000214.1:4280-7245 GCA_001780385.1 Candidatus Fischerbacteria bacterium RBG_13_37_8 | reverse complement strand
GGTCTTGCCTGTCTTTTGATGGAGTAGCAGGTAATTCATATATAATAAGAGTAAGTGGCTTCGGACCTGATACTGGGAACTATGATTTAAATATAGGGCAGGCTGGCAGTATTTCTGGAACAGTAACTGATGCAGCGAGCGGATTTCCAATTGCGAATATTGAAGTGAATATATATGATTCAATAGGTAACTATGCAGAAGAGGTATATACAGATTCATCTGGTAATTATTTGTGTAGCAATTTAAAATCTGGTTTATATTATATAAGAACAAGAAATGAGTTATTATATTTTGATGAACTATACGATGATATTGCTTGTGAACACAATTGTAACGTGAAGAATGGAACGCCAGTCATTGTGATGGCTGGACAAACTACGACTAATATTGATTTTTCTCTGGAACTTGGTGGTAGAATTGCAGGCATTGTAAGTGATGCAAATATGAGTTTTCCCCTGAGCGGAATTGATGTTGACATATATGATCAAAGCGGCAAATTTATGACTTATGCTTATTCAGATAGTATAGGGTATTTCATTACAATCGATCCTTTGTATGCGGGCTCTTATTTTGCTCTCACGTCGGAATCAAATAGTAGTTATATAGATGAATTATATGATGATATTATTTGTGAACCATACTGTGAACCAGAAACGGGTAATGCCATAACGGTAGATATGGGACAAACAACAACGGGGATTGATTTTGCTCTTGACCAGGGAGGGAAGATTTCTGGAATGATTACCGATGCACAGACGGGATCGCCCATTGGATATTGCAGGATAGATATTTATGATACAGCCGGTTCTTCTGTCGGAGATTCATGGGTAGATGACACTGGATATTATGTATCAGAAGATGCTTTACTGGATGGCATATATTTTGTGCGAACAAATTATTGTGAATCGTATATAGATGAGCTTTATGATGATATTTTATGCGAGCCGGATTGTAATCCTGCGATGGGGACACCTATCTCGGTCACTATAGGTCAGACTACATCAGGAATAGATTTCATGCTTGACCGAGGAGGCTATATTTCCGGCAAAATTACTGATGCAATGACTGGATTTCCTTTAGAATATATCAAGGTAAAGCTCTATGATTCCGCTGGTGATTATAAAGGGTATGAATATACGGAAAATACGGGAAATTATCTTATAGGTGATGGATTGTTGCCTGGCGCCTATTTTATTCGTACAGAAAATTCAGGAATCTACTTAGATGAACTTTATGCTGATATTTTATGTGAACCGGATTGTGATCCGACTATTGGTATACCCATATCTGTATCTAAGAATCAAACTACAAGCGGAATTGATTTTGTTCTTGATCGTGGAGGTCAGATATCAGGAACAGTAATTGATACAGTGACAGGGTATCCTATTGGGAAAGGCGGTGTCAATATTTTTAATGCAAATGGCAACCAGGTTGCTAATGTAGGACTGAATTATACAGGTAATTACCTTACATACAATGCTTTATTAACCGGAATATATTATGTTTCGACCTCTACTTCTGATACTTATCTTGATGAGTTATATAATGACCTGATCTGTGAGCCGAATTGTGATCCTACTGCAGGAACTCCTGTAATGGTGAATATTGGACAGGTTACTTCAGGAATTGATTTTGCTCTTGGATATGGTGGGACTATATCGGGCAAGGTTACAGATGCGACTAACGGAAAAGCAATTGCAAATGTGTATGTGGAAATTTATGATGCCAATGGCAATTATCTTTATCATGTATGGACTGATATGACAGGCAATTATTATACAGATAAAGCATTAGTAACAGGAAATTATTACGCGGTAACGTCCAATTCCAGTATTTACCTGGATGAACTTTATGATAATATTTCTTGCGAGCCGGACTGTGATCCTACTATAGGAACACCCATAGCTGTTACTGCGGGACAGAACACATCCGGGATTAATTTCGAGCTTGATAGCAGTGGCAAGATCTCTGGAACGATAACTGATGCAGTATCGGGCCTTCCTGTCAAGAGTGTTGATGTAGTGATTTATAATGAAAGTGGACAATATCATAGTTATGCATACTCAGATGCATCCGGAAACTATATCACAGAAGAACTCTTGCCAGAGGGCAATTATTTTGTACGAACAGAAACTAATGGAATGCTTGTAGATGAGCTCTATGATAATATCTTATGTGAACCGGATTGCGATCCGACAACCGGCACACCAATTCCAGTTATCAAAAATCAAACAACTTCCGGAATTAATTTTGCTCTTGAGCATGGTGGTCAAATTTCTGGAACAATTTCTGATTCTTCGACTGGATTGCCTATACCCTACGTAGAAGTTGAAATTTATGAGGTAAATAATGACTTTATTGAAATGGCTTATACTGATATAACAGGTAAGTATATTACAGAAAAAGCATTGATTACAGGAACTTATTATGCAAAGACTGAATGTGAATTTAATTATATTGATGAGCTTTATGATGATATTTTATGTGAACCGGGTTGTGTACCTTCAACTGGCACACCTATCTCCGTCAATATCGGACAAACTACGTTCGGCATTGATTTTACCTTAGACCCGGGGGGCACTATTTCCGGTACGATTACTGATAGCAATACTGGCAATTTATTGAATGCATATGTAAAGGTTTATGATGCTGATGGCGATTATCTTTTTTCTCTGTTTGCTGAAGGAGAATATGTCACAAATAAACTATTAATGACTGGTACTTACTATGTTATAGCAAACGCATTAAATTGTTATGCAAATGAATTGTACGAGGAAATACCCTGCGTTCCAACTTGTGATCCCACCACCGGTACACCTATCTCCGTTGTTGCAGGAGCAAATACGCCGGGCATTGTTTTTACCATTGATAAAGCAATAACACTGACTTCTTACGGATTGAATATTGACGATTCAACCAGCAGTTATGCGAATGGCATTATTGAATTAGATGAACCGGTTGACCT
>MFGW01000214.1:0-4167 GCA_001780385.1 Candidatus Fischerbacteria bacterium RBG_13_37_8 | reverse complement strand
TTAGCGCTGGTTTTACCAGGAGCTGTACCACTTGCTACAACATCACTGCTCCTTCCGCAAACAGGCCACCTGAATCGAATCACTGGGATATCACCATTACCGAAACTTCTAACTGCACGGGATGTGTGCCTTCCTCTTATTATTATACCTATCATATCGGGAATAGCTTTAATGATGTAGCACCCTCAAATATGTTCTATACCCTTATAGAAACATTATTCCACAACGGAGTGACCAGCGGATGCACTGCTACGAGTTATTGCCCGGATGCTATGGTGCAGCGTCAGCATATGGCGAAATTCATCTGCAATGCAATGAATGCGGCTTATTCTAACTTATGCATGACCGCAGATTGTACGGAACTATTTGCCGATGTGCCGGTTGGTAATATTTTCTGCCCGCATATCGAAGCACTATATAATGCAGGAATTGTCTCCGGATGCCAATCCACACCTCTCCTCTATTGCCCGAATGATAATGTGCAGCGCCAGACTATGGCAAAATTAATCTGCCTCGCGATGAATGAAACAGACTTGGGCTCCTGCAATATCCTGAATTGCAAACATATTTTTGCCGATGTCGATTCCTCTAATCCATTCTGTTCCTACATTGAAGGCGTCTTCTATGCAGGAGTAGTTTCCGGCTGCCAAAGTTCACCCTTGCTCTACTGCCCTTACAATAATATCACGCGCGCTCAGATGGCAAAATTCCTCGTGAATGCTTTCAACCTCACCCTATGAAAGAGGGAATAGGGACTAGGGACTGGGGACTAGGGAAGCCCGCCGTAGGCGGGCAGTTCAAAGTTCAAGGTTTGTGGAGGCTTCGCATTATTGATTATTTTTGGTCCCGATTTTTTAGGAGTACGAAATTAAGGAGTAGATAGTTCTTTACACTTCGCCATTCCCTATTCCCCAGTCTCCAGTCCCCAACACGAGGCAGGCATTCTGCCCGCCAAAACCAAATGAATTCTTGAGGATGTACTTGCCATTCCATGACCGTGCTGTATTGGGTACGTAATCTAAATCACAATAATAATCCGGATGTTCATAATTGATAGTGGGCGGAATGATATGTTTTTGAAATGCGAGGAGACATGCTCCACACTCCACTGCGCCTGCTGCAGCTATTAAATGTCCCGTCATGGATTTGGTGGAACTGACCGGTATCTTGTATGCACGCTCATCAAAAACATGTTTGATAGCGTGTGTTTCCACTTCGTCATTTTTAGGTGTGGAGGTGCCATGTGCATTGATGTAATCAATTGCGGCAGGTGAAATATGTGCGGAGCGGAGTGCCATCTTCATTGCGAGGGTGGCTCCTTCGCCTTCCTGGTCTGGATCTGTCACTTTATATGCATCGAGACTTGAACCGAATCCTGCTACCTCGCAATATATCTTCGCATTGCGTCGCTGTGCATGCTGTAATTCTTCAAGAACGAGCATAGCAGCTCCTTCACCAAGTACCGCACCATCCCGTAGTGCATCAAAGGGACGACATGCTTTACCGCGTAACTCATTGTTGGCTGATAATGCACCCAATAACGCAAATCCGCCTACCCCAAGCGGATGTATCATTGAATCATATCCACCGCATACCATCATATTAACTTCCCCTCGTCTTATGAGCGCCAGCGAATGCCCTATCGTCTGCGTCGATGCCGCACATGCAGAACAATTCACAAAATCTGGTCCGGTTATCCCATAACGGTTGATTATCAGCCTGTTGACTGTATCTAACGGTGTCTGCAAATTCTCCTCCTGCTTCAGGTATGCTGAATAAAAACCATGCCATTCGCCTTTGCTTGTCTGCAGTATGCGTGCCATGCCTTTAACATCAAGTACTTCAAGACATACACCAAAATTAATTCCAGCATTTGATATTTGCATGATTTCGCGGGTCAATCCTGCATCTGCAATTGCCTCTTCTACTGCTGCCAGTCCCAACAATACTTTGCGGTCAATAATGTGCCTGGTCTCCGGATAGCATTGCCTGATATGCTCCGTATCGAAATCTTTGACTTCACCAGCAATCCTGACAGGAAATGTCGAAGCATCAAAAAGAGTTATCATGTCGATACCAGATTTTCCTTCCATGAGTCCACGGAAAAATGCCTCCTTACCATTTCCAATAGGCGAAATTATTCCAAAACCCGTGATTACCGCGCGTCGCATTTCTTTCATACATTCCTCACTATAATACTTACTTTTGCATTGCCCATCTCAAATGCATTTACCAGCACTGCACGCAGTTTCTGGTTTTCTGCTGAACTTCCGCAGAAGCGAAGGACTATGTCTTCCTCTGACTGTTCGAAATTGAGCAATGGCGGCACTATTTGTTCTTTCAGGGCAAGACATGCTGTTGCCAGCGCAAAGGGTGATGCAGCAGCTAACATATCTCCCACATGACCTTTCACGGAACCGATGATAGCTGGTGATTCCTTGAAAACCGTTTCCAGCGCTTGCGCTTCGACCATATCGCCTTCAGGTACTGAGCTGGCACTTGCACATACGTAATCAATATCATTCGCCGTAATACCAGCATCAGCCAGCGCAATCTCTATTGTGCGGACAAGCACAGCAGGATCATCAACCCAATATTTGTCCGTTGTCGGACTGGTCGTATTACCATAACCTGCCAGCTCTGCATATATGTTTGCACCGCGTTCATGCGCTTTTGCAAAATCCTCCAGCACCAGCACCGTCGCTCCTTCGCTTAAGATAATGCCGTCCCGCCTCCTGTTAAAGGGACAACAGATCCCTTTTGCTGATAATAACCCAAGCTTGCTGAAGATTAAAAATCCCGCATAATTACTCTTAGAATCACACCCTCCCACGACTGCACACTCTAATTCACCTTCCTGGATGGCACGCATTCCCTCGCCAATCGCCTGTGCCGTTCTGCTTGACCATGGATTAAATATCAGGTTTGGTCCCTTGATGTTGAATAAAATTGATATATAGCACAAAGGCATGTTAGTAAGAATTTTGAACGAGAGAAGCGGATTACAGTTCGGTAGTGCGTTCGTGCCCATATGATAATATGAGAAATTGCCCTGTTCATCCAGCGAATCTTCCACCAAAGGGAGTAAATCACTTAATTCTCCTGAAGTCAATCCGGCACCGAAATATAAACCTTGCTGTTCCGGTGCATAGGTATTGCCTATCCCGGCATCTTCCAGTGCAAGCTTCGCCGCAACAGCCCCAAGCATAGATTCATTATTCATTAATTTCAGTAATTTAAGGTTTGCGATATACTCGGTTGGATCGAATTCCGGAACCATGCCGCACATCGAATGCGGGAATGCATCACTGCCAGTAAATTCTGCCCTGCCGATACCGGTGATGCCGTTTTTTAATTTCTCCCAGTTAATCCTTGCACCTATGCCTAACGGTGATACCATACCGATACCGGTAATTGCGACTTTTTTCTTCATAAATAATTCTTCATAATTTAAATCACATACAGAGGGAATAGGAACTAAAGAATAGGGAATGGTAGCTATTCCCTAATCCCCAGTCCCTAGTCCCTGTTACTGTGGCTTTTCTTTAAATTTTTTCATTGAATGTCCTGAAGCCAGAATTGCAGGAGCCGCTGTTCTTCTTCAAGTAATTGCGCATCTTCAAGGGCAAACCATACGAACATCATTTCTGCTTCTGCTATTAATTTTTCATCAACGGTTGCTGTACTTATTATACGTCCGGAATCGTCATTAACCGATATTATTTTCGAGTCTAAAAGTAAGCTATCACCCGGTCTTGCTGCATTCCGGAATTTCACTTTCTCCAGCATGGTAAGAATTGCCTTCACATTTCGATCATAATCCCTCTTTACCGTCGCCTGTAACAACACACCGGAGAGTTGTGCCATTGCTTCTATAACCAGAACACCGGGCATGATCGGGTAGCGTGGAAAATGATCCGTAAAGAAATCCTCGCTCATGCTGACATTCTTTATGCCTTTGGCGCTTTGTCCCACATTCCATTCTGTTATTCTGTCCAGCATATAAAATCGCATTTCGAACCTCTGGTAATTTGATTATTGTACCAAAGAACACCCACGGTTACAAAGCGGGGAATGGTCCCTTGATCGTGGAATTCTTGCATTTTTAGCAAGAAAAAAATTCAACCACGAAGGACACGAAGAATCCCCAGTCCCCACGGATACGTC
>MFGW01000213.1:6727-8125 GCA_001780385.1 Candidatus Fischerbacteria bacterium RBG_13_37_8 | reverse complement strand
TCCGATTCAATAACCGCCCTGATTCGCTCGTTTTTAATATTGATAAAACTGTTAACAAAACATTTGTAATCGTCCATTATGTCGCTATGGAGACTAAAAACATCTATTGCCTGTCCCATGGATTAAACTCCTGTATATTTAGGCTATTAACTTTAATATAATATGATTAATGATAACATGTTTCTTTATATGATTGTAGGCATAGACTGGGTTTCCCCTTTCATCTAAGGAAATATTCAGAGAATATTTAAAAGAGCATGAAAAATATCCTTTTGTAAAACCAATTCTCGCCATATGATGATTATAGTAAACAAAATAAAGAAATTCAACTAAATGTAGAAGACTATAACATTTTGGCGAATGGAAATTATTAGCAAGGAAGGAGGAAGGGGGAAAATAATCAGGAGATTTATGAGCTCTTTCCATGTTGCAAAAGAGGAGGTACTAAAAGCAGAGTAATTTATTTATTGCAGATGCTTTAAGAATTTATTCATAATTAGCTATCTATGACTTATTACAAAATTGAAACCCGCATCAACACTTACTTTTCATAAATACGCGATTTTTGCCTATGTAATTCGCCATCTTAAAAAAAACTCTTTCTCTATCGCGCTAAAAATAGCCTTATAGGGAAAAAAAAAGCTGTCTGCTTAGATATTTGAAAAGTAATTAAATTATGAACGGTCAGTTTTTGCTAGTCTTCTTTTAGATATAACCATAGTACCAAGCTTGTTACGATATCTAACAAATGACAATAATTTTTGAAAGATTTTTGCGCTTTTACAGGGTAAAATTGCCTTCATTTATAACATTATGATTAAAAAGTTTAAGATAAAGACCAAGCTACATACTTCTAATTACTTGACCTGATTTCTGCTCTCTTATCAAAATTTTGTTGCCAAATTAAATTTTAACTCAATGAACTAAAAAACTGTTGCTGAGCTCCTTAAAGTTATAATGATTTCAATATGATAGGGACTTCCGAATTTAGTTGAAATTGACAAATTCTTTCTCTATAATTCTATATGGCGAAAAATAATTTTCCGATGAATTTAAATGAATAAATAATGTTAAGGTAAAGGATAAAAATGGATTATAGAGGAGATTCTCTTAAATTGACACTTGATGAAATAGCCATTTTCCTATGAAGTTCTCAGTTATTTTTCCAATCGGTACATGAATCATCTCTCCCATGAGCAAACGCCGCGGGAAAATAGCGATAAAACTTAAGTGTATTGCTATAAAGTTTTCATTATAGCAATAAGCATTCATGGGCAATCAACAAAAAAACCTGCCATTTTAACGCCCTTAGTCGTACTGATTTTCGCTTATGCGGAATAAAATATGATCATCAGTTCAAAAGAAGCTGGTTCTGGTAAAGCCACAACGTATCACATT
>MFGW01000213.1:3711-6693 GCA_001780385.1 Candidatus Fischerbacteria bacterium RBG_13_37_8 | reverse complement strand
CAGGAAGGAGCAGGAATCTAATTACCCTGCAAAAGATGTTTTTCTGCTTCTGCAATGAAATTTAACAGATGATTGTTATTTTACGCTTCAAAATGTTTCTGGTGCTGTAATTAGGCTTGTTTCTACAATGCCATGAGGATACTCATGATCAAATTTGGCTTCTATCAAAGCACCAAATTGCTTAGTTTTGCAAAGTTCAGCTAATTGTCTTATCCCGTCTTTGCTAGTGAAAAAAGTAGCTGCCCCCCAAGTACCCATGGCTCTTATTCCTGCAATAATATAACCAAAACTATTTCTATTAAGTCGCTCAAATTTTGCAATCACAGCATAATCTCGGTATTCCGGTGATTCTGAATCTGTTGGTGAAAAATAGGCAACACCAGTCTTCTTGTGATAAACCTTAGGTTGTTCTTGACCAATGTTGCAAATTTCAAAGGGAAAATTTTGCTCATTAAGCCAACTTAGTAAACTAGTAGGCAAAGATTTACTGCAAATATACATTACGTGACCAGGCCAATTATCAATTTCAATTGATTCTTCTTTTGGAAACCATTCACCGACATATTGTTCAGGCATTCTAATTTGAAAAATTTTCGTTCTAATCCTGTACTGGTGTAAAAACCTCTCAATTGTATTTACAGCCATCGTGTCTTCATACGTCACTATAGGTAATAAGTTTGCTTTAAGTTTTCTATGTGGACACACAATAAGATATTCTTTACCATCAAGCGACCATACTTGTTCAAGCATAGCTCTATTTTCCGTTTCTTCCATTTTGCATACTTCTTCATAACTGAGCCCCTTCACCCAGTTTTCCTCAAAACGGCTTTTAAGATATTCAATCATTCTTGCTTGAATATAATCTTTGCTGTCGAGACAAAATGCAGGCCACTTTGTTAATTTATATATCGAACCACCTTCTTTAGGAGGCTTCTCCCATTTACTTACTCCTACATGGGCAATGCCCTCATCGTTCTCATTCAATAGAATTGCGCCATTAAAAAGTGGTGGAGAATCGTAAAATCGTATCTCAATTTTTTTTTCCGGGATACTAAGCTTTAAATCCTTCAACAATTGACTTGCTATTCCCTTAATAAGATAAGCTTTTCTCCATGCACGACTTGAAGAATCTTGATTTCGGGAAACATTCGCTATAAGCGCACGGTTATGAATAGATTCTTCATTTTCCTCTACAACCCAATTTCTAGTGAGAATTTTGACGTTGATTTCTGGCAATTGATACAACAAAAGATCCTTCAACCTTTCATTTGTATAGCTAAAATAAAGTAGCTGTTTATAATTTCCTACCGTAATAGCATCTGTAATCCATTGTTGAAGTTGCGAGGATTGCTTATCATTGAATTGCATTTTGCACACCGTATCTTTACCATCGACTATATAGGTTTGACCCAATTCAGTGCATACTTTATGATCCTCACACCTCTCTTGGTAGAAAGTTGGTAGGTGGCGGTAAACCTCGTGTGAAATGACAATATACCCTGGTACGCCAACTTCTTTTTCATAATGACACAAATTATTAAGAGCATCACCATGTATGTTGCCCGGATCTCTAGAGTATATTAGTTCTCCAGCATGGCAGGCAATTCGAACCCATATATCTTGCTGATAAGGTAATTTATTGAGAGTCCCTCTTTCTTCATTAAAGTGAAATATAAGATGCTGAATCCTATTTGAAA
The DNA here is from genome assembly GCA_001780385.1 of Candidatus Fischerbacteria bacterium RBG_13_37_8. Taxonomy (GTDB): domain Bacteria; phylum Acidobacteriota; class HRBIN11; order MFGW01; family MFGW01; genus MFGW01. The sequence continues at coordinate 4,996 of MFGW01000213.1, read as the reverse complement.
ACATAAGCATTACTTCATAGCTCTTAGATTTAGAAAGGTTAAATATAAACTTTCCTCCATCTCCTTGCCAGACTAGCAATTCTGCTTCTTCGTTTCCAACTTGAGCTTCAATGACACTCCTCAGTTTTTCTTTTGTTCTCATACGTTGATAATCATCACCTTTCCACATTGAATTTTGAACGATGTCAACAGAAACTATTCCAGCTAAAAATGGTTGATCATCTTTTAAATCACTCAAAGAATCTTCTTGTTGCATTCCAATCCTCCGATAAACTTATTATGTATATATTCAGCAAACCCTGTATGGTTTTTTTCCTAAATACACTTTTACATTTTGGCATAGAATTCATAGGTTGTCAATTAATATTTTTCTGGAGTTTCTCCAATATGAGGTGAAGATATAGCATAAATGAGTGTTTCAGGACTTTATTAAGACTTTATTAAGAGGAAAAGGTTAAATAGCGAAATGCAAGTTATATAAGGTAATAGGGGAAAGCGACTATATTAGATCAACAAGATTTTTTGCAACAAGATTTGGGCAGGTAGAATTTGTTGAGCCAGAGAGAGTATTTGAAGGCAGTCTTGGTGATTATAGCAAGCCGGTATTTAAGAGAGTAGACAGTTCATCTGAAAATACGATGTGGGAGTATTTGGTAGGGAAATATCATTATTTAGGATATAAAGGGGTACTGGGGAGATTTGTAAAATATATGATTTAAAAACTTATCCATTCTAATCATCTAATAATAGGGGTCTATTTTGAAAAGAAAACAGCATCTTAGAAACCAATTTGAGGTTATAAATAAATTAAGCAAGCAATATAAAGAGGGACGTGCAACCGAATTAAAAACAATAGGCAATGCAATAGTAACTTTAGCTGATATAGAATCAGATTTTGATTGTGAGGCATTCATAAGACCATTAGTTGAAAAACTAATTGAACGATTAAGTAACATGGTTTATAACCAATTTCCAGATTCTATCGTATACTATGGTATTCTCGACGTAAGGGACGATAAAAATAGTGATTAGTGATTATTATTGCATGAGTATAATGAATTCTTCTTGTTTTACTACAAGCTATGTTTGCTCTGCAATATCCTCTTTCTCATAAACCAGCCAATAATCAACATCCATAGTATACGGCAGATATTTCCATTTCTTTATAGCATATTCGATGTATCCTACTTTAACGCCCCACGGTTCTTTAATATTCTTGTTTATCCATTGTACTGCTCCTCTTTTTTGATTCAATTTATCATTAAACCTTTTTATCACGGTGCTA
>MFGW01000213.1:3410-3651 GCA_001780385.1 Candidatus Fischerbacteria bacterium RBG_13_37_8 | reverse complement strand
TTTGCATTGCAATGTTCATCATCTTTATCAAATATATCAATCCAATTAGTCCAGAGGACGGCAACGAAACCATAAGGATAACCGCTCATGATGTTGATTTTACTACTTTTTATAATATCTTGAAAGCTAAAACAATTGACATCGTTAAAGAGATAGATAATAATATATTTTATGCTACTACTTACATATATTGGTTTAGGAATATTTACAACCATAATGGCAGTTCACGGAGGCATCTTGG
>MFGW01000213.1:599-3396 GCA_001780385.1 Candidatus Fischerbacteria bacterium RBG_13_37_8 | reverse complement strand
TCACATCGGATATGGTTTATTGCATGGGGTACAATGTTAGCTATATGTATCTTCGCTAATGCATATTATACGTATAAAGATAGTAAAAATAAAACCGCAGAATCTAACGAACTTAGAAAGCAAATTAACGAACTTAATAACGCAGTAAAATTACAGATTACAATTGATGATTTTAAGCGTATTGAGAGTACAATGGAAAGTCATTTCTATTATATTGAGTCTGCACTTTCATCTTTTAGTTTTGCATCTCAGAAATATGGTGGAGGCTTATCCTCACATGGATTAGATTTGCAACCTCCAGAATACTCTCAGCGGGTAGAGCCGGCAGTTGTTGAGCATATACGTATAATTCAACGCAGGGCTACTTCCGATAAAGATGAAGCACCTTATGGTTTACAAGTTGTAATGCAAACTGATGTAACCATGCAACCTGTTGCTTATAGAATTGAATTTGATAATCAAATAGCATATGGTGATGTATTTATTTTAGGACAAGCTGCTTATATTATGAAATATACAGGTTATTCAAAAGATCACAAATCCTTTATATTTAGTTTTAATTATCCACCATTTACACCAACTTCATCTCTTGTTGTATCCGTACAATCCAAATATGATGTTCGGGTTACCAAGGTAGAAAAAATACAATCCCCCAATTAGTTAATTTTATGAAGATATTTCATAGCGAAGAAAAATGCCTTGAGTATTTAGCAAATTGTAAGTGGGGGAAAAATGGTTGGCAATGCCGTAAATGCTTCAATAAAACTTATAGCTTTATTACCACAAGAAAGCAAATAAAGTGTAATAGATGTGGGTATTATGAATCTTTTATAGCAAATACTGTAATGCATAAAAGCAGAAAACCATTATCTGAATGGTTCTGGGTTATTTATACTATTGCTACAAGTAAAATGGGAATATCTGCTACAGAAGCAGATCGTCAATTAAATTTTGAGTACTACATCATTGCGCGGACTCGGATGCATAAGATATTAATAACTATGCTTGAAGCGATTAGGATTCCACTTAAAAGAGATGTTGAAGTGCATGAAAGCTACGTTTTTCGGCGTAAAGGTAGGAAGGACAGGAAAATGGAAAAGCAAAGTTATAAAATTTCATTGGCATGCAAAGCTGAATTATCAGATGAAGGTTCGGTCGTGTTAGGTTTTGAAGCGTACCATCAGCGAAAGCTAAAGGCTTCGGAGATTCTATTCTAAAGAATGTAACTAAAAGTGCTATTGGTAGAACTGACAGTTGGAAGATTTACAATGATGGATTATAAGGCTAGGATACAATTACAAACCAATATCCATTGAAGATCTAAAAAGCAGATAACTTTTAAACTTTGATTCAATAAGGAGCTAATAGACTATGCTTAGGAAGCCCAAAATTTTCATTTCTTCAACAAAGAAAGATTTACAACCTGAAAGAGATGCAATACAAAGCTTTTTAAGAAGCCAGAGTGACAAGATTGATTATTGTATGTCTGAAGAATGGGAAGGTGCTGATTTACCAGATGATAAATGCAAAATAAAAGCAAAAGAGTGCGACTATTTTATATTGATAATAGGCGCTATGTACGGAAGCATTGAACCTCGATCTCAAAAATCATATACTCAAATTGAATATGAAAATTTTCTTTATACTCATATATTGGAATGCAGCAAAAAAACGAATTCGCCTGTACTTTATATATATATTAAAGATAAGAAGCATATAGATCCAACGCATGCCGAACCTCCCGGAATGAAAAAAATAAAATTAGAGCGTTTTGTTAAGCAAGTTCAGATTCGTCATTACACAAAACCATTTACAACATGGGAAGATCTTCAAGAAAAAATAGCTAACGTTGTAAAAAAAATCCCTGAGCACATTGAAGATAAAAAGTATAATAAAGTGAGCATTAGTCAATTTGATTTTAAAATATTGGACATTGGAAAATACCGCGAAAATCAATTTATGACTTACTGGAGTACCTGCCCATGTTCATTAAAAGAAAACGATGGATGCGAAAATAAAGAGAATCTTGAATATTATCCTCCTAAATATCTTTCATCCAAAATGCAAAAATATCTAAAGGATTTATTTGCAAATCCACAAACACCAGAAAGATTTAAAGATAATAAGCCTTCGTTTAAAGTTGTTAATATAAGTAAAGAATTCAATATTCTAAAGCTTAAATTTTGTAAATCAACCTGGCATAATTTCTTGGGAACGAATATCGCTTCTACAAAAAGTCAAGAAATAAGACGTATACTTCAAAAATATATTGACAAGCCTATATATGAATCTCCCTTTTCAAATAACCTCGGATTTACAGTTGCCATTATTGATTCAGAAAAGGGTCTAATTTATTATACTGTTAGAGATACTATAAATGTTGCAGTAGCAGAAGGTTTTAAAAGCGCTGCTGTTGGTTCGCAAATCCATGCTTATGATAAAAGACATCTGAATGCTGATGGGACTCCTAATATTTTAAATAGTGTCTATACAGAAATAAAAAACGAAACTGGCCTAGATAAGTCGAAGATTAAAGATTTGTTTTGCGCAGCCTATGGGATAGGAAAAAGAACAGGAATTCCAGAGCTATTATTTATTTGTGACACTAATGAGATACCACAGATTAGAAATAGAGTTTGCGCGGCAGAGGTACTACATGCAGATGAATTTGATCGCCATATAATGTTAATGAAAGATTCTATCGTTCCTGATTATATATTTCTTGCTGAATTACTAGAAGACAAGAATAATTGGGAACCAGAGTCAGCAGTAGCATGCTGTTTGGCACTTCACCATA
>MFGW01000213.1:0-543 GCA_001780385.1 Candidatus Fischerbacteria bacterium RBG_13_37_8 | reverse complement strand
TTATTTCTAATTTGAGGTACAATCTTAAATAATTCGTATTATTATGAGTCAATTTCAAATTAATTATTATATCTTATGAACTCCTATGCATTGAAAGCGAGAAATTCATATTGCTCTAAAAATGTCTTAATGATATCCTTTATTTCATCTATAGTGTAATGTAATTTACAAAGATAAGACCATTTTAAAAGGTAGTATCTTTTCAACTAAGAAATTTTGCAGAAGAGGGAAAGAGGGAAAATATCGATGGAAAAAAATTATATTGCTGAAGTTTTAGGATCTGTTAAAATAAAGATATTCAGGATGGTAGCAAAAGCAAAAGATGCAAAGGCTAGAAAAGTGTATTATGTAGATGAATTTGATATGGATAAATATTTCAACGAAGGTTTTATGCAATTGAGTAAGAATAATTATTTATAAATACGCGATAGGATTGATGCAATTAGCAAGATCAAAAGGTAAGAATATTTTTTTTCGAGCACAATATTGATTTCCTCACAATGTTTTATCTTTTACAGTAGACTAATTGAAATCGGCAATGTT
>MFGW01000212.1:1781-8457 GCA_001780385.1 Candidatus Fischerbacteria bacterium RBG_13_37_8 | reverse complement strand
CAAAGGTCGGGGCATTCAAGCGCATTTTCCGTAAAGCATGGCAACACCTTTCTAATGTCATAATGAGCTTTGCGAAGTAAAGCGTACTAATCCCTTATGGCGAATAAGAAGCATATTCCGTCAGGGATTGTCACGTTTGCCTTCTGCAAACTCACAATGACAACATGTTAGGGATTGCCACGCACACCTTCGGTGTGCTCGCAAAAAATGCACGGGTGGACACGCAGGTTCGTCCCTGCAATATATCCCATCACATGAATCCTTGAATCCTTTTATTTCCTTAAGTTGACATACCGGCCTAGAATCCTATATTATACATGGATATTTATATGATAGAACCAAAGAATTTTTATAGGAAGATGGACCTGCTCATCAATGCTATCGCTAAGGAGAAGAGTATTGATGATGCGCTGCCCTATGTTCTGCTTGAATTGGAAAAAACATTCGGGGAAGACCTGCGTTTTGAAAATGGGATTATATATGCAGAAGAAGCAGATGAATTCGTTCTGATGAAGATATCCAATAATCACCTCAGCAATAAGCGGCAAATGAGAGTAGCACGTTCATCCGAGGCAGTTAAAAAAGTACTCAGACACGGCAGCTATATTTACGATAATCCGGCACTTAGCATTGATATTGGTATCGGGAAAGAAAGAGAATACGCTATCCCGGCAGCTTTCAGTATCCGAAGCCCGGATAAAAGCTGGATATTCGTCTTTGAATTGAAAAGCGGCTGGATCCGCGAAGAAATTGAATTCTGCTTTAATGCAATCCGAACAGCATTGAATTACCAGCTTTTCTCGCAAGCAATACAGGGTGAATTAGAACAAGCTGCATACATTCAACAAAGTCTTCTGCCAGCACATCCGCCTTCAATAGAAGGTTACAGTATAGCAGGGCGTTCTCAACCTGCTGAAATAGTAGGCGGAGACTTGTTCGATTACTACCTTTTCGACGAGGAATTATTCGGCGTTGTGATTGGTGATGCAAGCGGTCATGGCCTGCCAGCATCGTTGCTGGTACGTGATGTAGTTACAGGACTGCGCATGGGCATGGAAAAAGAAATGAAGATTGTCTATACACTGAAAAAACTCAACCGCGTTATTCACCGCAGTACTTTTTCGACACGCTTCATCTCGCTTTTTTATGCAGAAATTGAAAAAGCCGGTAACATCATTTATGCAAATGCAGGACATCCTCCTCCCCTGCTCGTAAAAGATACTGCCATTGAAGAACTTCAATCTACCGGGCTTATTCTTGGTGCCATGGCTGAAATGGAATTACAGCGTGCATATGCCCGTTTTGATCCGGGAGACCTGCTTCTGCTCTATAGCGACGGTATCTATGAACGAGCTAACCGTCAGCAAGATATGATGGGTATCGATGGTCTGAAAAAATTCATTCTCGAACATAAAGAACACAGCGCCGAGGAAATTGTGGAGCTTGTGTTTCAATATGCCTATACATTCGGTAACCGTGCTCACTGGGAGGATGATGCTACCGTTCTCGCTATTAAACGGAATAGGGATTAGGGACTGAGGACTGGGGACCTTCAAAGAACTTTCTAATCATAGCCTCAAAGAAGTCAAAATGAAAAAATATCTGAAGTAAATGCTTTACACAAAGCATTCTCGATATTTTTTCAAAAAAAATGTCCCCGTTATCTTATCTTCTTCTCTTTTCAGGACATAATAAGAAAGTTCTTTGAAGGTCCCTAATCCCCAGTCCCTATTCCCTCTTTTATTGACCGTTCTTTCATGCTGCGCTACAATTGAATAATGGTAGCGAAAAAGACTGATAAAAAAAGAAAGAAAAAAATTGCGCCGCAACAAACACAGGAAGAATCTCCTTCTAAGTACGCTTTTATCACTTCACTACTCCTTTTCCTTGCTGTGTTTGCCATAATAGCATATGTTCGCATTATCCCCTTTTTGAATAATGAAGGCACAGCACATACTCCTGATGGTATTTTTATCAGTGACCCGGACAGTTGCTACCATGCGCGCCGCATCCTCTATATAGCTCAGCACGGCATGCAGTTGCCTCTCTATGATCCACTACTGGCTCATCCTCATGGTGATATCCCCATTTGGTCCCCGCTTTATGATTGGCTCTCCGCCTTACCTTCATTTATCATTGGACTCGGATCACCTCCTGATTATTTAGTGGTGCAAACTGCTCGTATTATGACTGGGCTCTTCGGCATGCTTGAACTGTTCTTGCTTGGTTTGCTTGTATATCAATCATTGCAGAATAAAATTACCGCGCTCCTTTCAGTATTATTGACCGGGATTGCAGCACCGCAGGTGAATGTCACCACTATCGAAATGATTGACCATAACAGCCTCCTGCTGTTGCTTTTCGCCATGCTTCTCTATGCGAACCATGTTCTCTTTATGAAAAGCAATGAAGCACGTTTCACTATAATTATTATTACCGTCTCTTTAATAATCGCAGCATTATTCTGGACATGGCCCGGTTCTTACATTTACATCGCTGCTGCTGTATTAATACAGCTTCTCTATAGTATCGTAACCAGGAAAATATGGCTTCTGAACAAACTCTCAATAATCTATACCATCTCTACCGCGCTCGTTATTCCATTAGCTTTCATATATTATTCAGCAGGCGGTAAAGCTTTGAAATTCGAATACGTGTCATTCTTTACCGTGCTGGTTTTAATTTGCATCGCACTATTCTTCTTTGCTTTGAATTACTTTCTTGTTTTGAGAACAAAAAACTATAGAACAATCCATCTGCTCAAATTCGCTATCACATTGCTCACTCTGGCAATATTCCTGTACTTCATTGTAACTCCACTTGTCGAGGGCATAAGTTACATGAAAGCACAAAATAAATGGCTTGCTTCCATCCTCGAAAGCGGTTCGATTTTTCATGTGCAAAGTGCTGGTCCTAAACTTTTTACTCTTACCCCTATCATCACCTCCTTCAGCTACCTGATCTTTATCTTTCCGCTGGCGCTCATTCTTCTATTATTGAGAGCTATTAAAATTCCGATTGAGCTTTACTGCACTGCTACGGTATGCAGCATCTTTCTTGGTTTCCTGATGCTCAACCAGAAAAAATTCTCCGCTGAATTCTCTATTCCCTTCGGCATGGTAACTGCTCTATTTATCATGGCATGCCTGCATTTTATAAAACGAAAAACCCATCTCACTGTCGCTATCGTATGCATTATACCTTTTATCCTGTGTCTGAGCCCATATAAAAAACTTTTCGCAAAACCAAATTACTCCCCATTGCACCTGTATTACAATGCATTCACCTGGTTGAAAAATGATGCCCGTCCGCCACAAATGGAGATTAATTCACCGCCTGTAGAAACCGCATCACAGCGTGCATTGGTAGGTGTTCTCGCGCCCTGGCATTACGGACACTATATTCACCTTTACAGCCGTATGCCTACACTTGCTGATAATTTCGGATTCATTTACCTCAACAATAATCCATGGCAGGGATTCTATGATATGGCAAAATTCTTCCTCGCAGAAGATGAAGATGAAGCAATCGCAATTCTTAAAAAATATCAATGCAAATATGTCCTTGTACCACAACCATCCACCTTTGAAACGTTCCCGCTATTATTAGACCAGGATATTAATTCCTATTTTGATTACCGAATAGAAGTTATTAACGGGGAAAAAACTATTAAGGCCCGCGCAAAACCAAAATTTTTCAACACCATGGCATTCCGGTTAAGTGTCATGTATGGCAGTGCAAATCCGCAACGTGATGGCATTGCCGTAACAACCAAGGCATTGAAGCATTTCAGGCTCTTATATGAGTTACCGGGAATCATGCTCGACGGAAAATTAACTCACCCTGGAAAAATTAAGATCTATGCCTATGTAGAAGGCGAAATGCTGAGAGCCCCATCCGACGAAGATAGCCCTTATGAAATCGAAGCTGTCATCACCACCAATACCGGTAGTTTCGTTTACAAACAGCAAGGCAATCTCCGTGACGGCATCATCGTCCCTTACCCCACCACTTATAGGGGGACAGGCACTCACAAGTTCACACCTAACATCGAATAGTATATTTTATTATTATTTATATATTTTTATAATTAGTTAAGGCACTTCTGACAAAAAGTTTCTTTTGTTAATAGAAGCTGTTATTATATAATAATCGATTATATTCAATGTCAGGTGTGAACTTGTGAGTGCCTGTCCCCCTTTAGGAATAGAAATGAAATTAGTGCTTCTCAGAAATTATAAGGAAGAACAACAATTAAGCATGAAAGCCTACGCTGATTGCATTTCAGCTAAGTTAAGAGAGAAATGCAAAGAGTGGGATATTATTGATTATCATCCAAAGAATCTCAAATTTGATACAATAACAAATACTTTACCCATTGCAAGAAAAGCAATGGATTTATTCAACCGGTACGTATATTACCCTTCCCAGGTAAGAAAAATTCAAGCCGATATTTATCATATCGTAGATCATGCAAATTCATTATTTATTAAAAATCTGGATGAAAAAAAAGTGATTGTTACCTGCCATGATTTAATTCCATTATTAATTGAAGGCGGTTATTTTAAAAATATTAAAAAACCTCCCCTGGCACTCAAAATATTTAAATCATCAATGAACTACATAAAAAAAGCGACACTCATCTTTGCCGATTCAGAAAACACTATGAAAGATTTATATACAGTTGCGGGAGTACAACGATGCAGAATCGTCAAGATGCCTCTTGCAGCATTTTACCCTTTCAAAAGAACGATGGAAGAGCAAAATAACTTATTCAGGAAAAAATTAAATGTAGCGGATGACACGTACATTATTTTAACAGTAGGTCTTAATATATTTTATAAGAATGTGAAAGGGATATTAGAAACGCTCAGCAGCTTGCCCGAAAAAATTAATGGGAAGAAATGGATATTCTATCATCTTGGTGAAAGATATACTGAGAAGGATTTACAGGTAGTAAAAAATGAGCAGGTCAGAGATAGAATCAAGCAATTAGGAGCCTTGAGTTATCCTGAACTTGAATTGTTCTATAATAGCGCAGATGTGCTATTTTTTCCCTCGCTTTATGAAGGATTTGGGATGCCGGTGTTAGAAGCCATGCAATGCAGTTTGCCGGTCATTACTTCAAAAGTAGCTTCTATCCCAGAAATAGGGAACGAGGCAGTAGCATATGTAGATCCAAATAATACGGAAGAAATGCAGCAGATGATTTGTGAAGTATTATCGAACAATAAATTACGACAAAGCTTGCAGGAAAAAGGATTGAAACAAGCACAGCTTTTTAACTGGGATAATATTGTAAATAAAATGATACCCTATTATAATAGTATATTGCAGTAATTCCTTGAGAATTATATGCTATTCAGCATATAGTAATCACCAGGCTTATAGCGTATAATGAGCGCTGTAGATATACAGTAATCAGAATTAAGATAGCATGAATAAAATGCCACAAAATCACTGACACACGAAAGTACGCAAAAATGGATTTGAAATGCTACCTCAAATTAATACTTCAGTGAAATCTAGTGATTTTATGTTGTTGTGGCTAATACACAACGCATTTCTGGAAAAAATATATTAAAAAGGAAGCAGTAATGACTGAGAAAGCTACTATCCTTGTTCTATGCGAAGAAGAAGCAACGGCTGATAAGATAAAAAAACAGTTGCAGCAGTCAGGTTATAAGGTATCATTCCTTACTGATAGTGTAGAGAAAGCAATGGCTGCAATAAATGAATCTCCTGTTGACCTGTTAATAATTGTTACTGATAATCCCCAAAAGAAGGATTGTATTGCATTAGCAAGACATGTTTATAAGCGCGGCAATATTCCATCAGTAATAATTGCTTCATTTTTCGACGAAGTATTTCTCACACACGCAACGCAGGCAGGCGTATATGGCTATCTTATAAAACCTTACCAGCCTGTAGCTTTATTAGCGACAATAGGAATCGCATTGCAACGTGTTGCAATGGAAAAAACAGTAAAAGAGCCAGCGGAGGATTTAGAAAAATTTCGCAGTGCGATAGAAAATTCCAGCTTAGCAATGTGCATAATTGATAAATTAGAATTTGAGTATGTCAATCCTGCATTTGAGAACTTAATTGGATATTCCATAGAGGAATTACGCCTCAATAAATCAAGCTTTGAAGATTTCTTGCTTCCTGAAGATAAGCTTTTATTAAAGGCCATAAATTCTGCAAAGAAAAAATCCGAAATGACACCTCCATGGTTTGAAGTTAAGATTATTACTGCATATCAGGAAATAAAAACTGTAGAAGCGATGCTGACAGAAATAAAAGTACGAGATAAGATCAAAACAATGGGAATGATACGCGATATCACGGAACGAAAGCGGATGGAAGAAATAACGAAGTCTTCGGAGGAATATTACAAAGGTATGTTTGATAATGCTCAGGATGCTATCCTCGTATTTTTACCTGAAAATGAAATTATCATTGATGCAAATCCAAGAGCATGTGAAATGTATGGTTATTCAAGAGAAGAATTTGAAGGGATGTCACTGGAAACAATTTCAAAAAATGTACCCCGTGGCAAGCTGCAAATCGAGGAAATTCTCAAAAAAGGTATGCATCATAATTTTGAAACGGTGCAGCACAGGAAGGACGGTTCAGAAATTCACCTGGAGGTCAATGCATCTGCCATCACCATTAA
>MFGW01000212.1:868-1774 GCA_001780385.1 Candidatus Fischerbacteria bacterium RBG_13_37_8 | reverse complement strand
AGAGTTATTTTATGTATCAATCATGATATAAGCAAACGAATAAAACTGGAAAAGGATCTCCAGCTAAATTTAACAAAGGCAGGACATTCTCTTGAGGGCATGATAAGAGCTATAACAATAATACTCGAAAAAAGAGATCCTCATTCTTATGGTCATCACAAACGCGTTGCTAGCCTGGCATATGCAATTGCACAAAAATTAAAACTTCCCGAACATCAGGCAGAAGGATTAAGAATAGCAGCTCTTATTCACGACATTGGCAAGATTAGCATACCGCAAGAAATTCTCACCAAACCATGCGAACTTAATGCATATGAATATGAGATTATCAAGACACATCCACGAGCCTCATACGATATATTAAAAGGGATAGAATTTCCATGGCCTATTGCTGATATCGTGTATCAGCATCATGAAAAACTTGATGGTAGTGGTTATCCTTCAGGTTTGAAAGGAGATGAAATAATGCTTGAAGCGCGGATACTCATGGTATCTAATGTAGTTGATGCTGTACTGTCAGATCGAGCGGACAGACCAGCATTTCCCTTGCAAAAGGCGATGGACGAAATAGCCAGGCATAAAGGTACTTTTTACGATACCAAAGTTGTCGAAGCATGCATTCAGCTTATGCTCAGTGAAACAAAATAGGGATACAGGAATGAAATTCAGTAATGTTAAGCTGTTGCGACTGATGCACAACACATTTCTGGAAAAAATATATTGAAAAGGAAGCAGTAATGACTGAAAGAGCTAGAATCCTGGTATTATGCGAAAAAGAAGCCACGGCTGACAAGTTAAAAAAGCACCTGCAGCAATCAGGTTACAAGATTACTTTACTTTCTGATAATGCGGAAAAAGTTAAAGCTGCATTTAATGAAGAGCCTGTTGACCTGGTAATAATAGTCG
>MFGW01000212.1:359-856 GCA_001780385.1 Candidatus Fischerbacteria bacterium RBG_13_37_8 | reverse complement strand
AGCAGAAAGAAGGCATTGCTTTAGCGGGACATGCATACAAGTGCCGCGGCATTCCATCAGTAATAATTGCTTCATTTCTAAACCTGGCATTTTTAACAGAAGCAAAACAGGCAGGTGCTTTTGGTTATCTCATTAAGCCATATCAGCCTGCTGCATTAATAGCAACTATTGAAATAGCCCTGCATCGCTCAGCCATGGAAAAAACTTCAAAAGAACCAGCAGAAGATTTTGAAATATTTCGCGCTGCTGTGGAAAATTCCAATATTGCAATATGCATAATTGATAAAGTAGAATTTGAATATGTCAATCCTGCTTTTGAGACTTTGATTGGATATTCCGGGGAGGAATTGCGGCTCAATAAATCAAATTTTGAAGATCTCATGCTTCCGGAAGATAAACCATTATTTGAGGCAATAAACGCAGCGCGGGAAAAATCAGAAGTGATAGCTCCCTGGTTCGAATTTAAAATAATAACTGCCTATCAAGAAATAAAAAAT
>MFGW01000212.1:0-257 GCA_001780385.1 Candidatus Fischerbacteria bacterium RBG_13_37_8 | reverse complement strand
TCATCGGAAGAATATTACAAAGGTATGTTTGATAGCGCTCATGATGCTATTCTTTTGTTTTCACCTGAAAATGAAATAATAATTGATGCAAATCCGAGTGCATGTACAATGTATGGCTATTCGAGGGAAGAATTTGAAGGAATGTCGCTGGAGACTATATCAAAAAATGTTGCACGTGGCAAATTGCAGGTCGAGGAAACTCTAAAAAAAGGCATGCATCATAATTTTGAAACAGTACAGTACAAGCAAGACGGCTC
>MFGW01000211.1:6986-8560 GCA_001780385.1 Candidatus Fischerbacteria bacterium RBG_13_37_8 | reverse complement strand
GAACAAAACTATTAAAAGGGCAGACACATAGGTCTGCCCCTACACTTTATTTGCACAGGAGTCGCTCATGCCCATAAAGGGACACCCGGAAATAAGAGTAAATAATAAGAACAAAACTATTAAAAGGGCAGACACATAGGTCTGCCCCTACACCTTATTTGCATAGGAGTCGCTCATGCCCATAAAGAGACACCCGGAGATAATAGCAAATAATAAGAACAAAACTATTAAAAGGGCAGACACATAGGTCTGCCCCTACACTTTATTTGCACAGGAGGATTATAATGAAAAAATGTTATTTGGGATTGCTTATTGCCTGCATGGCAATGGTAACATTTTATTGTGATCTGATGTCCGGAAAAATGATTGAATTAAAGCATTATCCGATTGATGATTTGAAGGGACTTGCTCCTCAGACTGTTGGCGAATATCTTAACAACGTATCAAGTAGTGGGAAAATCGAGTTTGACAAAAGCGTATCAAGTGATGGGAAAGGTTCCATCAAAATTATTATTAACAATGCAACCAAAATTAATTTATTTGAAACAGGGAAAATAGATATTGAGAATGCCCGCTTGGTTTATCAGGCTAAAGTAAAGACAGAAGAAATATCAGGTCAGGTATATTTAGAAATGTGGTGTGTGGTGAATGGTCAAAGTTATTTTTCTCGTGGTTTGAAAAAGATACTTACTGGAACAGTGGATTGGACTACTTTAGAAACTCCTTTCCTTTTTAAAAAAGGTGAGACTCCGGATAACATTAAACTGGGTCTTGTGATTAATGCAACGGGAACAGTTTGGGTCGATGATATTCGTCTTCTGAAAGAGCCGTTGGAATAGAAGAGAGATTTGAAAGCAGGAAAAGTAATTTCGCTTGATGAGTATTTATCCGGCGGGAAAGAATAGCAATGGAATTATTTACCATACAATTGACACGTGCAATGGTAAATGATTTGGATCATATAATTGAGAAAAAGAAAAAGGTAAAGCATCTAATACATATAAAGACAAAAAATATTAAGCAAACAGCTGTTGGTTCTTAGCATTATGCCAATAAGTGATAGCAAGAAACTAAAAATAAGCAATTTGTATAAGAGCATATAATATACTAAAAAGGAGATTTTATGAAAAGAAGAGACTTTATGGAAAAAGCAGGATGCGGACTTGCTGCATTATTAGTAGCCGCGGATATAAGTGCACAGGAAGAAGAAAAAAAGGAACAGGAAAAACCAAAAAGAGCGAGGTACAAGATAGAATTTGAAGTATATGAAGCGCGGGAAGACAGTAGCTGTCACAAGAAGGGAGACAAATTTGAATATCCTGGTGATTGGGGAAAAGTATGTCCATGGTTACGCGGCAGCATGAATGATGTCGTTAGACTCCTTCAATTTGGCGTAACGCTCCCATGGAAATATGAGGGAACACCCTATGAAAAAGTAATTGATCCTGATGGAATAACCACAGAATATGTAAGTTGTCCCGATCCTACGGCCAATCTTGTAATGAAAATAATCAGGACAAAAATTTCATAATGAGCAAAATTGCCAAGTTATTTTTACGCAAGCGCTTAGTCGG
>MFGW01000211.1:4043-6974 GCA_001780385.1 Candidatus Fischerbacteria bacterium RBG_13_37_8 | reverse complement strand
ATAGCTGACGATTATCTGTTTACCCTTTGAAAATATTTGCTTAGAAAAGAGCCAAAGCTTTCTTCAAAATTTCAATCATTACATCGATTTCTTTTCTGGTATTATAAATATAGAAGCCAATGCGCAGCGTATCTCCCATATGCAAATGATTAGCAAGCGGTTGTGCGCAATGATTGCCAGACCGGACGGCAATACCATAGGTGTCTAAAAGATTTGCTACCTCATGAGAAGATATGCCATTTAAATTAAAAGTGAAAACACCCAGTCTATCATGGGTACTCAGGGGTCCATGAATTGTAATATCAGGAATTTGCTGCAATTGTTCAAGACAGTAGCGGTTTAGTTCCTGTTCGTAGTGCATAATATTTTCCATTCCGAGGGCAGAGAGATAATCGATTGCTGCACCCAATCCGATGGCATCAGCAATGGCTGGTGTTCCTGCTTCATATTTCCAGGGCAATTCATTCCACGTAGCATTATGCAATGTCACTTCGTCAATCATATCTCCACCATAAAGAAAAGGATGCATTTTTTCCATTAATTTCTTTTTTCCGTACAAGAAACCGGAACCGGTGGGACCAAGCATTTTATGTCCTGATACCGCCATGAAATCACAGCCGATTTCCTTAACATTAACCGGAATATGTGGAACTGATTGTGCCCCATCTATAATGGTAACGGCATTAATATTTTTTGCCAGCAGTACCATTTCTTTAACGGGATTGATAGTGCCGAGAACGTTTGATGCATGGTTTATGCTCACCAGTTTTACTTTACTAGTAAGTTGACGGCGAAAATCATCCATGTCCAATCGTCCTTCAGGAGTTGTCATTGCATATTTTAGCTTAATGCCTTTCATGTTTTGCAGCATTTGCCATGGTACAATATTGCTATGGTGTTCCATAATTGTGAGGAGAATTTCATCACCTTCCTGCAGGTTCCAATAGCCCCAGGCGTATGCAATGAGATTCAATGCTTCGGTGGCATTACGTGTGAAGACAATTTCGTGCCAGTTATCAGCACCGATGAATGCAGCTACTTTTTTATGCGCCTCCTCGTACAATTGAGTCGCTTCATAACTTAACAGGTGCGTTGCTCTTCGTATATTAGCATTATGCTGGGAATAAAAATTACTGATTGCATCAATTACACATTGAGGATGTTGAGTTGTAGCGGGATTATCGAGATAGATAAGTGGTTTGCCACGAATCAACCGTTTGAAGATAGGAAAATCTGCTCTGATTTTAGATGAATCAAGTTTTGCCGGCGGATCATTTTTCACGACACCGTAATTTTACCTGTAAAAGAAACATAAAATCAAGGTGCCAGAACTATGCTAATTATATGTTGACAATTTATCCTCTTTTTGCGATAATAAATTATGATAAAGTTGAGCCAGTCAATTTTCAAATTAATCCTTTTTTTCTCCTGATTTTTCATGGTAACTATCCAGGAAAACTAAATATGAACAATTTCCTTAAAACATTATCTGTAGAGGAGCTTATATGAAAACGCAAACTGACGATATTAAAGAAGATGTGTGGATACATACATCTTGCGGTGGTTGTTATGGGCAGTGCGGAATAAAAGTTCACCGTGTAAATGGTGTTGTTATCGGGATTGAAGGAAATCCTGAGACACCAGCCGGGAGCGGTAGAATTTGTTCTAAAGGCACTTCTCAATTAATGACCCTTTATGACCCGCACAGGATAAATTATCCTGTCAAGCGAACGAATCCTGAGAAGGGAGTTGGAGTGGATCCTAAGTGGCAGCGTATTTCATGGGAAGAGGCGTATGATATTATTGTGTCAAAGTTGAAGGCGGTATATGAAAAGGATCCGCGCGGTGTATATTTTCAGGCTACTACTGTGCAAACCAGTGAAATACGTTTTGCCGTCATAGCGTTTATGCGTGCTTTTGGATTCAAG
Organism: Candidatus Fischerbacteria bacterium RBG_13_37_8; assembly: GCA_001780385.1. Taxonomy (GTDB): domain Bacteria; phylum Acidobacteriota; class HRBIN11; order MFGW01; family MFGW01; genus MFGW01. The sequence continues at coordinate 5,046 of MFGW01000211.1, read as the reverse complement.
AACTACTGGGTTTCCGGTGGTGGATTATGGTGTGGAAATGGTGCTCATTTTATGAATGGTATTACACATGCGGCATGGTCAATCATTCCTGATTGGCATTATAATAACTACACACTCTATTTCGGTTGTTCGAAGGGACATGGTGCGGGACATGCTGCGTTGCAGACTTCGCAGTTCGTAGCGGATGCGCGTGCCAGGGGAATGAAAGCAGTTGTATTTGATCCTTATCTTTCCACGCAGGCATCGAAAGCTCATGAATGGGTTCCGATTATTGTTGGTACTGATGCTGCTGCTGCACTTGGTATGGCTAATGTTATTGTGAATGAACTTGGGATGTACGATGAAGAATACCTGAAATTAAAGACCAATGCTGCTTATCTTATTCAATCTGATGGACATTATAAGAGAGACCTGAAAACGAATAAGCCGCTTATCTGGGACACGGTTGATAAGAAAGCAAAACCATTTGACGATGAATCGATTAAAGATTTTGCATTATTAGGGAAGTATACTGTTGATGGTACAGACTGTAGGCCGGCATTTGAGCTTTTAAAAGAAAACCTGAAGAAAGAATATCCGTTGGATAAAGTATCGAAGATAACTTCTGTTCCTGAGGCAACGCTTCGACGCGTAGCAAAAGAATTTGTAGAACATGCACAAATAGGGAGCACAATCACGATAAAAGGAAAGAAACTTCCGTTGCGACCGGCGGCTGCAATTTTCTTTAGAGGAAGTCAGGGGCATAAGAATTCAGGATGGACTTGTCTTTGTATTGATCTTCTAAATCATATAGTAGGAGCTGCTGATGTGCCGGGAGGTTCAATGGGACATGGACCTCCGGTTTCAATGGGACATCCTGATACCGGGAAACCAAATACTGTTCCCTACCCTTGTGATGATGGGCTCATGGTAGTGAAAGGTTGGGTTTACGATCATAAACCTTATCCTTTACGTGAACCAGCACCTCCCACCAGACTTGATCTTCAGGATATGTTTCCGTGTT
>MFGW01000211.1:2571-3994 GCA_001780385.1 Candidatus Fischerbacteria bacterium RBG_13_37_8 | reverse complement strand
GGAAACATTTAAGATAGACTATCGTCCGTCAATCATGATTAATTTTGGATCAAATTCTGTCATGACAATGGGAAACGCTGAACAGGTAACTGAAAATTTCTTGAAGAAATTTGAGTTTATTTTCTCTTTCAATATTTATCAAAATGAATTTACCGAAGCGGTGGCTGATGTAGTTCTTCCTGATACTTGTTTTCTTGAACGTTACACACCTTGTGTAACGTTCCCGTCAACATTCTGTCATCCTACAGGAATGGATCACTGGGTTTGGCAGATACGGCAGCCCGTTGTGGAACCACTCTATGAACGGCGTGATTTTAACGAGGTAATGCTGGAAATTGCAAAGAAACTGGGACTTCAGGGTAAATATCTTGATGCTATAAACAAAATCATACCAATACGGTATGGCGGTGAAATGGACAAGAAGTACGTGCTTGATTTAAAGCGTGATTATTCCTGGCAGGATATTTGTGACAATGTGCTCAAAGATCGTCTGGGAGATTCAAAAGGCTTGGAAGCATTGAAAAAGACCGGACTGGAAAAATGGCCCACCCGGGTAGAAGAAATGTACTGGAGATGGTTTGTGCCGGTAAGAATACCTGTTTATTTCGAATATTTTATTGAATCTGGAGAAAAACTGCGAGAGGTACTGAAGCAATTTGGAAGAGAGGATATGTTTGACCTGTCGTATTATAGTCCTTACCCGCAATGGAATCCCTGTCCATCACATGAAATGGATAATAGCGAATTTGATCTGTGGGCATTCTCGTGGCGTCCATCGTTTCATACACAATCATCTACACAAAATAATCCATGGCTCGATGAAATATCAATTGAAGATCCCTGGGTATACCAGATTCAACTTAATACACAGACTGGTCAGAAGAAGGGACTCAAGGATAATGATATAATATGGATTGAGAATTCGATTGGAAAAAAAGTGAAAGGCAAAGTGAAACTTGTGCAAGGTTTACATCCGCAGCATGTATGCATAGCAGGTTGTCATGGACACTGGGCAAAAGGAACTCCTGTATCGAAAGGAAAAGGAATATTCTATGATGATCTTGTGATATGTGACGAGAATTATACTGATCCATTGACACAAGGCACGGATGCTTGTTCCAAGGTAAAAATTTATAAATGCAAGGAGGCATCATGAAAAAATACGGCTTTGTGATTGATCTCAAGAGATGTTTTGGATGCTATTCATGTTCAGTTGCCTGCAAGGCACAAAATAGCACACCGCGCGGTATACAATTTGCCAAATGTATTCAGGGAGAGGTTGGGGTATACCCTTCCGTAGTAAGACAGATGCTTCCGACACTTTGTATGCAATGTGAAGACCCGGAATGTTTAAAAGTGTGTCCAACAGGTGCAACTCAACAAAATGAATATGGTGTGGTGACAGTAGATAAGGAACTTTGCA
>MFGW01000211.1:0-2549 GCA_001780385.1 Candidatus Fischerbacteria bacterium RBG_13_37_8 | reverse complement strand
GGCATGTCCTTACGGTCAACGCTACACGGTACCCGAGTGGAAGACTTATTTTCCCGATGCTCAAGGAGCGCTTGACGCTTACCAGGCATATGCGAAAGATGCATGGGAAAAGAAATATGGGTATGGCGTAGCAGCAAAATGCGATTTTTGTTTTGCTCGTGTTCAAGAAGGAAGGCAACCTGCATGTGTTGATGCATGTCCGGCAAAAGCTCGTTATTTCGGAGATCTTAATGATCCGGATAGTGAAATTTCAATATTAATTAAACGTGAAAGAGGTTTCCAGCTTAATCCTGAGTTTGGAACCAAACCATCTGTTTATTATTTGTTAGCGAGGTAAAAAAATGGAAATACAATTGAAATCTCAGACAAAATGGAGGTGGATAATTGCTATTTACCTCTTTTTAGCTGGTCTCGGTGGCGGTGCTTATTTTACTGGAGTTGTTGCTGATTTTCTGCAATGGGATCCGATCATATCCAAGATTGGGATTTTTATGGGATTTCCATGTGTCTTTGTGGGTTCCATGTTTTTGATAGCCGATTTGGGTACGCCGGCAAATTTCTGGAGAGCATTCAGGAAACCTGGAACATCATGGATTGCAAGAGGTACGATTATTATCTCGATCTTCATGATTGTAAATGCAATACACATTGGATTCTGGATCTGGCCATTCACGCCAATCCTTGAAACTGCTGTTGATCTTCGTCATATAATAGGTATTATCGGGATTGTGTTTGCTTTTGGCACCATGATATATACGGGAATTCTTCTTGCAGCCTCCCGGCCGATAGCTTTTTGGAGTACTGCTGTTCTGCCCTTGCTTTTCCTTGTATCTGCGCTCTCTACGGGAGTTATGACTGTTGTATTATTAGGCACATTAGCAGGAGCACGTGAAGGTCTTAACATGCTGGAAAAATTTGATATCATGCTCATAATACTTGAGATGTTTGTGCTGGTGTTTTATTTTCAGGCAACGCATCGAGTGCCGGAGTCTCGTGCATCTGCCCGGGCAGTGCTCAGAGGTTCTGTTGCTTCGCTTTTCTGGTTTGGTGTGGCGCTGTTTGGACTGGTGATTCCACTAGTGCTTGAGTTGTTTGAAGTGTTTATTGTAGCAGGTAGTGGAGGAAAGTCAGGCATAATTATCGGAACTATTTGTGGCATTGCAGGCGGTTTTATTTTGAGACAAGTTGTTCTGCTCGGCGGTATTCATGCGCCATTAAAAGCCGGTGGGTTTGAATATGCATTAACAAATGTATAATAGTGCTAATAATTTTAATTAATGATAAATAGGGACAGTCACCTATTTTTCAAAGATAAATAGGTGACTGTCCCTATTTATTTCTAGTGGAGTAGCGAAATGACTCAAGCTGCAAGAAATCTTAAGTATTTTTTCAGTCCCCGTTCTATTGCAATAATCGGGGCATCAGGAAATTTTGATAGCATTAGTGGCAAACCGCTTCGATATTTGAAGGAGCAAGATTACAAGGGTAAAGTATTTCCAGTTAATCCACGGTATGATGAATTGGGGGGATTTCGCTGTTATAAGAGCATTCTTGATGTACCCGAGCTGGTAGATCTTGTTTTAATTGCGGTGAGTTATAAACATGTGTTGCCAGTGTTGAAGCAATGTGTCGAAAAAGGAGTTAAATTTGCTACTATTTTCAGTTCAGGATTTGCTGAATCAGGAGATGAAGGAAAAGCGCTGCAAAAAGAGATAGCGCAGCTTGCCAGGGAATCAGGCATGGGGATTGTTGGGCCGAATTGCCAGGGTTCGGTCAGCTTAAAGGATAATGCGATTGGAGGCTTTAGTGCTTCACTTGGGGTAAAACCGTTGCTTATTGGACCTATTGGATATGTTACACAGAGTGGCGCCCTTGGTTATTCAATATTCAGTCTTGCGCAGGAATCAGGTGTTGGATTCAACTATATTGCCAGTACTGGTAATGAGGTTGATCTGCACACGCTCGATTTTATGGAATATATTCTCGAGGAAGATGATACGAGCATGGTTATCAGTTATCTTGAAGGTATTAAGGATGGCAAACAATTCATTCGACTTGCAGAACGTGCATTAGAACTAGGGAAACCGATAGTCACGCTCAAGGCAGGCCGTTCGGATGTTGGACAAAAAGCAGCCTCATCGCATACCGCTTCCCTGACAGGCTCAGATGTGGTGTGCGATGCCTTTTTTAAGCAGAAAGGAATCATCCGCGTGGATGATATTGAAAATATGATAGATATAGCAGCTCTCATGCAACGCATTCCTGAATTGCCGGAAGGTAATAATCTCGGAATAATTACGACTTCCGGCGGTGGTGGAATCCTTGTTGCGGATGAGGCAGCAGTTATGAAACTGGAAGTTCCTGAACTTGATCCTGTAACGAAAGCGATAATAATGGATGTGATACCTGCATATGGTTCTGCCATGAATCCTGTTGATGTTACGGCACAGGTAATCAATGAAGCGGGAGATTTCAAGATAGTTCTTGATGCTATGATTTCGCATCCCCAAATAGATGCGCTGGTAATTGTAATAACGCAAATAACAGGA
>MFGW01000210.1:43670-48665 GCA_001780385.1 Candidatus Fischerbacteria bacterium RBG_13_37_8 | reverse complement strand
CAGGCAAATTCGCAAATTTGCTGGATAATAAAACCTCTGACCTTTGCTCCAACTGCCACGAAATCGATCCTGCCTTGTTGAAAAAACACTCAGATCAACCAATTAAAAACGCAGTATGCACTGATTGCCATGATGCACACGGCTCCCCTAATATAAACCTGATCAGCAAAAATGAACATGCGCCCTTCGCCGAAAGGACTTGCGATGCATGTCATGATGCACCCAAAAAAGATTCTGCCACGCTTATCGATTCCCAATTGAATCTATGCCTGACCTGTCATAGTGATCTTGCTGATATAATCGGGAAATCAACCTTCAAACATCCTCCCGCTTCCGATAATTGTACCTCTTGCCATAAACCTCATGCCAGCAATTACCCTTCTTTCTTGAATGCATCCCCTGCTGATACTTGCTGGAGCTGCCATGAAGATTTGAAACAAAAATATATTAAGGCTCCAGTGAAACATACTGTCCTAAAAAATTATGGCTGCCAGTTTTGTCATAATCCGCATGGTTCCAATAATAAACACCTGATGAAAAATACTATCAACGAAGTCTGCCTGACCTGCCATGACAAAAATGAACAAAATATATTTAAAGAAACAATTGCAGATGATGTCTTCAATGCTATTCCTAAAATACTCCTCTCTCCCGATAAATTGCTCAACCATCCAGTTGCCTACCACCCTGTCAAAACTAACCAGAATTTACTGAACATGAAAGAACCATTAAGTTGCATCAGTTGTCATAATCCGCATCAAAGTACAGTGGATGCATTATTATTCGCAGGCGCACAAAACCGCACCGAATTATGCAGTCAATGCCATTAAAATCAAGGGTGCCTGGCAGTAAAATTGAAATGATAATGAGATTATGGTATGCTACGGCATGCTGAAAATTGATGGGTCAATAACAAAAGTATCCGAAAAAGAAGATGATGGTGTGAATGAATATGTATTGCCACATGAAGAAAAGATAAGTGTAGGTGAGGCATTTTTACATTTGCTGAAACATCCATATATTCATTTGATTCAGCGCTGGAATTGGAAGGCAGCGCTTCTGAGCTCAATTTTTCGGGCTATCATCTTTTTCTTTACGAACATAGTTGCGGGATTTGCTGCAGCGATGAGCGCTATGATTGTGGAATTCGCCTACCGTGGTGTTACTGCTGGATTTTATGGTGCACTCACACAGGTTTTTCGCAAAGCCCGTCCTGCCTGGTTTGCATCAATTACCGTAATGATATTTGTGCCGGCAATATCTCATATTGCTGAATTTCTTGTGCATTTAATAAATGGAACGAAAAAGCTTGGTACTTCTATAATTGCTTCGGTGGCATTTTCTGTGCTATCGACATTGTTTAATTTTTATGCGATGCGGCGTGGGGTGTTGATTGTGGGTGATCAGAATTTTTCGCTGAAGGAAGATATGCGCCGGATGCCGCGAATTATTGCAGGTTTTCTCCTCGATATTCCAATAGCAATTTACAAGAAACTATCATCAACTAAACCAGTACCGTTACCATTTAAATCCGGAGATAAAAAATTCAAGGAGTAATTCCCTTTTTGGAAATGCTTCACCGAATTGGTACTTATCACTAAAAATTGGAAAGCATTATTATGAATTACCGGATATTAATCTCATTTGTTATTCTTATGATTATCAGTATGGCACTGGCATTTGTAATTATTAAAAGGACAGAGTTACAAGCCGAAACTGAAAAATCGAATACCGAAACAATTACGCCTGAATACATTATCAGTAAACTTCTCGAGCATAATCAAGTGCGCGAGCATAAAATGCTTGGTTATTCGGCAGAACGAGAATATTATGCGGAGAGTGGCAGGTTTAATAAGAAAGCAAGTATGCGAGTGAAGGTTGTCTTTGAAAGCCCACGCACAAAAAGATTTGACATTATTTCTGAGGATGGTTCCAAGACAATCCGCAATAAAATTTTTCATGGATTAATGGAAGCGGAATTGGATGCACTGGATCCTGAAAAGAAACGGCAAAGTATTATTAGTTTCAATAATTATACTTTCAAATTAGCAGGTGAAGCAGATATGCTTGGATATCATTGTTATCTTCTTGATGTTGAACCAAAACGGGAAGAGAAATATTTATTTCGTGGTCGCGTATGGATAGAGGCTAATGATTTTGCCGTGGTAAGGTTAGAGGGAAGTCCGGCTAAAAGGCCTTCAATCTGGACACGCAAGGTCGAATTCAGCCGTGAAAATCAAAAAGTAGGAGATTTCTGGGTTCCCGCTAAAGATGAATCAACGACAAAAATATTTATTTTTGGTGATTCAACGTATATCGTGCATTATTTTAATTACCAGTTCCAAACGCGAGCAGCAGAATAGCATTTATAAAACAACAGGGACTATTGATAATGGGAAAGGAGAAAAGTTATCTTTGCCCTTCATTGAATACTATCCTCATTTCATGTTTAAGATTTAAAGTGGCTTCTTCTGTCCACCGCCCACTGTCTACCCGATGTGACTTTCTGCTATGTCATTGTATAGTTTATAAAACTTAACATGACCATCCAGTTCCTTATCTAAGATTTCTGCGAACTGGGTGACATCTTTTTTATTAATGATCAAGTTTGATCCGATAAGAAATGCAGAATAAGTATCTCTGCTCACATATGTGGAAGATAATAGTACAGCAAATGTTTTTCTCCTTTTATCTGCAGGGAGAAAATTAAGAATTCTCAACATTTTAGTACCAGCTTCTTTATCATTGCCAATTATTTCATCTATGATAATTATATCATTGAATGAATTATTAATAATTAATCCTGAATCAAAAAAATCCTTGCACAGCACAACTTTGTAGTTCAATGTTTCCATTATCTCCTTTAATTGGTTTTGTAAATCAGCATTACTGCTGCATATTAAGCATATGCTATCAAGTAATTTCTGTGCTGAACCTCGTTGATCCATAGGGAGGAAATCAACCCTGGTATGCTGAATGGAATTAAGTAGTTCCTGCTTTGCTTTCTCAACTTCCTTTTTTATTATGGCTTGTACTTGCTGCTGGTTATTAGCCTCGCTGGATGTCTCGGATTCTTTTTCTTTTGCAGTATTGATTTCTGATTGACATTGAGGACATTTTATTTTTGAGAAATGGTTTTCCGGTACTTTTAGTTTTGCACCACATGCTTTACATATTATGATCATGATATATTCCTTGTAAGTATGAAATTGTACTTGTAATTTTATCTCAAATTGAGTACAATAACAACATGTAAAATTTTTGTATAAATTGGCAGCATAATTTATGGCTCAATTTGAATTACCCAGAATATTAGAACTTCTCCTAAAAACCCATAAGAGTATTTCTGATATCAATTTTTCTGTAGGTAGACCACCACAAGTCACAATTGATGGTTCATTGAATCCAGTAGCTATAAAAGGATTGGAAATGTTAAGTCCTTTTCATACCGAGGCAATTTCACTGAACATGATTGGAAAAAACAAGATGGCAATGCGAGCATTGATCGAACATGGTTCAGCTGATCTGTCATATAGTTTGCCTGGTATTACCAGATTTCGTGTAAATATATTTTCGCAGAGAGGAACTTATTCCATAGTATTAAGGGTTATTCCTGCGGGGATACCTACCATTGATGCATTAAACTTGCCTCCAGTGCTACATAGCATTCAAAACGAGAAAACGGGCTTGGTTCTGGTTACTGGTCCTACTGGTAGCGGAAAATCTACAACCTTAGCCGCTATTCTTAATGAGATTAATGAGAATAAAGCGTATCATATCATTACTATTGAAGATCCTATTGAGTACCTCCACCGCCATAAAAAATCTACGATAAATCAAAGAGAACTGGGTGGAGATACTCCCAATTTTGCTGTAGCTTTGCGCGCATCACTGAGACAAGCTCCTAATGTAATTCTCGTCGGGGAAATGAGAGACCTGGAAACTACCGAAATTGCATTGGAAGCTGCTGAGACTGGACATCTGGTTCTCAGTACTCTTCATACTATTGATGCTGCAAGAACAGTAGATAGAATTATCGGATTATACCCAAAAGGTGATGAACGTCAGATTAGAATGAGACTCTCACAGACTTTCAAATATATCATCTCGCAACGTTTGATTCCTAAAAAAGGAGGAGGACGTATTGCAGTGATAGAGGTCTTGAAATCTAATCAGAGAACCCGCGAATATATCCTGGAAGGTGAAAAAAGCGGAAAATCTCTCACGGATGCGATGATTGATGGCTCATTGGAGGGTATGCAAACATTCGATAGCGTTTTAATTAATTTGATTATAAATAATATTATTACCAAGGAAGTTGGAGTCAGTTATGCGACAAATCCCGGCAATCTCATGCTGCGATTAGATGGACTTGGTGATGGTGATGAATTTCGTAAACCTGCTGTCGCAAAAGAAACGAAGGAATCCGTGCCTGATTGGCTTGAATAATAAATATCCAAGGCTAACGCCTGTCTTGCCATTTCTCCTGTATTTTCTTTAATTTCTGATGAATTGTCTTGCCCATTTTTCCCTGCATTAATAATTCGATGTCATTGATAGTCCTTGGTAATGAAGCAGATAACATGTTGCAGCCATACTCTGTAACAAGTACATCATCCTCAATCCGTACACCAAGATTCTCTTCAGGAATGTATATCCCCGGCTCTACGGTTATTATCATCCCGGGGACCAGGGTGGCTTGCCTGAACCATGGATCATGAACTTCTAATCCGAGTGAATGACTGATTCGCGGATAAAAGTATTGTCCATATCCCATCCTCTCAACGAATAACCGAGCTTCTGTGTCAAGATCAGATATCATTACACCTGGCCTACAGATTTCCATCACTCTTTGCTGTGCTTCAAGCACATAACTATAAATCTCTCTTTGTCGTTGTGAAAATTTCCCGGATATGGGAATGGTGCGTGTCAAGTCCCCTGTATATTCTGAATATTCAGCGCCTACATCCATTACCACAATATCACCCGGTTCCG
>MFGW01000210.1:41536-43533 GCA_001780385.1 Candidatus Fischerbacteria bacterium RBG_13_37_8 | reverse complement strand
AGATGTATTTTTGCCAAGGATATAAATGCCCGAATAGGTAGTCGAATTGATTCATTGGCATAATTTTGATAATACCTGAGATGATAGATAGTTCCCTTACTTTTTCTCCATCGTTTATATCACCAATAAAAAGATAATCATCTTCCGCTACTGAAAACATGAGGAGAATAATGTCCGGTTCCCGTACACCAGTTAAATAATAAAAATTCTTATTTACTGATTGACCGCCTGGACCGGAGAAAAGTATTGCTTTGCCTTCTATTCCTAACCCTGTCCTTATTTGCTCACGCCTCTGACTGTAAATATTTGACTGGCTGGCGACTAAAGAATCTGATAGTACTACTAGCACTATAAAAATCATGAGGAAATAGAACAGCACCTTCTGAAAATTAGTTTTTGATATATTTAATAAGTTTGTGCTTTTGTGCTTCTGTGCCTCTGTGCCTGCTAAAAATATTTGAATTAGCAAAAAATATTTTGCTAATTTTTTGAAATCTGTTATGCATATTTTCATGGTGTCAGTCCTTTATCTTTAAATAAAAGGATAGTATTGCTGCTTGTTAGAAATGAAACCTGATCCCAATTTTAATTTGAGGTCCACCAAATTGAATTTCCTGTTCTGTAGAAAAAGAAGTGTTGTCATTTCTGACGAGTGTATCTTTTGCAGAGAAATGTTTTGCTTCAGCAAAAATGCTTAATTTCCTGGTAATATCGGTTTCAAATCCAAGGCATATAAGCGGTGCTAAAGCTGAGAGATTATATGTTTCCGATGTCTGTATTTGTTGTGAATAGATATTAATATCTATCGATGTTTCTTTGATGGAGAGGGAATAATAACCGGCTCCAGCCCCTATGTATGCAGAAAAATGTTCATTGACTGGGATAAAATAGAGCAGGGAAAAATCAACCGGGATTAAACGATAAGTCGTTTCATCCACTGAAGAGAAATACTGACCTTGTGATTGAAAAGAGGAAGATGTGGAACCATAGCCAAATTCGGTTCGAATAGAAAATCGTTCTTTGAAGTGGTAATCGAACTCTCCTCCATACTGGTATGCGTAATTTGAACCGTAAAGTGAAGCTCCTCCAAAATTAAAACCAATAGCAGCACCATTGCTATCAGTCTCAGCAAATATGAATGTGCTGCTTCCCATAAATAAACAAATAAAAGAGGCAAAGAGAATCTTTGATTTCATAGTTTACTCCTCTATAGATAGAATTCTTTGCGAGCACACCGAAGGTGTGCGTGGCAATCCCTGACGCATTGTAAGAAGCATTGTAGGGGCGGACCTTGTGTTCGCCCTTGCATTCATTGCGAGCTTTGCGAAGCAAAGCGTAGCAATCCGGAACAGTTGAGTCATTATGAATTCCGCGGAGCGGAACGTAAAAAATCGTAACGGACTATGCTTCTTATTCCGTTAAGGATTGTTACGTTTGCCTCCGGCAAACTCACAATGACAAGTCCGTTAAGAATTGCTTCGTTTTGATTCGTAAAACTCGCAAAGAATATAGTAATGCCATATTAATAAGATGTATGGTGATAGGAAAAAGATTTAAGGAAGGAATAACATTTAAGGAAAAACTCCCCCCACTTAGGAAAATACTACCATTCCCCAAATACAATCAGGTGCGTTACACACCTCAGTTAAAAAGAATATGTTTTTTTTGACTTCGTTCAGAAGTCCTGGAAAGAAATGCTATGAACTATCCCCTTTACAATGCACATTACCACTTTCTTTGGCGGTACTGTTGCTTCTGCTGCTTGTGAGCTTTTCTGCATTCAGGGCATCTCTGAGGTTCATTCTCAAATCCCTTCTCTGCATAAAATTTCTGCTCACCTTCAGTGAAGGTAAACTGTCTGTTACATTCCTTACACACTAATGTCTTGTCTGGCATATTTAGCCTCCTCTTGACTGGGATTTAATCTTAAAAAATCAATTTCATCCTAGAAAAGAGGAAATTGTTTTTGTTTAAGTCAAATCTGTCTGAAGTAAATA
>MFGW01000210.1:40591-41467 GCA_001780385.1 Candidatus Fischerbacteria bacterium RBG_13_37_8 | reverse complement strand
GAAGAGAGATTAAGGTCAAGGTTAAGACTAAGACTGCCTTTGCTGCTACCTCTTGCTCAACCTAACCATAACCTAAACCTTTTTATTCTTATCACTTTATTGGCGTCAAAAGAATACTTACTAATTTTATTGTTGTTTTTTATTTCATTCTCTTGTACAATTGTTATTCGATAAAGATGAAATTCCATCTATGATTCTCATATTGTTGAGAAATAAGTACTATGGATAAAATTAAATACATGAGTTTTTTAGAGCATTTTACGCTAAAAGAATTACTGACTAATTTACAGGTGCCAGAGCAGGATGTCTTATTAAAAAATGCCAAGTATTTTGATGAAAATGAAGCGCATCGCAGAGACCAAATTCTGGAAAGTTACCTTTCAAATAAAGGATTGGAGGTAATATCTCGAACTATTACTGAAGTATTTGCAAAGGTGCCTAATTATGCGAATATCCTGGATGTTGGAGCAGGTACTGGCTTTTTTACCTATAGAGTAAGTGAACTGATGACTGCATTTCATAGAAAAAAAGCTCGTTATTGGGCGCTTGATATTGCACGTGAAATGCTTCTCACTATGTGCGAACGCGAAGCAATTTCTGAAATAATCCCCATCCAGGGACATGCTGAAAAAATAAGAGAAAGCATACTGTTTCATAAACCTCGTTATGATAAACTAGGAATCGTCATGCCTTTAAAATTTAATGGTATTATGTCGGTGCTCGCGCTTCATCATTGTGTTAATCCTGAAAATGTATTGTTAAGCATGAATTCAGTATTAATGGAAAAAAGTTCTCTTGTTATTATTGATGAATGCAAGCATACCTTTGAAGAATACCGTGATGAAATGCTCGATATTCATCTCGGATTTGATATGG
>MFGW01000210.1:39294-40581 GCA_001780385.1 Candidatus Fischerbacteria bacterium RBG_13_37_8 | reverse complement strand
GCGCATTGCTTCAAATATATTTCCTAAAGTTATTGTCAATAAACTCGATGGGGTGATTTGTGATTGCTCGGGCAAAAAAGTTGAAATATTTTCATTGATAGCAACAAAGATTTAACTCACCTTATATTTGCTCTCTTTTAATCAACAAACTAATAGATACCGGATCACTATAGAAAAAACCTGGGCAACCCAGCAGGTTGCCCAGGTTTTGTTTCGCTACTGCCTTTTCTTCATGTTGAACAGGTTACGTCGCTTTCGATTTCCATGCAAAAGAAAATCTTGATAACATTAGCGCCGCACCGCTTTGATTTTTTTTGCGGATAATTCCTTTTTATTTGTTGTGGTGCCGGAAGTAGATTTTTTGGTTTCGCTTTTATTTTTTCCCGTGGTGTTTTCTTTAATCACAGCCTTTTTGTTAATCGTGGAGGTCTCTGCTTTCTTATATGATTCTCTGCCGGAATTAGCAATCTTTATGTTTGTAGTTCCTCCATTATTTCTGTAAACAGGTTCCTTCGCAGCAGTTTCTCTTGTCATGATCTTCTTTGCATAATAATTACGTTCAGAATTTGTTCTTATAATTGGCTCATTTTTTGTGCTGTTATTTTTAGTTGTACTTCCGTTATCAGTGCGATCTCTATGAACAGGAATTTCATTGCGCTTCGGCTCCACCTTTTTATTATCTGCCGGCATAGTTTTCTTCGGAATTTCAGTCGTGCCATTCCTGTATTCTGGTTTATTATCGACTGGCGTACTTTTCTTTGGAATTTCTGTCGTGCCATTCTTGTTTATCTGCTTATTCTCAACTGGCATTGTTTTCTTTGAAATTCCAGTAGTATTATTCCTGTACACAGGTTTTTCTCGCACAATCTTATCATTTTCTACTCTGAATCTCTTTTCACCAGTTTTGCTGGTAGTGACTGCCTCAGGTTTGAATTCCTTCGTTACTGCTTTCGATTCAGTAATAACTTTATGAAGCTGACCATCAGGATTTAAATATTCAATCTGCTTGCCATCAACTCTGAAATTCTTCCGTTCCATTTTTACTACATCAATTTTTCGTTTCGCTTTCGTCTCTATGAAGTACCTGTCAGGAGCATTTTTGGAAATGCGGTTTCCTCTGTAATTTGCATCATTCATTCGTACATATTTGTCAACATTTGTCTTGGCAAAATCTCTTGCTTCAACTGAAACGTAAAGAGAACGTTTCAAACTGTTCTGCCTGTATCCATCATAACGATCATTCTGATAATAATGACGATCTCCACGATCATAATCCCAATAGTAATC
>MFGW01000210.1:38386-39198 GCA_001780385.1 Candidatus Fischerbacteria bacterium RBG_13_37_8 | reverse complement strand
TTTTTTATTCTTATTAACATGTATCAATGTTGATGCCAATCTGTAAAGACAAGATAATAAAGAGGTAATGACGGATTTAATCCCTCATCAAGGTTTCCGATCCCCAAACATGTCCACTTTTGATTACATTTTGCAAGCCTACCTTCAGTCTGTGGCAATCCCTGACGGACTATCAAAATTATTGTAGGGGCAGACCCGCGTGTCTGCCCCTACAGAGACGTTCAAGGAAACCTTGAACTTTCAACATTGAACTTATTTACAAAGGAGCTCATGACGAGCACAAAGAATCAATATGTTAATTTGTAAGTATTTCGTTTTCTCAAAAAATAGCATGCAAAGGTATATGAGATTGAAAGGATTACGGCAACTCACTTTTTCTTGACCTTGACCTCTCTTTCCTGATTTTTCTTCGTGCTCTTCGTGGTTTATAATCTTTGCAAGTTCTGCCAAGCAGAACTAAGCAATCCCAAATGCTCAGTCATTTACTTTGGGTTGAATTTGCTCTATTTCTCCTCTATAATCGCTAAATACTAAAAACTGATTTTTCTACATTGCTGTAAACTAATGCAAGATCATACATTGCCTTTTATATTAATTAAATATGAAGAAGGACATTTAGGTAGGATAAATTCAATTCACTCGGATGAAAAATTTATCTACAGCGCATCCGATGATTGTACTATTAGAGTCTGGGATAAACTAACCCATAAAACAATAGCAGTCTTATGGGGACATGATAGACCTATATGGAACCTGCAAATGGATTCGAAATACATTTATTCTGCTTCTCTTGACCAGACTATAAAAATCTG
>MFGW01000210.1:38167-38377 GCA_001780385.1 Candidatus Fischerbacteria bacterium RBG_13_37_8 | reverse complement strand
TTCATTTTTAATCATAGGTCAATTATTGGGACATAAAGGTCCTATTGAAAAAATTTTATTAGATAATCAATTTATCTATTCAGCATCACAAGATAGTACAATTTTAATTTGGAATAAAAATAATTCTAAATTAGAAGCCAGGATTCAAGAAAAAGAATTACAATATAAAGCAGTAAATTGCACTGCTTCTAAAATCTTTGCAATAGTTCA
>MFGW01000210.1:32405-38138 GCA_001780385.1 Candidatus Fischerbacteria bacterium RBG_13_37_8 | reverse complement strand
ATACGCATGAGAAGATCAGGGAGAAGAAATTAGATTGTGGAATGATATTTACTATTATAATCGATGATGCCAGGATTTATGTAGCCTCGTCAATAGGAATTCTTATCTTAAACCATGATACTCTTGAGATCATTTCGACACTCGAAGAACATTCGGCTCCTGTTCTTGACATCATAGTAGAGGGAGATGTTCTTTATTCTTGCTCCACTGATAAATGTATAATTAAGTGGAATGCAAAGAACTACGTTAAAATTCATGCATCCAAACTGGATTATGATGGAATTCTATGTATTCATGCTGATGAACAATATATTTATGGTGGAACTGACACTTATGCTATTTATAGATGGGAAAAAACGCTAAGAGACAAGCCTGAATTGATCGGCAAAAAATTTGGACCCGTTGGAGCTTACAGCTTCGATGTTGAGGCTGATGATAAATATATTTATATTTCTGAATCTGATAAAGATGGTTCCACTATCAGGATGATGGATAGAACCAATCTCAACTATATAAATTATGATAGAGTAAAGAATTGGACTCAGAAAATTCTCTCCGATGATAATTACATCTATATCTTTCATAACTCATCTTGTTATATTGTAACGAAAAGTGATTTTAAATTCGTGAAGGAAGTAGGCGCAAAAGATCCTGGCATAGCTGAAATAATTGCAACTGCTTCTGAAAATAAAAGATATCCTGTGATCAGAGTGGGGAGAAGCCGAAATGTTATAGCACAATTTTCTGCTGATGAATTAAAAAACTTGAAAAATAATAATTTAGTTAATTTGGAAGGATGTGTTTTAGATGACCAACAATCTCTGGGATATACTTTAATTCCAAAACAGGTTTTAATCTCAGAGATAAAAGATCGACTTCCGTCAGGTCTTATTGAGAGAATTAATAAAATAAGGACGGGGTCGTAGCATAACATTAGCCCATCTTGATACATAGATTCCATCATCGTTTCAATGCGCTGTGCGAAATTTTCAGCAAAAAACGCTGGCGCCATTTCTGATGATGCATGAAACAATGTTAATGCGAAGTGATGCTATCCTCTCACATAAAATTTGCTGGAATCTTGGCAAGTACCCATTGCAACGCCGTTCTGGACTGCGTTTAAGACTGTCCAATGTCGGGCTCTGACCCCCCGAGTAATATGCTTTTTCGAAGAAGAAGCTGACCCATGAAAAGGCTGGAATTTTTCACAAAAAAGACAGTCGGAAAATCACCTGTAAGCTGTTCTAAGCGCTTCGCATATTCCTCCTCTTTCCCTACAGCAGGTGTAGCTAATCCAAAAATTACTACTTCTGCTTCCGCACTCTCTCTGTGAACTATCTCCTGAAAAGTTTTTCCCTTCTCCTCCATGATAACTCTGATCACCGCATCTATCCTAATCTCCAGAATAAGCTTGTTTAAATACGTTTCCGTGCTATTTCTCATCTCTTCAGTAGACGCCATACTCAAAATCGTAATCTTTACATCACGCCATTCCGGATTCTGAGTAAGCAAATACGCCAGCAATATCATGAGATCACCATTGTGCTGCATCCCACCCCACCATATATGAATAAAACGTTTAACTCCTTCACGCGGGAATAAAAATCGTGGCTGCATCTTTCCAATGATAAACGATTTTCTTAATTTTTCGAGATGCCTCATGGTGTCCAGAAATTTCACAAGCATTGCCCTTTCCTTTGGCCATCCCAATAAAATAGTATTGCTCTATAATCCTGCAATGCCATTTGCCTGCGCAACACTGCTTATCCCTCCACTACATCATTCACTATATTCGTCTCAGCAAAAACTACCAAACCTTCATTATCAAGCACTCCCTGCATTTTCTTGCGCCGTTCATGCAAATTCAATCGTTCATCAAATATATCACCTACCACCAGCTCACATACTGTTACTACTCCACGCTCCTGACTAAACCAATTCCCAAACCGGATTAAATCAAGATTCCTCACAGGATCAGAAACAAATACCAGGATATGAGGACGCCAATTACGAGCTTTCATGGGGCGGGATGATAACCTTATCAATGCCCACCGAATAAGGCTTTCGTATACCCCTCTTCGCACATCTCCCCATCGATCAGTACTCTCCTGCCGTGATAAAAAAACCCAAATCATTACTTCAGTCAGTATGGCAATTATGCCTGCAAGCGGATTGAAAAAAAATATTACCCCTAAACAAGCTATTCCTCCCAGTAAACTGATTACCCAGGGTATCCTTATTCTCGGTCGCCAGGATGCATCCCCGCTTAACGTCTCAAGCGCCGCAACAATATTTATTACACCATAAGAAGTGAGAAAAAACATGCTGACAAATGGTGCAACCGTATTTAAATCACCAAGCAATACCGCTCCTAGAGCAATAACTGTCGCCATGACTATCCCAGGTGCAAGCTCTTTCCAATCTCCTGTATGCCTGGCAAATAACTAAAGTAATTGCCATCAATGATATGCCAATTAATATCATTATCGGGATCTGCGTCTTTAATGCTATCTTGGATCCCGCCAAAGCTAGCAAACCTACTGCTATTACTATGATAAAGGTGACCTTCTGTATCGGAATATCATGCCATACATAACGTAATGACTCCGCTAATCCAAATGAATATAATGTTACCGAAAATGTCTGCGATAAAAATAACGGTATTCCTATCGCTCCTCCTATCTCTAATCCTAAACTCCTCGATATTATATAATACGCTCCTCCTACTCCTACCCTTATATTCGTCGCTACCGCTGAAAAAGATAATGTCGTTATCAACGTGATTGAGTTCCCAATCGCCACAATTATCAACATCTGCATCAATCCTAAATGCCCTACCAACCAGCCTGTTCTTAAATACATAATTACACCGAGTATCGTCAGTATCGTCGGCGTGAATACTCCTAAAAATGTTCCTAATTTCCTGTCCTGCTCTATTGTATTCATAATTTATACTCAATTTCTCAATTTACACAACTTATAACTCTGCCGGGGATGTATGTTGCACTATTACAAACATCCTTCCATCAACAAGAATTACATCGCATTTAGTATTATTAAATCCACAAAGACTATCATCTTTTTATCAGTATTCTCTGTGGCTTCATTTTTATGAGCATGCTGATTATATCTGCTTTTTCATTGCTTGGTTTCTTATTCTTCCTGATATTCAGTCATGCTCTTGGGTATGAGAAGTTCACCCATGAAAAGGCTTGAATTCTTCACAAAAAAAACAGTCAGAAAATCTCCTGCAAGCTGCTCTAACCGCTTCGCATACTCTTCCTCTTTCCCAACTACCGGCGTAGCTAAACCAAAAATTACTACATCTGCTTGCGCACTCTCCCTGTGCACTATCTCCTGAAAAGTTTTTCCTTTCTCCTCCATGATAACTTTAGTTACCGCATCTATTCGGATTTCCGGTATAAGCTTGTTTAAATATGTCTCCGTGTTCTTCTTCATTTCCTCTGATGAAGCCATACTTAAAATCGTTATCTTGGCATTTCGCCATTCTGCATTCCGCGTGAGTAAATATGCAAGCAGAATCATGAGATCACCATTCTGCTGCATCCCCCCCCCACCATATATGTACTGAACGCTGAATTCCCTCCCGCGGAAAAAGATATCGTGGCTGAACTCTGCCAATCACAAGTGATTTTCTTAATTTTTCCAGGTTTCTCATTGTGCTGAGAAATTGTACCAGCATTGCCCTCTCTTTAGGCCAACCTAATAAAATTGTATTGCTCTGTAATCCTGCCATACCATTTGCCTGCGCAACACTGCTTATCCCCTCCACCACATCATTCACAATGTTTGTTTCGGCGAACACTACCAGCCCTTCACGATTCAACAAATCCTGCATATTCTTGCGCATCTCTATTAAATCCTGCTGTTCCTTGAAAATATCACCGACTACCAATTCACATACGGTTACTACACCGCGTCCCTGGCTGAACCAATTGCCAAACCGAATTAAATCAAGATGCTTCACCGGATCAGAAACAAATACCAGCACGTGCGGACGCCAGTTACGGGCACTCATAGGCCGTGAGGAGAGTTTTATCAAAGCCCATCGAATAAGTGTTTCATAAATGCCGCGCCGCGCATCGCCCCATCGCTCGGTACTTTTTCTACATGATAATATTATCCAGATAATTAATTCAGTCAATATTGCAACCATTCCAGCAATTGGGTTAAAGAAAAATATTACTCCTAAACATGCAATGCCACCTATTAAATTGACTGCCCATGGTATGTGAATCTTCGGTCTCCAGGATGGATCACCACTCAATGTCTCAAGCGCTGCTACTATGTTAACTACACCATATGTAGTCAGAAAAAACATACTGACATATGGTGCTACGGCATTTAAGTCACCAAGAAAAACAGCCACTACTGCAATAGCCGTTGTCAATACTATTCCTGGAGCAAGTTCCTTCCAGTCACCGGTTTCTTTGGCAAATTGCGTCGGCGCAATACGATCCATGGCAAGTGCCTGCAAGGTCCTTGGTGCTCCAAGCATGGAAAACCTACCGCTGAAGAAAAAATAGCACCCCACATCGCCGGCAATATCAATATTGCTCCAAGTGGCGCAATCTTTAACCATATCATCGTGTCTTGCTGCAACTCCGATGCACTGGCACCAAGTGCAAGTATCACCGGTACTAACATATAAATAGCAAAACCGGTGAGTACTCCCGAAATGGAACCAAGTGGTATTGCCCTCCCTGGATTGCGTAAATCACCCGATAACCCAAGTCCAGCCATTACTCCCGTCACTGCTGGAAAAAAAATTGCAAAGCCCGCCCAAAAACCTATTTCCCCGGATGCAGAAAACATAGTAAATGGTTTCCCCCAACTTCGTATAATTGCTCCCGTAGTAAGTGCTACTAATGAAATAGCAATTAGTATCATTATAGGAACCTGTGTCTTTAACGTTTTCTTTGCGCCACTTAATGCAAGCAATCCTACAGCAATGACTATTACAAAAGTTACTTTCTGTACAGGCACTCCAGGCCATACGATTGCTAAAGACTCCGCTAAACCAAATGAATATAATGTAACTGAAAATGTTTGCGATAAAAATAACGGAACTCCTATCGCTCCACATATCTCCAATCCTAAACTTCGTGAAATGATATAATAGGCACCCCCTACTCCAACTCTTATATTCGTAGCATCGCTGAAAATGAAAGTGTGGTGATGAGCGTTATAGAATTGGCTATCGCAACCACCATCAACATCTGCATCAAGCCTAAATGACCTGTTAACCACCCTGATCGCAAATACATTATGACGCACAAAATAGTCAGAATGGTCGGTGTGAAGACACCTAAAAACGTTCCAAGTTTTCTGTCCTGCTCCAAAGTGTTCATATTTACGCTCTGTTAATAAATAGAATTATTATTTTATTCTAAACTCATAATCTTTTCAACACAAAACAACAGTGAGGAAATGCAAAATGGAAATCCTTTATGAGCTTTGCTGTAGGGGCGAACCCTGTAAACACCTGTCCGCAACGCTTTTGCAAATTTTGATGAAATTCAGATAGGGGCACCTTGTAACGCCGTCAGGGACAGCATTATGGGAGGGTCTAATGTTTAGGTCCGACCCCCCACTGATAAAGGGAGAGAACGTTGGCGAGGGGTACCTCAGGACCAATTTTGTTGGTGGGACTCATTATATAACCACCGCCTCGTCCTAAGATCTCCACTACCCGCTTAACTTCCTCACGTA
>MFGW01000210.1:31072-32391 GCA_001780385.1 Candidatus Fischerbacteria bacterium RBG_13_37_8 | reverse complement strand
AGTCGCGGTAATACCTGCTGTACACATATCGCTCCATGAAAGGTTAGTCGATCCCCATACCGCTCCTTTAGTTCCGATAAATTCATGTTCGGCAGATACGGCTGTACTACATCTAAAATATCTACGCCTGCCTCAATTAACTGCGGGATTAACTTGCCTACCGAGCCGCAACTGTGATGCATGACATATAATCCGTACGATTTCGCTAAATCATAAAAGGGTTTGAACCGCGGATATATACTCTCTTCATATATCCTAGGACTGATTAATAAATTGTCCTGTCCGCCATAATCATCGCCAAAATAAGCAATGTGCAGTTTGCCTTTTGCACTTTTGAATATCCTGCTGTTATATTCGTAAAAAAATTCCGCCAGTTTATCGAAAATAGCGAGGATAAGGGCATTCTTCCGAGCAAGTCCAATCATGAGTTCTTCCATGCCGACCATGGGTGAGATTTTGTTGAGAAAATCGACATTACCGGGATATCCTGCTACAATTGCATAATCTTTAAATCGTTCGCATTGTTCCTCTATGACAGTATAATCAAACCATTCGGGCTTAGGCCACGGATAATTTAACACATCAGCAACAGTGGTATTCTTTAGCGGCATTCCTTCATAGGAAAAATATATTCCATGTTCTGTTGAAATCGGTCTGCGTTTTACACCAAACAGGTTCATCCATGTGCCATCTGTTGTTTTTTCCAGTTCGGGTCCACAATACGTCGGCGCTACCATTCTTAAATCGCATGACAATGCTTCGAGCAACCGCGGATCAATACATTTTATCAATGGACTGCCATAACTTTCATCCCCCTCAATGGCAAAATAGTTCTTCAGTTGCCCTATTATTTCAGGATATGCAGTGAAATTCTTAGGCACACGGTCTATTTCTTTACGTTTAATGCAATTCAATACCCTGTCGCGTGGTTTCATTATTCATCCTATTTCAATTGCATCAATTGATTATGCATATCGATAATTATGTTCGTTGTATGATCCAGTGATTCACCAACAGCAACATATCCATGATTTTTCAGTACGAATATGGTACACCCTTTTCTAAATGTTTCAAGGCAAATCTGTGCCAGTTCTATTGTTCCGTAAGGTTCTTCACGTTCCGTTTCATCGAGGATTCCCTCAAGTTTCATCGAAGTGGCTACTGCATCATGTGCATGAATCACTGATAGCATATCTTTCTGTTCGTTATACAGGAGAGCATGCAGGAATGTTTCAGAGGATGGGGGACGTGGTCCACGGTATTTCACCACTTTATCTTTTATTGAATAGTACTCAACATAAATAATTTCATCATCATCT
>MFGW01000210.1:22651-31057 GCA_001780385.1 Candidatus Fischerbacteria bacterium RBG_13_37_8 | reverse complement strand
CATCCTGAAGCAGTTATTAAAAAACCATCCCGGTAGCGCATGCTCATGTTGCCGCCATTCGCAGGCGCCATGCTATATTCAAGCAACCGGTTTCCGTTTGTTTGAAAAACAGTTATGTGTTGGTTGCTGCCAGCAGGTATTTTCTTGTTAAGCTGAAATGAATCAAATTTTATTCCGATATATCCTTCAAGAATTGATTTTTGCATAGTATCTTCTCAAGGATTTAATTAATTTGCAGTTAAATTTGTGCATTCATTCCTGGACGGTATAGCCGGCTTCTTTAATAGCTTGAACAACTTCTTCTTTCTTAAAAACACCTTCAACTGTAACTTCTTTCGATGTCAGATCAATGCTCACATTCGTAACATTTTCAATTTTACTAACTGCCTTGGTAAGAGTCATGTGACAATGTTCACATGATATATCCGGCACTTTAAAAACAATTTTCATGATTAACTCCAAAAAAGACTTAATTATTAATTATAGTATAGTATTGTATGTTTGTCATCAAAAGAGATTGCCTTGTAAAGGGCAGACACATGGATTTGCCTCTACATTGTTCGCTGTTCACTGCCCACTGTCCACTGCTTGCTATTCAATAATTGCCACTCCGGATTATGTTTTTTCAGGAATACCTGGCATGCTTCCTTGTTGCTGTTGGCGTAACAGTACATACATCCATGCGGGCAGGTGTCGTATGCACCGATATCCTGACTTTTGGTGCAGGCACATTCTTTTCGGGTTGGTGCAGATTGTTCATGCGGAACATTATCATATCCCCATATTCGTAAAAGATTATTGCTGTTGATACAACTTGCTTTCAGTACCTGTTCGGAGAGAAGATAATCATTACAGCAGACATAAATCTGTATGCCATATTGCTTTGCGATATGTGCTAATTGAGTTGCATAATGCTGTTTCTCTTCTGCAGAAATATCGAGCAGATGATGTGATGTGTATTTCTTGAAATTTCGCAGGACTTTCGCATAAGGGTGCACAAAACTTATATAGCATGCAGTAATATATCCTTTCAATTTTTCTGCGCAATAGGTGAATGTTTCCTTATGTTGCCCGAATGGTATGCGGTCAGTGATACAGACCGGATCAAATCTCCAGATGATATTATCTGCCGAGTAGCGTCTTGAGAGGTAGATCAAATCTTTTATAGTATCATCATGTGGAGGGACATACAGTTCAATTTCTTTCGATAAGCCCGTGATGGTAAAATGAAAAAAGAAGCGGTTGTTGTACTGCTCTATTTGTTCAAGGTAAGGGAGCATAGGGGCGAAATTTTTTGACCATAAGACGAAACCTGCTATATGTTCAGGTAGCAGTGAAACATGAATGAGTTTCCCCGTGAATGGATTTTTGTAATAGGCGAATCCGTCCTTTAATCGCCGAAGAAACCATTCCGTGTAGAATGCGGGGATATCAGTTCTTCGGCTCACGGAAATAATATGTCTGCTGGAATTCATAGCGTAACATTATAGCATAAGAGGGATTATGGAATGGAGAATGTGGAGAAATAATCTTTGAGTATGATATACTTAGGGGATGATTTCTACACTTTGATTAGTCTGTAATAATGAGAAAAAAATCTATTATAAAACTAATTTTGCTGTTCTCTGGCATTATAGTTGCTCTTATAGCATGTGAAATATTCCTGCGTTTTTTTTATGCGAGGCCTCAATCAATAGAGGAGGTGCATAAGCTATTTTGTGAATTTGACAGCACGTTAGGGTGGAAAAAGAAAGCGAATTTCATCGGCACACATAGCACGTTGGAATATACTGTTACGGAACAATCCAATTCAAAAGGGATACGAGGTCCTGAATATAGTTATGCAAAAAAACCTGGTGAGTTTAGAATTCTTATTCTTGGTGATTCGTTTGCAGAAGGGTACTCTGTAGACTTTAATAATCATTTTTCCGAGGTACTGAGGAGGAAATTAAATAAAAATAAGAGAGTAAAAGAAACAGTGCATGTAATTAATGCTGGAGTAGGCGGTTACAGTACAGACCAGGAATATCTCTATTTTAAAAATGAGGGAAAACATTATAATCCCGATCTTGTCATACTTATGTTTTTCTATAATGATATCTATTACAATGGCACAGATACCTACTGGAGGGGTCCAAAGCCTTTGTTTTCCATCGAGAAAGGAAAACTTGAAGTAGTAAATATACCGCTAGTTCAGCCGGAAAAACCTTTTGAAAGAGATAAAACAGAAGAGAATGCTCATTTATCCGTGTTCAAAAGAATAAAGATATTTCTCTATAACAATTCCTACCTTTATGCAATAACAGTCTTCAAGGTTAAGAGTAATAATTATTTATTGAAGATAGCGCAATCTTTGAGGTTGGTGGACAAAGCTTTTTCA
Source organism: Candidatus Fischerbacteria bacterium RBG_13_37_8 (assembly GCA_001780385.1). GTDB lineage: Bacteria > Acidobacteriota > HRBIN11 > MFGW01 > MFGW01 > MFGW01. Next base: position 28,677 of record MFGW01000210.1, on the reverse strand, counting down.
TCACCGTCAATTCCTGCTGAATTTAGAGCGTGGGAAAAGAATAATAATGAAACGCTTAAAAAATCATGGAAAATCACCGAAGCACTAATCACTCAATTGAAGAAGGACACCTCCGCATCACACATGAAATTAATAATATTTTATGTTCCTGATCGTGCTGAAGTTTATTTGGAAGAATGGGAAAATACACTAAAGAAATATGAACTGCACGCCGAAGATTGGGACATTCAGAAACCTGCCATGAAGCTTGGAGCATTATGTAAAGCGCTCAATATTGATTATATTAATTCAACTGATGAATTCAGGAAAGAAGCCGTGAGATTGAACAAGCAGCAGCTTTATTGGCGCTATGATCGGCACTGGAATAAAAGGGGGCATCAATTAGCAGCGATCATTCTCTACAATTATATAATGAGGACGGGGAATGGGGAATAGGGAATGTTGTCTATAAGACTTTTTTTTGGATAAGGTAATCAAGCGCCTCTTTGGTGGATGAAATGGTAATTGCATCAAATGGCGGCCGGGCAAGCACTTTGGCAAGGTCATCAGAAAATACCCTGGTAATTATTCTGCATTCTTTATTCAGCTCACGTATCGTACTTAAGGTCAGCATTATGTAACGGATATCATTCAATGTCATAACGATAATATCAAAATCTTCAATACCAATTGACAGAAGAAATGCAGAATCTCTTGGATCACCTGAAATAATATGTTCCTTCAATCCTGATTGTAATCCTTCTTCCTCATACTTTGGAATATCGATGATTTTAAAATTCATGCCAATTGAGGCAAGCTGCAGACCTACTCTTTCTGAAACATGATTCAATCCTATTATCAAGCATTTCTTTTGCTGTTGTTCAGCAATACCAGTTACCTTAGACGGAATAGCAGATATTTTTTCTATGATACGTGCAGCAGCAAATTTAGAGGTTGATAGTGTCTCGACTTTAAAATTTTTTTCCAGGATAGCAGCAATATTATCTTCGAAACATCGCGCAATAATTTTTATTCGCGGATTCAATTCTCTTATTTCTTCGATTGTTGAGAATAATAATTCTATATCATCCTCAGTAAGAAGCACTAATGATGCATCGTAAATACGTGCATCAAGAATAGCAGTTCTATCAGCAGGTTCATCCACGATCAATGGCTGCTCTTCTTGAATCAGATCCTCAACCTTTTTTTCATCTTCCTCGATTATCACATTGTTCCTGCCCTTTTTATCTAAATAATACTTTATGCGTTTTGCGAGGTTGGTATAGGAAATAATGATAATGTGATTCTTTAATTCCGCAGCAAGAAGACGGCATGTTTCCTTAGGATTATACTTGCGGAATAATTCTACCGTAATCAATGTAAAAATAAGTCCAAAAATCACGAATTCAGAAAAAACGGGATAAAAATGTCCCCATAGCGATGGATATTCCACAAAATAGAACAGGCTGAGCAACGAGGTGACAGGTGATTTTGTAATACCAAGGAAAATAATGAAATTCAGAGCGAACCAGCCTGTGAAGATAGCAAATGCGATAGCATTTTGCTTTACAATAATTCTCAGTTTAATTCGTATTCTTCTATTTAATAATCTCATGTTGAAGAGACTATTTTCCTTTTTTCTTGGATAAATATCAAGATAAAGAAGTTTATAACTTCATCGCAGATTATAATATTACCAGGGTTTAGGTTCTAAGTAATAAGCTTTGTTTTATTTTTCGAACCAGGAATCAGCATCCTGGCCAAATAATCCGATAAGAATAAAAATACCCAGTATTGTACCAATGGGAAAGCTCGGTAAGGAGATAATTCCCAGGATAATACCAACAATTTTAGCCCAGTGTTTTTTGTTAGCAATACCTTTTGCTGTTAAAAGATACAGGACTCCTATTGCTGCCATGAATATACCAAAAATGAGTCCAAAGACACCCATTATGGCTCCCCCGGCACCAGCTCCTTCTTCACCGCTTGTTCCAAGAATAACCGAACCAGCCAGAAAAATGACTACGAGAATCACAGCAGCTGCAATCGATATCCAGCCCATAATCTGTAACATTAATTTTGCTGTTTTAATTTTCTGTGGCATATTTTGCCTCCTTTCTTGAAAATTCATTTATACTGTAATTGAAATATACAAAAATAGCAAGCAGGAGAAGAATAAAAAAAGGTTTAGGTTGAGGTTAAGGTTAACCTCTTTCTTAAGCTTAACCTCTTGGTAGTTTTATTCATTTAAGACAACCGAATAGGTCTGCGCACCGCATGAACTGGTGCGCTGGAGGATGTAATAATAGTTTTCTGAATTACTGAGTGCCGGGTCACTGGCATTAGTAGTTGTGCCGGTCCAAACCGGGGTTCCCCAGGAACCAGGATTCGGCAATGTGGCACGATACACACTATACAATGCTGTGCCAGTCACTGGTTGCCAGCTTAATAGCACATCGTTGTCATTTTTGCTTAACATAATCACGCTGGCAGGCGGTGAATCGACACATTCCACATATGCAAAACTCAATGGTGCAGCAAGTGTGGTTAAAATTGGACCTGAGACAGTCGGTGTTCCTGAATAATTATTAATCACGGAGAGACTGCCATAATAATTGCCGTTATTGCTGTTTGCGACATAACCTCTATCACCGGGAAGCCATACGATATGATGAGGTTGCGGACCGACCTGCAACTCGACTGAGCTGACCTGGACGGGATTTTTCGGATCAGCGGTATCAAACATAAGAACGCGGTTTATGCTTTGTGCGGAGACAAAAGCACGTGTACCTTCCGGTATAAAGCGGATCGTACTGGGATTGGCAGGGAATCCGGTAGAATTAGTGATAGGAACATGTTTGACAATTGAAAGTACATCGAGATCAATTACTTCGATGACATTTACGCCATGTTGTGTCACATAAATAATATTTTCAGTTGGATGCACATCGCCGCCCTCCGGTTCAGCATTTGGAGGAAGATTAGGCGCTTCGTAGACGACCTGGTACGTTGCTAAATCAATTATCAGAATTGCAGGTTCATTACGGACGGTAACAACTGCATAAGTGCCGGCGTTATTCACGAGCGGTCTGATAGGATGCAGACCGGTGAAAATTGATGTAATGATTGAGGCGGCAGGGGGCCATGTAGTGTGATTCAGAGAGATGATATCCAATCGGTCATCCTCACTAATTACGCCATCGGTGCCGCGAGTAGCAGCAAGTAAGCGCAACCCATCCGGTGTAAGAGTGATTCCGATGGGAGCTTTGCCAAGGTTAGCTATAGAAAGGTCTGCAACTTCAAGTGTATCGACTTTTAATGCTGCAATTTTATTATCATCGTGCAGAGAGACATAGGCGATTCTGCGTACAGAGTCATAAGTAATGAAATTAGGACTATCACCTACCGTCACTTTTGTAACTATCTGATCAGTAGCAGGATCAATCTTAGCAACCGTGGTGCCATCAAAAAAACCCCATTCTGTGACCAGGACAAAACCATCGGGAACATCCCATGCGAAGGCCGAACCTGCTGAAAGGAGGGACGCTATAATTATCGTCGTCATTAGATTTTTCATACACTTTGCCTTATACCTTAATCTAATATAATTAATAAAAGGAGTCAAGGATTCGAGGGGTCAAGGATTCAAGTGCTGGCGAACGAAGCGTTCGCCAGTGCCTCTTCGCGAGCTTTGCTGTAGGGGCGGACGCATAGGTCTGCCCCTACAATTACATTTCCTGTTTAATTACATGCGGTAAGATCTTGAGTATGACAAGGGGATGAACCTATAGGTCTTTCAGTCCAGGTAGTACCGTCATAACTTGTCCCATAAGAGCCTTCAGCAGTAGCAGTGAGTGGAACAACAAGATAATAATAACTGCTGGTAGCTCCTGCATCAGTATAATTTAAACCCGTGACGCTACAGCTTTGTGATGCGTGATTATATGCACTTATTGGTAATGTGCCGCGATAAATACCATAAGCTGTTACGGAGCATGTTCCACCGGGTGCCAGCCAGCTCAACATAGGATTACCGCTAACTTTTGAGACAAGCAGATTATTGAGCACTTCGCCAGGTAAACCGCCAGAATAATAACAGTACGTCATCACGCTCGATGCTGTAACCTGTTCTGATGGCTGGGGTATTCCCGAAGCACCATTTACCGTAGTATTAGCTGAAGTTGTGGTTTGCGAATTTGGCGAAGGGGTCACTGGAGTTACTGTCGTCGTTGACATCATGGAACAAACATTGCCTACCTCACCGGTTTCCGGATTTAATTTTAAAAACAAGACATCATAACCGCCAACACCAAAAGAACCGCATACTCCGCCTACAAGAATACTGCCATCATTTGCCATCTGCACTGAATAAGCATAATCTAAGCTGGTGCCTCCAAATGTCTTCTGCCACTTAATTGCACCCGCTGAATCAAATTTCACTACCCAGTAATCAGCATTGCCAGCGCCAAACGAGTCAGTTCTTCCTACTACAACAAAGCCCCCGTCAGGCGTTTGCACAGTTGAGAATGCCCAATCCGTGCTGCTTCCACCAAGGGCCTTATTCCATACTAAATTACCCAATGAATCTAAACGCAATACGTAGAAATCAACGCTACCGGCACCATAAGATTCAGTTCTCCCTGCTACTATATAACCACCATCCGTCGTTTGATTTATCCCAAGCGCTAATTCTGCAGAAGTTCCGCCATAGGCTCTCTGCCACGATATGCTTCCATCGGAAGTTAATTTTAACACCCAAATATCATTACCGCCAGGAGAATAAGAACTTTCATATCCAGCTACAGCATACCCTCCATCCGATGTATTTATTATTGCATAAGGCCATTCCGTGCCATTTCCTCCATACCGCCTCTGCCATGTCACTCCACCAGCGGAATCCAATTTCAATATCCAAACATCGTAGCCTCCCGCAGTATATGAAAGACTCGTACCTGCTACAATGTAACCACCATCGGTTGTCTGCTGTATTCCATACGCTAAATCATCAGAAGTTCCACCATAGTTTCTCTGCCATACTGCATTCCCTGCAGGATCTAATTTTATTACCCAATAATCAAAACCACCCGCAGAAAAAGATTGCGTTCTCCCTGCTATGATATAACCACCATCCGTCGTCTGCTTTAATGCATTCGGAATATCATCTAAAGTTCCGCCAAAAACTTTATCCCACATTACATTCCCTGCAGCATCTGCCTTCAGTACCCAAAAATCATAACCGCCAAAGTGTGCAGTTGTTGGTCCCGTCATTATATAACCACCATCTGTCGTCTGCTGTATCACATAAGAATATTCACTTGAACTTAGACCATATGTTTTTGCCCAATATTCCTGCGCCTTTACCACCGTCACAAAACCTATCAGCAATAAAATACCCAACAATAATCTTAAACTAATCTTAATTTTATACATACACAAACCTTCCTTTAAAAGTTATTATGCCCAGTTAATTTAATCTTGCTTTTAAGATTGCATATTTTCTTTTTCAAATATGTATATGGAAGTTTGCCACAAATGCTTCATTATGTCAACTAAAGTCACCAGGTCTTTCATTTGTAATGAGGGGGACAGGCATTTACAAATTTACAAAAATGAAAACACCCGTCACCACGGCTCCTTTATAGTTGGCGAAGAATTTCAAGGATGCGAAGTGCAGCATTCCCGTCCCAAAAATGTGGGATAATATGATGCGGCAGTCCATGTGCAAGTATATCAAAAACTGTATTGGCAATCTGAACTGGGTGTGTGCCTGCAATGCGATTGGTGCCTTCATGAGCGGTCATGGGACGGTCGGTATAATCCCTGAGGGTAACACATGCTATGCCGAGAATGGTCGTTTCTTCCTGTGCATCGCTTGAATCCGTTAGTACAACACTGGCAAACGAAAGTAAACAAAGATAATCCATATAACGCAGCATCTCCAGTATTTGAACCGGTATTTTTTGACTTAATTCAACATTACGGTTATGTTCCTCTGCTTCTAATATTCCTGTAAATCGAGATGGCTTTTCTTCCTTTGCTGGTGTGCG
>MFGW01000210.1:21885-22585 GCA_001780385.1 Candidatus Fischerbacteria bacterium RBG_13_37_8 | reverse complement strand
TTTTTTTATTGCATACATAAATCCATTCAATCGTTCAGCGTTAGATAGGCTCTCCTGATGCTCCAGCAGGAGCAAAGCATAAGGCATTACACCGGGACCCTTTTTCAATCCAAGACTATCTATAATAGTAGAATACTTCGCAGTATCTAAATGTCTCATTAAACTATCAATCAACACATTGCCCACAAAATGTACTTTACCATCGGGTATCGCCTCCTGGCTTAGATTCATTACAGAATACTCACTGCTTACAAAAAGATAATCAGCACTATGATCCAGCAATACCTGGTTCACATCTTCTATTTCCTGCCTCATAGTATGCCTGATGCCTGCATCAATACGCGCAACTGGTATCTTCATATTTCTTGCAGCCAGTGCACAGCATGCCACTTCTGCATCGCCATCTCCAATGACCATTATCAGATCAGGTTTCTCACGGTTAATAATTTTTTCAAATTCCAGCAATGCACTTGCAATGTGTTTTGAATAACTTTCTGCATGCTCAATGAAATAATAATTAGGCTCATATAATTGAGAACCTTCAATAAGCCATTTTGTCCAGGATTCTGTCTGTTCCCTGCTCATTTGAACCATGCAGGTATTAATTTCAGTCAATGCCTTCATTACTGAAATAATAGCACCAGCCCTGATGATATCTCCTCTTTTTTCTGTCAGTATAAACACTTTTTTCATAACACTG
>MFGW01000210.1:15250-21869 GCA_001780385.1 Candidatus Fischerbacteria bacterium RBG_13_37_8 | reverse complement strand
TACTTTATTTAAGCGCTTCGTTGCAAGTAAAAGACGGGGACCGGTGTTCACAAGTTCACCATTGTTACATATCATAATTGCGAACATGTGAACACCTGTCCCCTTTACTGCACCGATTTATAATTGAGCCAACTTGATAATATGCTTGAATCCTTTTATGCGCTCAACAAATTTATAATCTGCTGTGATAAATGGCTTATCTTCAATTTGTGATAATGCAAGATAACAAGAATCATATACAGAAACTTTATATGCATAAGCTATTTCAATTGCTTTTTCGACCATATTCGATTCGACAGTCCTTACATCAAACTCCATTTCAATGAGGCTGTTTAAAGCTGACTTTACATCATGTTCCGTAAATCTGGAATTATAACGAAGCGCATTGGCTATTTCATAAAAAAGCAGATCCGGTACTAAAATGGAGCATTCTTTCACCAAAAGCTGATCACGCAATGTCAGCGCATTATCAAGATCATTCTCATCATACCCGCTAAACCATTTGATTATTACTGAAGCATCTACAATGTAATTCTTCATGAAGTTGTTTCCCTCCATTTCCTCAATTCTCCGGTGCTGTTCCACCTGGCAGATTTTTTTCGTATAGTATCCTGAATACTGATTGCCTTTTTTATCCGAAGGATTCTTTCTTTTTCAGCTATCAATCGCTGATGTTCTTTTATGAGATATATTGCTGCTTCCCTCAGCAACTCACTTCTATTCTTTTGTTCAATTCTACTGATTTTATCCAACTGCTCAATAATCTCTTCTGTTAACATCACATTGATTCTCATCATAATTACACCTCGTAATTACATATTATTAGTATGTATATAGTATATACTATCTCTGGTCAACTGTCAAGATTATTGTACATGCATTCTTATAGGTGCACAATGCTCAAGGTGAATTGCGGTGCCTCTGTGCCTGACCAAAAATATTTGAAATTTCTAATAGCTTTGGTTAAAATATAGTATAATGAAGCCGATGAGAGTATACTGGCAGCATATGAACAAATTACGCAGCTTGCTCATTATATTAAATATGACATTCCTGATCCTTGTCGCTTATGCAAGCATTCCAACATGCGCACTTAGCCAGGATGAAATTTCACCTCAGGAAAATACGGTCACAGCTACAAAAGAAAGCAGAAAAAGCATACTTGCCGAATTTAAGAAATTGCTTCAAATTGCCAAACAGGATGTGTCTTATGAATACTGGTCAAAAACTAACAGCACTCTATGTGAATCAGATGGATATCCTGAACAACTATGTGACTGGAATCCAGAAGCCATATGGTGCAATAAATGCACGATTAAAATGCAATCATGCCGTGCCGAATTTATGTTTCATCCTGATCTCGATAAAGGGGTATGTACGCTTCAACAAGCTCGCATAGTAAGCCCCTTTCTGGATGACGCAATTCTCACTGAGGCTGCACAGATAATTGAAAAAATTTTAGGGAAAGGTACATTGGTATTCCCGAATAAAAAAAATAAATGGGATAAATTGATATGGACGTGGAAATCCTCGAATAATGAAATTGAAGTAACTGTCTGGTCAACGTTTGCATACAGGTATGACGTGCATTTTTAGAGCGAAGCGAGGAGAATTGGAACTCGGATTCATGGGGTGGAGAGGATAAGCTTCCCGGATATGGCACACTTCAGGAGCTTTATGAAATCATACAGCGCGATGAGAAATTCTTGCAAAAATTCCCTGATGCTGAAGTTTCATCTGATGTGCTCCATCATTTAGCATATTCGTATGATGCCTTATGGTCTTTATCACTTGCTGAGATGAACCAAAACAGTGACAATAAGAATCCTCCCAATTTAATAAATGCTGAGCATGCCCGCTTGAAGGCAATTGAATTATTCAAAAAATACCTGAAAAAATATTCCCACAAACAGGATGAATTGAAAAACCTGAATGACCGGTATGAGTTCTTTAAGCTGGAACGCAAAATGAACACCCATGCGGATTATCGCCCACATGGGCCATGTTAATGACGTTGTCCTTTTTCTAATATTTCAGAGCCAAAAATGGCAGAAATGTTGGTCTGCCCCTGCTGTTCGTCAAGGATTGCCACGCACACCTACTGTGTGCTCGCAAAGAATCTTGATAAGTAAATAATTTTTAAAAAAAAGCGATTGAAAATAAGACAGGGGGGAAACTAAGATGAAAACAGTTGAAACTTTGACGAACATTAGTTGCTGGGGACAGATGTTTACATTTTTGTAAACGTGTAAATACCTTTCCCCGTCAAACTTGACTAGTGTAAAGCTCAAGAGTATGATTTGGAGCAGGACATGAGGAAGTAACGAAATATATTCTTGAGCATGGTGCCAGGGATAGCATTTACGAGGTATCCTACCTGAACATGGAAAAAGAAATAGAACGGCTTTTAGAAAAAGATCTCTCACTCATAAGGGCAGCGGATAAGAATGGCTTCACAGCACTTCATTATGCTGTCCGCGGAGATGCGAAAGAAGCATGTCAATTGCTCATTGATAAAGGAACCTATATTGAAGCAAAGACTGATAAAAAAGAGGATCTGCAACACCTTTGCACTTCGTTGCAATGCGAGCTGACTGTCCCAAATGCGATCCTGTAGAAATAGCCAGAGTTCTGCTTGCGCATGGCGCTGATGTGAATGCAAAGAATTCCTTCTCCTTCACGCCTCTTCATAGCGCGAAAAGTGGAGATATAGCAGAATTTCTTATCCGGAATGGCGCTGATGTAAATGTGCGCGGCAGTTATAAATGGACGCCTTTACACAATATTATTAATAATGATGAATGTCAGCGTGGCTCTGTTGGTAAAAATAAAGAGGCTTTATGCAATAATACAAAAAATGTGTGCAGTGTGTTATTACAGCATGGTAGGGAATTTGCTGACAGAGGTTATGGGAGTCATGTGGTTAGTCCCGATGGACAATTGTTAGCAAGAAGAGCAAATTATGTTATGCCTGAGGATTGGGGTATCGAAGTTGACGGTTTGCAAACATATAAGCCTGTTGTTACATTAAAAAGTGATGACCAAAAGAGCTTCGGGTCATTCATATTTTCGAGAAATGGAGAATTTTTTATTGCAAATGATAAAATCGACCTTGTGAGTGTATGGGAAGTGGGTTCATGGAACAGGAAAGCAAAATTTTATGAAGGAAGAACACAACATGCATCATTAGCGCTCGGGAAAAATGACACTATATTAGCGCTTGCGGGTCACAAAAATTTCGCAATACGCGAGGTGGGAAGCTGGAAAACCATAGCAGTTGTAAAGCATGGTCTCATATACAACAGCAATTACCCGCTGCATGTATCATTTTTTGATAATGATACTAAATTAGCAATAAATGATAATGCAACCTTCAAAATATTCGAAACTGATTCCTGGAAAGAACTTAATTCATGGAGATTCAATATAGCGCTCGACTCCTGTGCTTACATGTGGTACCGTTCCTTATTGGTATTCGTTCCTGAAAAAAAATTCTTTGTAATGTTCTGTGAAGAGGCACGTGAAAATCAAGTAGCTGGTTATGATAAAAGGGAGATAAGAAAATACACCATTGACCTTATAGAATCAGAAGCGAAAAGTCAATGGAAAGACCTGGCTGCTTTAATTGAAACCGATCGTTACATGTCAATAAATGCATTAAGCATAGCAATCGATAATGATAAAATCCTGGCTTTGCTTGATAGCAATAGGAACATACAAATCTGGAATATTGACAAAGAAACCTTACTATCCTCCTTTTCTTCAGATTCATATTATATAACATCACTATCTTTAAACAGCGATGGAACCATTGTTAATGCAATAGGAAAAATCAAAGATAAAAGCAGAGATGTTTATCTGTTCAAATAGTCGATTAACGATTGGACTCTTATTTCTTCAAAAAATATCTCCCCAGGAATCAGCATCGCTTCAGACTGGGTAGTGGATAATCAAGGATCAACAGTCGTTCGATTAACATATCAAAAAAAGGAGCCGCAATTATGGAGAGCAAGCATAGACAAAGAATTTATACCTATCAGAAGCAACTCAAAACGATCGCAAAATCAAAAAGCCTGTCCACAATTGACGCGTATTTCATTAAGCATGAATGGGGAGATAGCAGTTCTTGCAAACAGCAAGGGTTGCATTGAAATTTACAGGACTACAGACCTGGAGCATCTGATTACCTTTAATAGTCAGATGACTTCTCTCTGCGATATAGCTTCGAGTCCGCATGGTAATTATCTTGCAGTGAGAGGAGACCTTTATCCGCAATCTAATCGCCTCGAAATTTATAAAATAAAATAGACCTGCTATTCATTAGCCACTAAGGGCAGACACGCGGGTTTGCCACAACAATGTGCTCGCAAAGAATCTTGACAAGTGAATAATTTTTTTATATATTTTTATTTTTAGAGATTGAAAATAAGTCAGAGAGGATACTAAAATGGCAACAGTTGAAACTTTGACAAAAATTAGTTATTGGGGACAGGCGTTTACATTTTTGTAAACATGTAAATGCCTGTCCCCGGGGGCAATATGATTCAAGTGGAAAATTTGACGAAAAAATTTGGTACGCTATGTGCGCTGGATAGCATTAGTTTCGACATACGCAAAGGTGAAATACTGGGAATGCTGGGTCCGAATGGTGCCGGGAAAACGACCTGCATGCGCATATTGACATGCTATCTGAAACCAACTGCGGGGAATATTAAAGTGAAGGATTTTGATGTACTGACGGGAGCCGATGAGGTGAAGAAATTGATTGGCTACTTGCCCGAAAGTGCACCACTCTACCCCGATATGCTGGTATTTGATTATCTGAATTTTACTGCGGATGTCAGAAAATTGGAAAAAGAGAAGAAGTCGGAACGGGTCAAGTATCTTGCTGATATTTGCGGGGTGAAAGAAGTCATGCATCAGCCTATCAGTGAATTATCGAAAGGATATAAGCAGCGTGTGGGACTGGCGCAAGCAATGATGAGTGACCCGGAAATTCTTGTTCTCGATGAACCGACATCCGGTCTGGATCCGAACCAGATTATCGAGATCCGTGAAATTATTAAAGAAATAGGCAAGGAAAAAACAGTTATTCTCTGCACACATATACTCAGTGAAGCTGAAGCAACCTGCGACCGTGTGGTTATTATCAATAATGGAAAGATTGTGGCAGATGGGAATATTCAAAGTCTGAAGCAATCAGTCGGGAAAGAATCTATCGTTCATCTCTCATTGCGGAATGCTGAATTTGAAGCGGTGAATCGTGTTCTTGGTGAGATTGCGGGTGTATCGAATATTGAAAAGAAAGAATCAGTTGATGATGTAATAAATGTGGGTGTGAATTGTACGCTGGACAAAGATCTCAGGGCAGATATTTACCGTGCCATTAAAAATCAGGAATGGATTGTATTAGAATTCAGACAAGAAGTACAATCACTCGAAAATATCTTCAGAGCATTGACGAAGGAGAATTAATATGAAAAACGTTTACACACTTTGCTGCAAGGAATTCAGAACTTATTTTGTTTCCCCGATCGCTTATATTGTTATTTCTATTTTCTTAATTATTTCAGGGTGGTTTTTCTTTTCGACATTTTTTTTGTACAACCAGGCAAGCATGAGAAACTTTTTCGGGTTGTTGCCGATTATTTTTGCTTTTATCATACCGGCGGTGACCATGCGACTTTTTTCCGAAGAGATTAACATCGGTTCTTACGAGATACTAATGACATTGCCTGTATCTTATGCTGAAGTAATCCTCGGCAAATTTCTTGCTTCGTTGGCATTCGTGGTCATAATGCTTCTGCCCACGGTTGCTTATGCAGTAACTATATCATTCATGGGGACGCTGGATATAGGACCTGTCATCGGTGCATATATTGGTGCCATACTGCTTGGCGGTTTATTTTCGGCGGTAGGTATCTTCGCTTCTTCTCTGACGCGAAACCAGATTATCGCATTTATCATCGGCATGGCAATTTGTTTTATTCTTACGATTATTGATAAGATGCTGTTCTTCCTGCCGCAATCATTACTGAGTTTTTTTGAATACATAGGAGCTGATTTTCATTTCAGGAATATCTCGAAAGGAATCATTGATTCCCGCGATGTTCTTTATTTTGTCAGTGTCAGTTTTATAATACTTTACGCAACACACCTGGTACTTCAGGAAAAAAATTAGCCAAAGATATTTGAAAAAATATCTTTGGCAGTGTAGCGGCAGACCTATGTGTCCGCCCTCAAATACACGAAGAAGAAAATGAATTAACAATATAATAAGAGGTACGATATGAAGATATTAAGCGCTAAATATTATAAATTCATTATATATTTAATAGTTGTAGTTATGTTAAATCTCGTGGCGATGACGGTCTTTTTCCGGCTCGATTTAACCAAAGACAAGCTTTACTCATTATCGGCAGTAAGCAAAGAAGTAGTCAACACGCTCTCCGAGCCGTTAACCGTGCATGTATTTTTTACAAAGAATCTGCCTGCTCCGCACAATAACACGGAGCGCTACCTGCATGATTTGTTAAACGAATATGCTATTTATGGCGGCAAGCATTTTAATTACCAGTTTCATGATGTTGATGTGCAGGAAGGTGGAGAGACAGAGGCG
>MFGW01000210.1:14952-15153 GCA_001780385.1 Candidatus Fischerbacteria bacterium RBG_13_37_8 | reverse complement strand
TGGGCATGGCTCTTCTGCATAGCAACATGATTGAACGCATTCCTGCAATCACCAGCACCGAGGGACTGGAATACAAAATCACCATGGCAATTAAAAAAATGAATAATAAAATCAGCTCACTCCTGCGCTTGCAAGATAAGATAAAGATCAGGTTATTTCTCTCCTCATCGCTGGAAATCGTGGCACCTTACATAAACCTCA
>MFGW01000210.1:13983-14823 GCA_001780385.1 Candidatus Fischerbacteria bacterium RBG_13_37_8 | reverse complement strand
ATGCAAAGCATCATTGAAGAAGCCATAGAAGGATTGATTGATATCAATGAAGATATTGGTTATCTCGCTGATTTTGGCACACTGTCTTTATATGACAACCGAAATCCGATGCAACCACAGCAACAACCCCAGGAGGACAGCATCTCTAATTTCAGTGCATTGGTTTCAACAAACTACAACATTAAACAAATAAATCTTGAAAAAGATGAAATACCTCCCAGCACGAATACATTAATTATTGCGGGAGCAAAGGATCAGCTAATTGATTATGCATTATTTCAGATCGATCAATTTCTTATGCAGGGAAAATCGCTGGCAATATTCTACGATGCATTCAAGGAAGCTGGGCAGGACATGTATTACCAGCAGCAACAAGGACCGATGTACCTGCCGCTTAATACAGGTTTGGAAAAACTGCTTAAGCATTACGGTGTCAGTATCAGGAAATCATACGTGTTGGATGAAAACTGCTATAAGCAGAGGATGAATGCAGCGTTTGGCGGCGGTGAACAGCCGATCTATTTTGCGCCTGTTATCAAGAAACAGAACATCAGCAAAAAATATGGATTTATTAAAAATATTGAGCAATTGATAATGATACAGGCATCTCCGCTGGAACTTGATGAAACACGGTTAAAAGAATTTGGCATTACTGCAGACAGGCTGTTCGCATCATCGGAACAATCATGGGAAATGAGTGACAGGATTAATCTGAATCCTTATTTTATTGAAAAGCCGGATAAACTCGGTGAAAAAAGTTATGCGCTGGCATACTTGCTCCAGGGAGAATTCCCGAGTTATTTTGCCGGCAAAGCGGTACCGGAGAAACCGGCTCCTACG
>MFGW01000210.1:12913-13947 GCA_001780385.1 Candidatus Fischerbacteria bacterium RBG_13_37_8 | reverse complement strand
ATGACTAAATTCAAGCCAAGCGGAACAATAATTGATAAGGGCAAACCGGGCAAAATATTTATAACAGGTGCCAGTGAAATTTTAAAGAATAACGTGCTGGATCGTGAAGGAAATTCACCCAACGCACTCCTTATCATGAATGTGCTCGATTATCTCAACGGACGCGACAATATCGCAGTGATGCGCAGTAAACAGCAGCGCTTCAACCTGCTTGATGAAACGAAACCGGCAACGAAAACATTTGCCAAAACATTTAATATTGCTGGATTGCCGGTGCTTGTAATTCTTGCTGGCATAGTAGTCTGGTTCACACGAAAAAGAAGAAAAGCAAAAATACGAAATATGTTTAATAAATAAAACCATAGAGGACACAGAGATTAATTTGAAATGTTTTTTCTGTACACTTGTAAGTAAGCAATCTGTAGGGGCAGACACATGGGTCTGCCCTTGAATAATTCTGTAAGGGCGGACACGCGGGTCCGCCCCTACAATACATTCACAAAGAATCCTTTTATTAGGAGGACACTCAATGAGTAAAAAAGGTGCAAAAATTGAATATATAATCTTAGCTATAGTTATTATCGTTCTTGGATTGTATTTATATAATAAGAATACCGATAAAATTAATTACCAGCTCCCGACCTTAGCATCATTTGAAAAAGACAAGATTACTAAAATTGAAATCATTAAAAAAGATGGAACAATCACACTGCAAAAAATTGATGACAAATGGAAAATTGAACCCAAGGGCTACCCTGCTGATGAAACACAAATCAACAGTATGACGGATGCTATCGCACAGCTTACGTTGACAGCAATGGTTTCTGAATCAGGCAATTATTCGCTTTACGGTCTTGATGAAGCGAATGATATACATGTGAAAGCCTTCGAAGGCAATACGGTGGTGCGAGATTTCGATGTAGGAAATGCTGCTTCTACCTATCAACATACGTATGTGCGCATCAAGGATGACAAGAATGTTTATCATGCAAGGGATTCATTTCGTGACCGTTTTGAGAAAAAAGCGAATGATT
>MFGW01000210.1:12639-12850 GCA_001780385.1 Candidatus Fischerbacteria bacterium RBG_13_37_8 | reverse complement strand
ATTGGAAGAAAACGACCTTTACACGACAGGTTAAGCCTCCCGAAATAAGCACACCGGAAAAACCAACTGCACAGCAACCACCGCCGGTACAACCACAGCAAGAAACATGGCTGACCACTGATGGCAAAACAGCAGATAATACTAAAATAAACGCACTGTTCAATCAATTCGCAAACCTAAGTTGCGATGGTTTCATAGAAAATAAAACAAA
>MFGW01000210.1:7472-12631 GCA_001780385.1 Candidatus Fischerbacteria bacterium RBG_13_37_8 | reverse complement strand
TTCAGAATCCAGTCTACACCGTAACGTTAAGGGGGCCGAGACAATACACTCTTTCCCTCTTTGCTAAAAGCGAAGAAGAAGGAGAACACAAGGGCAACTACCCAGCATATACATCGGAAAATATTTTGCCATTCTATTTATCATCCTGGAAAGCCGAGCAGATCATAAAAAGCATCGAAGCCCTGCAGGATTAATCGAAAACATGCCTACCTTCTAAAATTATTCATTTGAATCTTTGCAACTTGAATTGACTGCTTCTGCTGTAAAAGCAAAAGCTCCCAGGCTGTATATTCCCCAAATAAAATTCAAATGAGTTATCTTATAACATGCGACAAAAAGTACATAAGAAATAAAAGCCATTTTTGCAGGAAAGAAAAGTTTTTTATTATGAAATTTGACAGCATAGATAATACAGGATATAACCAGTAATGGACCTAGAAATTGAAATGAACCCTTGACCGCTTCGGGAAGGAAATTCCATAGCGAAGTATTATCTCCAAGACTATGCAATACCAGATAAAATAGAACTGTGGATGAAAAGAAAGTGTAGGGATTCCATATTATGAAGGGAAGAATAATGACAGTTGCTGTTACTAAAGCAGAAATGACAAATAACCGTACTCGTTGACCTTGCTTCCACATCCAGATCGCAATGAAAATAAACACTATTGGGGCTGGCAATATTTTACAACTGATAGCTAACCCAATAAATATTCCAGCCAGGATTTCTTTTCGATAAGAGAGTAATATTATGCTATAAAGAAGAAACACTGATATGACAATATCTGTTATGCCTAAAATGAATATTTCTGCTCCCCACATTTTTATAGCACAAAGCAATAGTACGGATAAAAATCCAGTCAAATATTGCTTCTTTTTATCCTTAAAGCAGCGTTGTCCCATCCAAAATAGTCCTGCAATTAACAAAATATACAGTATTGCATTTGTGATACGTATTGAATTGGCATTCTGGATAACCATGTTCACAGGCGTGTAAACAAAAAACATCATAGGAAAATATGTGTACCCGTAACGGTATGGAATACCGTAAATAGTTGTACCCTTTGAATTTACCGAAACATGCGGTACTCTCGATATGTCTTTTTCAAGTTGACATCGTTCAGAATATGGATTTTGTTTATACTTAAAAAAACGATTACTTGCAGCCAGGTTATTTTCAGCCATATCAACTATCAATACCCTGCTACTTGGAACCTTTAGCGCCTGATTCAATAATATAAATTGACGAGTGCAGAAGGAGAGAATTATGAATAATGAAATCCAAAAAACAATGATAGTATGAATTGCTTTTGTTGAGGGCATAATTCTAAATGGAATCAAGCATCCAAAAGCTGTCCAGAGTGCAATACTGAATAATATCAAGAAATTTTGAATACCATATCCCCATGTATAAATTGAAAGGATATTGATTAGGATAATAAACGGAAGCAGTAGAAGAAATGCTCTCCATGCATCAACAATATTTTCGTTCTCTTTATTCATTATTGTTTACTCTTTTTGCATATCTATTGGCTCAATGAATTCATTTCTTCATGTGAGGGACAGCAAAGGACGCCATTGCATAGAGCGACAGTAGAATTTGCAGTAGGCTGAATTAAATATATGAATTGTTGTCCATTAATTGGTATTGCACGCGTTTGTTTATTACAACTCACGTGGATGAAATTCTCTGCGTCCCATGGAATCATGTAGATTACATTCTGAATAAGCATATTGCTTTTTGAGGCATTAATCTTTGAAATATCAAAAAAGTAAGGACCCTCAGTCCATACCTTGTGATCTTTCGCTGTCAGATATGGTTTTTGCTTCGTTGTAATTGCGATAAAGAAATCAGGTGAGAGCTGCATAGTTGTGTACTCGGGCAGGTAATACATGACATGTCGAAATGAATATGCCCAATATTCTTTAGAAGTTACCAATATTGTGTTGTTCGGTGAAAAATTTTGTCTGACAGTTGTGAACACTTGCTGCAGGAAAATGTCGTGATTCTTATACTCCTGAAAATATTTTGCACTTTCCGTAGTAGCAGGAGTAATTGCCACCTCCATGATTCTAACCAGGATTATTATTATAGGCACAATCAATGACCAGCGAGGAGCACATTTATTCATATTGGCGGCAATGCATAAAATTCCGTAAGCCAGTAGAACAATAACAAAACTTATGAGATAACCTTCTGAGTCATAGATTATTAATAAATAAAATAAAAAGCTTATAATAGATCCAAGCAATAATGAATCATATCGTTTTACTGTGTCTCTATAGTAAAAACGAAGGACCAGAGCAATAAAAGGCATTACTATTCCTGCACCTAGTCCTCTCACGGTGCTCCCAAGCATCAAAAAAAAACGCTCTTTTAATACCGGCAATCCACCAACAAAAACAGATTTATCCCAGATATTCTTCAAAACAATAGATTTGGAAGCTTCAAGATAATCATGTATACCTCCAACTGTAATTAGCATTGGTATTGCCCAGAGCAAAACACCAAACAGCATCGCAAGAAAGACACTGGGGATTTTTTTTAATCGAATGAAGTCCTTTACTATAACTGTCTCGACACAAAAGACAACGATTGCCCATATCGCAAGTGTTTGTCTCATCCCGCCAGCGACTCCTGCGAATACAGCCCAGGCAAGGAGTTCTTTACCTTGAGGGCGACGTGTCAACCATAATAATATAGCAAGCCATAGACAAGCTTCTGCTGCGTAAGCAAGATGTGCGAGCGAATAGAAATATATCAGGGGTGAGGTTAGTGCTGCGATTGCAAACGCAAGAGTCCAGAGCGCTAAATGTCCGAGAGTAAATTTCCTTGGGAAGCAGGCGCATATCATTCCTACTATGATGCCTACAGCCAATGCAGATATTATGCGTCCTGGCTCAATCCATTCCGGAGCGATAAAACTTGCTAAACTAGATAAGACCACATATAAATAATACCCGGGAGGATGAGGATGACCTACCTTCAAATCAAATGAATTGATCGCGAGACGTAATTGAATTTCATCCCAGTGACGAAAGTACTTCGGTGCAAGAAGCAACAATACAATAATACAAAATAGGGCAGCTAATACAATTATCCCCCATCTCCATGCAGGTGAATTATTCTTTTCCAGCCGATTATCCATAAATCCTCACTTGTTCTATCATAACAGTAAACCATAACATTATCGGATAATGGTTTTTCACCATTTGAAATTATATATAATAAAATGGTCAATTACAATAGAAAGCAACACTTATAATATAAGTGCTATGATTTGTATTTTACCGGATGAAATACTTCTTAAGAAATTATTCAGGCATTTTAATAAAATATATTGGGATAATTTACTGCCGGAAGTTACTATCAAATGGAGTCATAGAATGTTGACTGCCGGCAGGTGTTGCGCGGTTCATAAAAGTGAAGGGAGCATGACATGGGAAATTATGCTTTCCTGGAAGTATCATATGCGATACTCCGGAGAAGTGTTAACCACACTGAAGCATGAAATGATACATCTGAAATTGCCCGAGCATGATGATATATTTGCGAAAGAAGCAAAGCGAGTGGGTACGAGGATTTATTCGCATATACTTAATATTCCAGCTGGCAGGTATAAGTATCAATGCACGCAATGTCATGCAATCTTTTATGAAGATAAAATAAATTTATTGCTACAATGTCCAAAGTGTTTAAAAAACTGCATAAGCAAATCATTATGTTTCCTTGAATTTACGGGGATAAGAGATTATGTCCCGGGAACTAAAGTAAGGGAATGAATGCCTGCCTTTCAAAAAAAGCTTATTTTTGAGCATTTCAGATCGCTGGCCTCTGAAACGCAGTATGGGAGTATGTTGCAAATCATCTTTTTGTTACTTATGTTATGGTTTGACCCTCATTAAAGCGGATGAATTTTTAAAATACCACGACCATAGCAGGCGACGTAAAGAGCACGGTTGGCAGTATCAAAATAGGCGGAGACTGGCAAACTGGGCAAGGCAGAAGCATCGAGCAATCGTTTCCATTCAACACCGTCCGTTGTGTAAAAAACTCCTGCAATACCAACGGCGAAGAGCTGCTTAGGATTATCAGGAACAGCAATGAGATCATTTAATATGCACCGATTACCGTCACATTCATAATTCAGTTCACCATTTGCCGTTAATTCTTTGTCTAAATTTGTATCAGGCATCCATGTTGCGCCTCCATCATCGGTTCTCTTAATACCATTATCATCGACAATATAGACTAATTTTGAATTATAAGGATTAACAAAATACCTAAACGCAATATGCGGATCAGAAGCATTTATGCTTTTTTCGGGTGGGACAATTTGAATCCATCGGTTAACTTCTCCATTCGTTCCAATACCGCTTTTCCATAATTTTTTTCCATCGCCAATGTAATAAACAGTTTTTGACAATCCATCCGCAGCTTGATATATGTAACTTCCTTCGGGAAGATCTGGACCTACCTGTTTCCATGTTATTTTATCTGATGAATAAGAGTTTGTCCTTATAAGTTGCAATGTGGAAGCAGGTGATTTTGAAATGACTATATAATCGTTGCCCCTCTTTGGCAAAGGTGGAGGCATAGAAAGAATCATTGGACGAGATCCGTCACTGATCGATAACAATGCATTAGGAGGAAGAGGAATCTCTTTAAGCAAGCTATTATCGTTCATTTCAGGAAATCCAGAGGCACTTGAATGAACCAGAATCTTAGCAGAATTTATTTCACTAACCTTGTTGGGTAAAAGAGGATCGGCATACCAGTATCCGCAATTGCTGCAAAATCCTGATTGAGATTCCCAGGTTGCTCCTCCATCAAGCGAGTAATAATCGTTGTTGTTTTTTGTTCCCATATAGAGCGCAGGCTGCTTGTTTTCGACAGCAAGTCCAGCGATATTATTGATGAGGAGTGAGCGTTGACCTTCGTAGGGGAAATCCCAGTTAGTACCGCAATCATTGCTTTGTGCGGTACCGCCGTCATTGGCGAGCCAGATTTTCCCTGCCAGGCATTTATCCAGTTCAAAATTTTTACCGGATTTAGCATCGCCTTTCAGCGTAAGTGAGAAGTCGGGAGATACCCAAATAGCTTGTGGATTTGCATGCATCTTCAAGCCAGTGTCGGCAGGAGTATTCTCAGCTTTTGA
>MFGW01000210.1:4671-7441 GCA_001780385.1 Candidatus Fischerbacteria bacterium RBG_13_37_8 | reverse complement strand
TCCAGTCTATGCCATGCATTAATTTGTGGTTTTCCCACGGAAACATGAACACGAGCCCCATCACTGAAAAATAACATAAAAATTTTACCATCTGAATGTGCTTTCAGATATACTCTACCGTTTGTTACAGTATCATCAGGATATTGTGGGGGAGATGGCATTTTTTCCCAGGCAGCTTTTTGCGTACCGGATTTTCCGGGTTTAAACTTCGAAAACTCAGCGCGGTACAATGAAGCTTTTTCCTTCTCATTCGGCGTTCTGAAGGCAAGATAAACGTGGTTGGTATTACCGGGTTCAATAGCAATTACTGATGGAGCGGTTCCTGTAAACATGGATGGTTCTTCACAGATATGCGCATTATCCGTAGATTGCGTAATTGCTTTCATCATTTCATATTCTTCGTACCATGTTTTACCATCATCGGGCGAATACCAGAATTTTCTATCACCGCAGCCGTACAATTTACGGGATCCATCTTTTTCGATAGTACCCACTGCGATATGCCAAATGCGTGCGGAACCGGGTAAAGTAATATCTTCCCATGTATCACCCTGATCGTTACTGAAGGCAATTCCACTGCCGGTTGCAGCATAGAGAAGGCGTGGATTGTGTGGCGCAAACATGATCTGTGTCACTTTCGTTACTTTTCCATCAGCGCCGCGCGGTTGATGTTTAAGTGACCAGGAAATACCGCCATCATTTGAAAGATAAATTCCAGCTTTTGATTCTTTATGCATATCATCAATAGTACCTGCTACGAGGAAGGATTGATCATTCGGAGCTACCGCTAAATCCATCACCGAGGTAAAGTTTAAGCTATTGTAAGGTTTGGTTCCTTCAATGGGTTGAGAACGCACGAGCTGAAACCAGGTATTTCCATAATCATCAGAACGCCAGACTCCCCCATAAGGTGTTGCAGCATACATCGTACGACCACTTGCTGCATAATTAATATTCATTATTTGCCAATCAGAACCGGGATTCCGGAAAAATACAACTAAATTTCCTGAGTCATCAGTTGCCGCTAATTTTTCAATCAATCCTGATTCTGACGGCATCAGCCAGAAGGTAGCAATACTGACAATTTTATTTCCTGTTTTTTCTGAAATATTGTTTACTTTCCATTCACCGTTCGATACCCTATAGAATTCAAGCAGTTCATTATTAGAACCTGGGGCGGCAAGATGTTCTGTGATTTGTGAGCCATTTTGAGTTTGCCAGCTTACGGGAGGTCCCATAATTTTAGGACCTGCTGCAGATAAATTATTTTCTATTTTCCATTCACCTCCGGGTACTTTGGAAAGCAGCAATAATTCTTTATCAAAATTAGCACCGGCAAGATATTCTACTATATTCGTTCCTTGGGGAATCTGCCAGCCTGTAACCGCTCCAAGAATTTTCTGATTCATTCCGGCAGTAATATTAGTGATACGCCAGCCGCCTTTATTTTGACGGCTGAATAAAATCAAATCATGGTCATCATTTGGACCGGCTAAATAATCCATTCTGTCATTACCAACGAGACTACTCCATGAAGCAGGGGGAGCAACCTGGGTTTGTCCGGTTTTCTGGGAGATATTTTCAACACTCCATTGGTCATCATGAAATGTGAAGAGAAGCAAATTAAAATTAGATGCTAAATAAGCAAGGTAAGCTGTGCCGGTGCATCCTTCTGTGGTTTGCCAAATAGAGGCGTAACCGATCGCTTTTTGCCCTACCTTTGAAGTTACATTAGTCATTTTCCATTCATCGATAGGACTCCATTCGTAGACTATCAAATCAGCTTCTGAATTAGAAGCAGCTATATAAGTATTACCATTTCTTAATACCCATACTGAAGGGGGACCAGCCATTTTCATTCTGAATTTATCAAAAAGATTTATTTCTCTCCATCCATATCCGGGTACATTAAAATAGACTATCGTACCTTTTTCTTCTTCCATAACAGCGAGATGCTCAACCATGACTGAAGAGCGAGGCTTAAGAGGTGTCACCCAACTTGCCGGCATACCGGCTACTCTATATTTTTCAGTACCTGCAATAGCCGTCACCGTTCCCCAGAACGATGTGTAAGGGAACAGTTGCGTTTTGCTTCCCGCACCTGGACTGATATCTTCAATCAATACATGCGATAATCCAGAATAAACAGATATTCTTGAGCTTTCTATCGGTTCCAGCATATCCTGCGTCAGTTCCTTCCGTGTAAGACTCTTGCATCGCAGTCTAGCTTCATACTTATTCTCATAGAACACTCCCTTGCTACATTCCTCAGCCTTTGTCTGACTGAGTTGTCCGTCCTTGCAACACCACCCTCTGAATTGATGCATAACCTGTTCAGCTTGAACAGGTAATACAATTCCCATCATCAAGAACAAGCCAGCAATAAAGATAGCTATACTATATCTAAAAGTCATTTTCATATTTTGCTCCTCTAAAAAATTTTATTATTGGCGAAACTGCAAAAAGCCGTTTTTTGTCAAAAACCATTTATCAAGATTCGCCTCCAGAGCAGTTTTGGCGAAAGTTAAATCTGTGAAAATTAGCTTTTTGCAGTTTCGCCATTATTATATTTTAACATTTTTTATTTTTTGCCACAACTCCATAAAAAACCTTACTGTCCCCAGTCCCCTGCCTCCTCTTTAACCTTTGTATATTTCCCTCTCTTTCCTTATAATATAAGAGAGAAAATTATGAAATTCAGAAGACTCAACAGGAAGTACAAGCATTTAAATAGATACCAGCATATCATAGCTGTGCTACTCAGCTATGG
>MFGW01000210.1:4127-4656 GCA_001780385.1 Candidatus Fischerbacteria bacterium RBG_13_37_8 | reverse complement strand
ACAGGCTCTGCAAGACAATGTACCACCTTTTTCTTCTCAGAAAGCAAAGGCAATTATTGAAGATGAACTTGGCAAGCCGGTAGAAAGTGTTTTTGAACATTTTGAGGATAAGCCGTTAGCGGCAGCTTCAATTTCGCAAGTGCATCGGGCATGTTTAAAAAATGGGAAAGAGGTTGTTGTTAAGGTTCAAAGACCGAATATCAAGGAAATGGTGTTCGAAGATCTTGAAATTCTTCAAGATTTAATTCGAACAGCTCAAAAACATATACATGAATTAAAGCATTATGATTTAGCAGGGATAGCATCTGAAATTCAATCAGCAATGAGAAAGGAATTAGATTTTGTTCTGGAAGCCCAGAACATATCAAAATTCAGGAAACTCTATTCAGCGGATGTTTATGCTCCGGAAGTATATTGGGATTACACAACAATGAAGGTATTGACGATGGAATACGTGGTAGGTATAAAGGTCAGCAATGTAGAAGAATTAATAGCCAATGGGATTGATCCTGAATCGGTTGTAGAGAAA
>MFGW01000210.1:0-3972 GCA_001780385.1 Candidatus Fischerbacteria bacterium RBG_13_37_8 | reverse complement strand
ATTATCATTTCCGGCTGATTTCGTGCTAATGGCAAAAGCAATATCATCTTTAGAAGGTCTTGCACTAACATTAGATCCTTCTTTTCATATAGAAAAAATCTCGCCTCATTTTTTCAAAAGCATAGTAAGTGATCAATTTCAATTGAGTACCAGTTATATAGAAATGAAGAAATTTATGTTGAGCATTTTAGAATTAGTCGAACAGATGCCTGAAAACATCCAGCTCGTATTTCAGAAAATATTGAAGGGCAAGTTTTCCTTTTCCATTGAGCATCTCAAACTGCAGGAATTAATAAGCGAAATTGACAGGGCAAGCAACAGGATTTCATTTGGCTTAATTGTAGCGGCGTTGATAGTTGGTTCGTCGCTATTGGTACAGAGTGGGATTGGACCTAAAATTTACAGTTTCCCGGTAATCGGAATAATTGGGTATCTTTTTGCAGGATTATTAGGATTATGGCTTATTTTCAATATATTACGCAGCCGGAATTTATAGGGAATATTAAGATGAAATTACTTTTGTAAATTTATTTTCAAACTCCCGGCGTAGCCTAAGGAATTTAATTTTTCTACATAAGGATCGCTGAGTTTTATCTCTTCAAAATATTTCGTTGATAATCTTCCCCGCACTGAATTCTCCAAAATTCCAATTAATCTGCTGGTTGCCGGTTCATTTTCATTTGGAAAAAGTACTATTTCATCACTAAAATTATTGAACTTATAGAATTCCGAGTAAGTATCATATTTAATAAATTCCCAATCTCTATAAACAGAAGCAATGGTATTTAATCTTGTTTCATAAGTATAAATTTTTCTATATTTATTAATCTTATTTATTGGCAAAAGAGATAATCCTCTAAATTTTTCATTAGCGATCGTATCAGTCAGGTAAGATAAAGTGGGGAGTACATCTATAGTAGCGACATTATCTGGTACAGTAATGCCGCCTTTTTGCCCGGGTACATGCAAAATAAGCGGCACACGGATCAACTCATGAAACAGAAAAGTACCATGCGACATATAAATACATTTATCCTGCTGAATTTCGCACCGCTTGATTATTTCCCCATGATCCGATGTTATAACAATAATTGTATTTTCCATTAATTTTAATTTCTTTACGCTTTCAATCAATTCACCTATCGCAGAATCTACTTCAGCTATTTCTGCATCATACAGCAGGGAATAATAATTAAGATTTGTATTCCCCTTTTCAACAATATACGGTGCCAGACAGTTCAATCCATAATAATTTTCTTCTTCGCAGACAGACACATTTTCATTTGGCAGTTCACCAAGGTATTGTGTAAGAAAATTCGTTTTAAAAGGCTCGGATGGTGTAAAAGGTTCATGTGCATCAAAATAATGAGTCCATAAAATAAATGGTTTTTTTCGTTTCACGGCTTTCTGGAGCCATTCGATAGATAATCTTGTTATTTTACTAGCTCTATCGTCATTACTTTTCAGGACTATTCGTTTATCATAACCTTTAGTAAATCCGAGGTTATCCAACAGTAAGCTCGGATGGTTCGTTATGAAGGCAGTCTGGTAATAATTTTTTGGCAGTCTGTCCACTAAAAATTTTACCTTAGGATTTGCGAGGCTGTTCCAGTCACTGATTCCATGTTCAGTAGGATAACTTCCAGAGAAGATGGTAGCAAGCGAAGGAGGTGTCCATGAGGCTTGAGAAAAAGCTTTTTTGAATAACATATTTTCCTTTGCAAAAGCATCCAGTACAGGAGTCGTATTTCTCTCATATCCATAAATGCCCATTCGATCAGCTCGAAGCATATCAACAGTAATTATCAGTACATTAACTGATTTCTTAGCATAATACCTCGAAAAGACCTTCATCCCACATAATAATATAATGAAGATAATGGCTAATGTCGCTATTTTATTTTTCATAGTAATTATTTCTCTGCCATGCTTACCAGCATATTATTCATCAAGCAGTACCTCAGCATAAACATCTTAAATTTAATTTTATTTCATCGCACATATATTACATTATTTGGACAGCAATAATCAAGGTAACGGAGAGTAACCCTTCATGAAAGGATCTTTCACCCCCGCCAATGAAAAACCATGTTCTTTCATGAAAGGTTACGGAATATATAATTGAAGAAACTAATCGCTTATTCTATAATGTGAGAATAAGGTTAAAGCAATTAAGGGCTTTTACCGACAGGTGAAAATTTATGCTGGAGGTATAACAATGAGCACAGGTAAGAAAACTGCATCGCATCGCAAAGGTGCCGGGCGCCGCGCTTTTTTGAAAACAAGTTTATCAGCGGGAATTGCTGCTGCTGTATTTCCTGATTTTATCAATATGGAACAAACAGCAGAAGCATTTGAGCAAGTCAGCCAGGTCAAGCCTTTCGAACTGGATGAGATAACTATTGCACAACTCTCCGCAGGTATGAAATCCGGACAATTCACAGCACATTCTATTACTGAAAAATACCTTGCACGTATTGAAGAAATCGACCGCAATGGAATTACTCTCAACAGTATTATCGAATTAAATCCGGATGCATTGCAAATTGCTGATGCGCTTGATAAAGAACTGAAGGAGAAAGGTGCACGGGGACCGCTTCATGGAATACCGGTGCTTATTAAGGATAATATTGACACGGCTGATAGGATGGCAACGACGGCAGGTTCATTAGCGCTTATCGGTTCAAAACCGCCAAAGAATGCATTTCTTGTTGAGCAATTGATACAGGCAGGTGCAGTTATTCTTGGCAAAACAAATTTATCCGAGTGGGCAAATATACGTTCCACACATTCCACTAGTGGATGGAGTGGACGTGGTGGATTGACCAGGAATCCTTATGCGCTGGACCGGAACACTTCAGGTTCGAGTTCCGGTTCTGCGGTTGCAGTCAGTGGCAATCTTTGTGCCGCCGCAATAGGTACGGAGACAGACGGTTCGATAGTTAGTCCATCATCGGTAAATGGCATCGTTGGTATAAAGCCAACTTTGGGTTTGGTGAGCCGTGCCGGAATAATTCCCATTGCACATTCCCAGGACACAGCCGGTCCAATGACACGCACTGTTTCGGATGCAGTCATCCTGTTAGGTGCACTTACCCGTATTGATGAAGATGATAAAGCTACTCTCAACAGCAAAGGAAAGACATTGACCGATTATATTCAGTATCTGGATGCAAATGGACTGCGCGAAGCACGAATCGGTGTGGTAAGAAATTATTTTGGTTTTCTGCCACAGGTTGACATGGTAATTAATGAAGCGCTCGAAGTTCTGAAAAAACAAGGAGCTGTTCTTATAGATCCTGCAAATATTGAAACTATAGGCAAATTCAATGATTCAGAATTTACCGTGTTACTGTATGAATTAAAAGCAGATATGAATGCATATCTAACACGCCCAGGTTTTTCACCGCCCGTTCATTCGCTGAAAGAAATTATTGAATTTAATGAAAAAAATGCTGAACGGGAAATGCCGTACTTCCAGCAGGAAATTTTTCTGCAAGCAGAAGCAAAAGGTTCTCTCCGGAGCAAAGAATATCTTGATGCGCTCAAACTGAATCACAAGCTTTCGCGCAAAGAAGGAATTGACGCTGTAATGAATAAATACAAGCTCGATGCGCTTGTTGCGCCGACAGAAAGTCCCGCCTGGGTAACCGACTTGATAAATGGAGATCATTTCATCGGCGGCAGTTCGACGGCAGCAGCAGTAGCAGGTTATCCCAGTATAACCGTACCGGCTGGCTTTATCTTCGGTTTACCAGTCGGTATATCATTCTTCGGTCGCGCATGGAGCGAACCAACCCTTATTCGCTTTGCTTATGCATTCGAACAAGCATCACAGCATAGAAAACCACCCCGTTTTTTAAGTACCTGCTTATGAACATAGCGTCGCAAGGCGACGCAATTGGGTTAATGGAATGGTGGAATGATGGAATAATGGGCTCAGAGGTGGATGTTGGTTGAACAAAGTTCATA
>MFGW01000209.1:3456-5877 GCA_001780385.1 Candidatus Fischerbacteria bacterium RBG_13_37_8 | reverse complement strand
ATCTTGACAAAAAAAATTATTTAGTTAAGATACTAATTTGATTAGTAACTTAACTAATTTCTAAAGTAATTGATTTGAATCGTAATCTTATGAATTTATATGAATAATAGAAGAAAATTGATTGAAAGAATTCTCGAGAATATCCATACAATAAAGCACCAGATTGCTACTGAAATCCACTTTTTTTCTCCTGATATACAAATCACGCATTCACAGTGGCTGGTCTTACATCTTGTAAAAATTAATGGAACCATAAATATCAAGGATCTTGCTAATCTACTCGATACCACAAGCAGCGCAGTTACACAGATTGTTGATGGCCTGGTAAATAAAGGACTGCTCCTGAGAAAAAGAAATCCCGATGACCGCCGCACTTTGAAAATAGAATTATCCGAGAAATTTAAGAATCAATTTGATTCAATAAAAAATAAAAGTTTTAAGACATTATCTTTGATATTTAGTGTTCTGGATGATGATGAGCTTTTAAAATATTGCGAACTTAACGATAAAATTGCAAGTAAGATATTGCTCAAGGAACAGATTGGAAAGAGAAAAAATAAATGATCCGACTGGCCAGATACCTTAAACCTTTCACTCTTATGATTTTGATTGCTATTGTCCTGTTGTTTGTTCAGGGAATAGCTGACCTCTCGCTTCCGGACTATATGTCGAATATAGTAAATAATGGCATTCAGCAGGGCGGCATAGAAAATGCCGTGCCGGAAGCAATCCGTCTGAGTGAAATGAAAAAACTTACCATATTTATGAGTTCAGATGACAAAGCAGAGGTAATGAAGAATTACAAACTTATTGCTTTTACCTCTTCTGACTATGATAAATATTTAGAGAATTATCCGCAGCTCAGAGAAGGGGCTATTTATGTACTAAATAAGATTGATCAGAAAGAAACGGGTAAGATTAATCCTTTGATGGGAAAAGCATTTCTTGCTGTCTCGGCTATCGAACAGATTATAACGGATCCATCCAGGGCGTCAGCTACTGGTGATGAGTTGGGCCTTGATTTTACAAAGATTCCGGAAGGTACGACATCGGACCAGATTTTTAATATGCTTGCAAATTTACCTGACGATCAGCTTTTAAAGATCCATACCGCTATTGATAAGCAATTTGAGGCGCTAGGTGACAAAATGGTAACACAAATGGCTGTTGGATCCGTAAAAGCAGAGTACTCCGCCCTCGGCATGGATACAGATAAGATTCAAAGTAATTATATCTGGTATACGGGACTATTAATGCTTCTTTTATCCCTTTTATCAGCAGCTTCTACAGTTGCAGTTGGATACCTTTCTGCAAGAACAGCAGCCGGGCTGTCAAGGAACCTGCGTAAAAAGGTGTTTAATAAAGTTGAAAATTTTTCAAATGCTGAGTTTGATAAATTTTCTACTGCCTCACTTATTACAAGATCAACCAATGATATTACCCAGATTCAAATGCTTATAATAATATTAATAAGAATTGTCTTCTATGCGCCCATTCTGGGTATCGGGGGAATAATACTTGCGCTTGATAAAAGCACATCAATGTCCTGGATTATCGCTGTTGCCATTGTTACTCTGGTCTCTCTTATAATTGTGGTATTCTCTATAGCTTTACCAAAATTTAAAATTATTCAGAACCTTATCGATCGTCTGAGCCTTATAACACGTGAAAATCTCTCGGGTATGATGGTAATAAGAGCTTTTAATAAACAGAAATTTGAAGAAGATCGATTTGACAGGGCCAACATTGACCTTACAAAAACAAATTTATTTATAAATCGTGTGATGGTTGTAATGATGCCGGTCATGATGCTTATAATGAACGGGCTGTCCCTGCTGATTATCTGGGTAGGTGCACATCAGGTGGCACAATCCAAAATGCAGGTTGGTGATATGATGGCATTTTTACAGTATGCGATATTGATTGTTATGGCCTTCCTAATGATGTCTATAATGTTCATAATGATACCGAGAGCTTCGGTTTCTGCCGGCCGTGTTGCCGATGTACTGGAAACTGAAGCTATTATTCGGGATCCCCAAAATGCAAAGCATTTTAGCGGCTCCGGTTTTGGAGCAATTGAGTTCAGAAATGTTTCATTCAGATATCCGGGGGCAGACGAAGATGTTCTGCATGATATAAGCTTTTCAACAAAACCAGGACAAACAACGGCTTTTATTGGACCTACTGGTTCAGGAAAATCGACACTTGTTAACCTTATCCTGCGTTTTTATGATGTCAGCAAGGGAAAAATACTCGTTGATGGTATTGATATAAGGGAAGTCAAACAACATGATTTGCGGGATAAGATTGGGTATGTACCTCAGAAAAGCATACTCTTCAGCGGCACCATCGAAAGCAATCTGCGATACGCAGATGAAAATGCAAGTGAAGAGAAGTTAAGAACAGCTGCAGAGGTGGCGC
>MFGW01000209.1:2725-3194 GCA_001780385.1 Candidatus Fischerbacteria bacterium RBG_13_37_8 | reverse complement strand
GGTCAACGCGTTGGAAGTCAACGCCCTAAGGGTCCCCTGGGCTATGGCCCTCCTGGTGCTCATTTTCAAATACAGGGAGAAAAACCCCGAAATTTTAGGGCCACAATGACCAAGTTTATAAAATATATCAGTGAGTTCAAAGCGGCAGTATTAGTGGTAATAGTTTTTACCATAGTCTCAACAGTATTTGCCATAGTTGGACCAAAAATCATCGGCAAGGCTACCACAAAACTCTTCGAAGGCATAATGGGTAAAATAACCGGGACAGGCAGCGGCATAGATTTCGGGTATATAGGAAACATTATTTTAATTTCAGTGGGTTTATATTTAATCTCTGCATTATTTTCATATATCCAGGGCTGGATCATGTCAAGTGTATCAATGAAAATAACATACCGTTTCAGAAAAGATATATCTCAAAAAATAAACCATATGCCGTTTAAATACTTTGATGGCACAAGTCACGGTG
>MFGW01000209.1:1092-2713 GCA_001780385.1 Candidatus Fischerbacteria bacterium RBG_13_37_8 | reverse complement strand
GTGTGACCAATGATGTCGACACTGTGGGCCAGACTCTCAACCAGAGTCTGACACAAATAATTACATCAGTTATAACAGTTCTGGGTGTGCTGATAATGATGTTGACGATAAGCAGGATTATGACACTTGTGGCGCTTTTAATCATTCCTCTTTCTCTTATAATCATATTGGTTGTCGTTAAAAGATCACAAAAATACTTCAAGCAGCAGCAGGATTATCTGGGACATGTCAATGGTCATGTTGAAGAGATGTACGGTGGACACAATGTAATGAGAGCCTTTAATGGAGAGGAAAAAAGTGCCGAGAAGTTTGACAGCTATAATAATGTCCTGTATGGCGCAGCGTGGAAATCACAATTTTTATCCGGTATGATGATGCCCGTAACATCTTTTGTCGGAAATCTTGGTTATGTGGCAGTATGCGTATTGGGCGGATGGCTTGCAGCTCAAGGCAAACTGGCAATCGGTGATATTCTGGCATTTATTTTATATGTCCGATCATTCATGCAGCCAATATCACAACTTGCTAATATTTCAAATGTTCTTCAGCAGACCGCCGCTTCAGCAGAGCGTGTATTTGATTTTCTGGAAGAGAAGGAAGAAGTACCTGAAACAATCACACCTGTCAAGCTTGATTCTGTTTCCGGTAATGTTGAATTTAAAAACGTTCATTTTGGATATAATCCTGACCAGATTATCATAAAAAGCTTTTCTGTTGATGTTAAACCTGGCCAGAAGATCGCCATAGTGGGACCAACCGGGGCGGGAAAGACCACCATGGTCAAACTGCTTATGCGTTTCTATGATGTAAATGACGGCACTATTCTAATAGATGGAAAGAATATCAAAGATTTTACGCGCCAGGACTTACGGGCCATATTTGGTATGGTTTTACAGGATACATGGCTTTACAATGGTACAATTCTGGAGAATATCAGATATGGTCGCCAGGATGCGAAGGACGAAGAAGTAATTGAAAGTGCAAAAATAGCACATATTGATCATTTTATTCATACTCTGCCGAATGGCTACAATATGGTACTCAATGAGGAGACTTCCAATATATCAGAGGGGCAAAAGCAGCTTCTTACAATAGCAAGGGCAATTCTTGCAAATCCGAAAATTCTTATTCTTGATGAAGCAACAAGCTCCGTTGATACGCGTACAGAGCAGCTCATCCAGAAGGTTATGGATAATTTGATGAAGAATCATACAAGTTTTATTATTGCCCACAGACTCAGCACAATTCGTAACGCCGATTTAATTCTTGTGATGAATAATGGTGATATCGTAGAGCAAGGAAATCATCAGGAATTACTGGATAAGGGCGGTTTCTATGCAAAACTTTATTACAGCCAGTTCGAAAATAATATTAAATAAGTTCTTTTTATAGAGGATTTATATCATATTCTTTTATAAAATCATCCACCTTTTTTAAGTCGTCTCCATCCAGTTCTATATTGCCTGCTCTGGCATTTTCTATAGCCTGATTCTTATTTCTTGCTCCGCAAAGTGCGATGACTTTTGGACTTTTAAGCAGCCAGGTGGTTGCGATATGACCATAAGATACATTATATTTTTCTGCTACGGATTTCAAATTCTTTTCCAGCAGCATATTGACT
>MFGW01000209.1:0-1034 GCA_001780385.1 Candidatus Fischerbacteria bacterium RBG_13_37_8 | reverse complement strand
TTACCCCTATCGCCC
This sequence comes from Candidatus Fischerbacteria bacterium RBG_13_37_8, assembly GCA_001780385.1. Lineage (GTDB taxonomy): Bacteria > Acidobacteriota > HRBIN11 > MFGW01 > MFGW01 > MFGW01. The sequence continues at coordinate 1,019 of MFGW01000209.1, read as the reverse complement.
TTATCTTTCCTTTCTCCTTCATTTTCAGGAACGCTTCCATTGTTTCGGAAATAGGTGTCGTCGGGTCCTGCCAGTGGCTCTGGTATAAATCTATATAATCGGTTCCAAGCCTCTTCAGGCTCTGGTCAAGCTCATACTCCAGAGATTCCCTGCCCAGATATCTATATACCGGAACACCGGGAGCATAATCAAAAAAATAAAAACCTTTTTTTAAATCCCACCTGAGCCCGCATTTGGTTGCAATTACGACTTTATCTCTTCTTCCTGTCAAAGCTTTTGCAACAAGTTTTTCTGAAAGACCCTGACCGTAAGCCGGTGCCGTATCGATGAAGTTTATACCTGAGTCAATTGATGCCCGGATAGCCTCTACAGAATCTTCTTCATCCGTACCTCCCCACCATTTTCCACCAATTGCCCATGTACCTAATCCAACTACGGAAACTTCTATTTGTGAATTACCTAATTTAACGTATCTCATTTTACCTCCTTTTTTAGAGTAGTTTTTATTATATCACCTAAAGATTTTTACTGTACAATCGTTTGCTGTATAATTACTTCTAATAAATTTATGCAAATAAACAATCGATTATAATAAAAAAGGTGGTTCAATGGATCCAAGAATAAAAAAGCTCGCAAAAACCCTGGTAAATTATTCGTGCAGGGTGCAAAAGGAAGAAAAAGTCTTAGTGGAAAGCGTGGGAAATTCTGCAATCCCACTGGTGAGGGCCGTTATTAATGAAGTATATAAAGCCGGAGGATTGCCTTTTACAGATTTAAAAGATTACAGTGTTATGAGAGAAATACTCAAAGAAGCCACTGTGGAGCAATTGAAATCCATGGCAAAGTATGAACTTACCCGGATGAAAGAAATGGCTGCTTTTATAGGAATAAGAGCCAGCGATAATATAAGCGAATTAAGTGACATTTCACCCGACAAAATGGCATATTACATGAAATATTACATAGAAGCAATAAACAATATTAGAATAAATAATTCAAAATGGGTGGTCCTGCGATAC
>MFGW01000208.1:14739-14878 GCA_001780385.1 Candidatus Fischerbacteria bacterium RBG_13_37_8 | reverse complement strand
CAAGCGCGGCACAGCGGTGGGAAAGCATATCAATGGGGAACGCGCATACTTACGCATCGCACGGCAGTACATTTACGCCTCGTCAATATTGGACCCACGGCGAAAGTGCAGACGCAGGAGGAATGCGGCTATCCGGTAT
>MFGW01000208.1:9983-14592 GCA_001780385.1 Candidatus Fischerbacteria bacterium RBG_13_37_8 | reverse complement strand
TGAGTGCGCGACGCGAGAGGAAGCATACTCGATCATGGAAGCGATACGCAAAGCGGCGTCACATCTTCTCGACATGGAGATGGAAGACCTGCAATTGTTGTGCATAGGCAGTCCCGGGCAGGCGCAGGTGAATGTACTGTTATATGATCCCATGCCGGGAGGTTCCGGGTTGCTCGAGCAAATCATCACACGCTGGGAAGAAATAATAAGCGCGGGGAGTGCATTTGTGGAGAATTGTGCGGGAGAATGTAAGCGGTCGTGCATTGATTGTCTCCAGCATTTCCGCAATGCATTCTATCATCGCTACCTCAACCGGCATCATGCACACGAATGCCTCCAGGAATACGGAACGGTACTCGCATTCACGCATGACATACCGCCCGCAATGCCGGCAGTGACGGACACGCAAGGACCCGTGAATCTCAATGAGCAGAACCTTAAGGCAATGCTCGAGAGAGCGGGATTCACCGCATTTCGTATGCAGTATCCGATAGAGCTCGGACGCCCGCTCGGCACCACCTACCCCGATTTCTATTTCGATGATCCGCACGACATCAAGGAAGGCATATGCATATATCTTGACGGAATGAGCCGGCATATTCACGGCAATCCGGCAACCGCACACAAAGACCGCCAGATTCGCGAAGAGCTCCGCAGCCGCAATTATGAAGTCATCGAGATAACGCTTGCGCAGCTCACGGACATCAAGTCGATGAAGCGGCATTTCTTCCGCCTCGGCAGGCTGCTTTGTGGGAAGGAAAAAGCGGATGAGATTGCGGCTGATACGGGTTGGTACGGTGCGGTGGAGGATTAAGATAATTCGAAAAATTTAAACCACAGAGAACCTAGTGCTCACCCTATTGGGTGAGCGACGGCTTTTAGCCGTTCTTATCATAAGTATTTCGGAGCAATTTGCAAGGCACAGAGGCACAAAGTGCAGAGGAATTTAAATCTAAGCAGAATAATTAAATAGAATTATTTACCACGGGATTCATTCATGATACATTGAATTAAATATTTTTATTAAGGAATGAATCTATGGAGTTTGCTTTAGAAACAATGTATAAAGATATCACAAAGTTTTCTTATTGTTCATTTGATCGAATTGTAATTCGTGGTCATGTTCCTGTTCTACAGGGAAAAGATGGAGGAGGTGTAGTTTACTGGGCACGTTCTTTGGACCCAGATGTTGTATTAACAAAATCATGGTTCGAATCTTTTTCAGCAAAGTTTCATATTAACGTAAAAAAATATGCTGATGAGCATTCTATTCCTATACTATCTTTAAAAGCTGATCAAGATAAGAATGAAATTGCCAAGCAATATCTTCCAAAGGATCAGAACTTTGTTGGGGTTTATCTTATTATCAAATCACGAGAGATGGCGTATTCATTCGCGAGTCAAGCATCAATACACAATAAAAATCCACGTCATCGCAATATCACACGTGAAAATAGATGCATAGATCACTTTCATTTCTATCTTGTAGATAAATATTGGGGGCCAATCAGTTTTCGTTTTTCTTCACATCTTCCTTGTAATGTTAAAGTATATCTAAACGGGAATCGCTGGCTGGTGCGAGAAGCTTTTCGCAAGGGAATTCGAGTAAAATCTGAGGATAATGCAATTACTGATGCGGATAATCCAGAGAAACTCCAAAGCATCGCAGATTCTTTAGATTATAAAAAAATACAATCTGTTTGTGATCATTGGGTCTATCGTCTTTTCCCTATTTTAAGTTATGAAGAACGATACAAAAGCAAATTCCGATACCAATGGTTTTTTCATCAAATTGAATACAGCCACAATATGGTTTTTAAGAATTCATGGAATCTAACCAAGCTATTTCATCAACATATTGCTGTTAATTATGATCATTTCCATCCCTTACAGATTCAGAGATACTTTGGTCATAATGCTACCAAAAAACATAAAAAAGACTGTGATCTGCGTATTCATCATCAAACTGAATCTATTACCGTTATGAAGATTCATTCTCGCGGATGCTTTTTGAGACAATATAATAAATTTCAGCGCATTTTCCGCTCAGAAATTACCATTAACAATGTCAGGGATCTTCGTGTACGTAAATCTATTTCTAATTTAAATCCACTTAAAGAACGAATGGAAAAATCTCTATGTACCTTTCAAGGAGCTCAGTCTTCTGTACATCAGGCATTAAGCAGTGACGGTGAGATCGCCGCTCTTGCTAAACCCGGTCTGATAGGCCGTTGTCATACATCCGGCATTAAGCTAGAAAATGATCGCATAATAACACTGCTTGCCACACTGCCACATTTAGCGCAGTATCCCGATGGTTTTCGGATATCCGAACTACGGGAATCTATCTTAAGCACTACCAAAAAACAGTATTCAACTCCTCAACTGAGCTATGATTTACGTAAATTGCGAGCCAAAAACCTGATCGTTCGTCCTTCTGATCAAAATCGTTATAAAATTACTCCTCAGGGATTTCGAATAGCTGCAATAATTCCTTCGCTGGCTGATAAACTATGCAATCCTTTAATTCGCATCGCTCGCTATCCGATAAAAACCAGAGCCCCTGAAAAATTAAATAGCCCTTTAGATCAGCATTATTATCAGGTAGAAAAAGAAATTGCGTGCATTAGCAAATTAATAGGTCTTAATTCTTCTTGAACTAAATCGCAAATACTTTTTATGATTTTTAACCATAGGTATAACAGAGATAAAAAATACATTGTCATTATGAACTGCGTGATAATCCCTAACGGACATGCTGTCTTTGCGAGCTTTGCATAGCAAAGCGAAGCAAACCCTGACGGAATTAGAAGCATAGTCCGTTACGGATTGTTACGTTTGCCTTCGGCAAGCTCACAATGATAGAGAGCCGCGATTGGTACGTTTGTCTGCGGCAAACTCACAATGACTGTGCGTTCAAAAGGGCGGACACATTGGTCCACCCCTACAGCTGAACTCGCAAAGAATATACTTCTTCTTTTTTAATTCCGAATTATTCAGATAAGGAAATAAGGAATTATTTTGCTAATTTATTCTTTGTTATTAAATCCACTGCTTTTATTACTTCATTTTTTCTGCTAGTATTTAATTCAATATTATTAAGTTTTAAGGGATCCCAAGGAAATGATAGAGCTTTTTCAAAAGCCTCTTTAGCTTCTTGCCACCTATTCAATAGAGCATAGGCAACACCTAATTTTGTCCAGAGCAAATTGGAATAATAGAAATCAGAACGTGCTTTTAAAAATATGCTTGCTTTGTTAATATAACTGGATGCTATTTCATCACAGAAACGTATCTTTTTTTCCTTTGTTTTAGCATTTATATCTATTACATAATGACATGAGTTGAGGTTTATTTTGATATCTTTTTTTTGGATTAATTCAGCATCTTGAAAAAGTAATTCAGCATGAAATTCGAGATTTAAAGTGGGCTCGTAATTACGTAGTGCCCAGCCAGCATATATTGATGTGGGGTATTTTTCTAACATAATATGTGGCATTCCGCCAATTGTAGCAATATTTCTCTTAGACTTTTTGAATGCATCATATGCGATTTTATCAATGCCGACAGGTTCTTTAACTTTAAATGTTACTTCATTGGATTCAATTGGCCCGATTAAAGCATCAGGTACGTAGGAGATTTGCGATATAGCGGTCGCATCATAAACAATCTTAGCTTTGTACATACCAGTCTTTATTATATCTGCCCACAATATTACATTCATCTCCCAATTAGGTTCATATTCAAATATGAGCTTCGTAAAGTCTATCTGTTTCGGCTCTAATGGGACGTATCCTTCCCTTGGTTCTATAATTAATTTCATAGGTGTTCCATCCCAATAATTGAGTGGGTAATAAGTTTTTAAAATCTTATTGCTTTCATTCTTAAGATGCGCTTTTGCAAAATAAACAGGCTCGCCTAATAGCCATACTTTTTCTATTGGAATTAGTTCCATTTTCAATTGAGCATAAGAGCTCATAACCGAAAATAATATCAATAAGCTTGCAAAGAAAATCTTAAATTTCATATAATCCTCCTTTTATTAATAAAGTTTATTCAGGATCAGAATTTGTTCTAATAGATCCTAGACTGCCACAACAGTCAAAAGGGCTGCATACTCCTGTCAACGAAATTAATTCATTGCAATCGAACCTGTTTATTTTATCTGTCCTCATTTTAAGATTCTTAGTTTCATCTTCACTTAGTTGCCTCATAAGGCAAAATTCGTTATCGTAAGTAGTATCAGGATATTTGCAAGAGCCGTTTGGCATACCGCACCAGGCATCGTTAACACAATGATGTCTAGGGTATTCGCATTGAGTTGCCTGAGCCAAGTTTATATCAAATTGATGGCCGAGCTCATGTTCTGTGGTTCTTATGATATAGTTCATTTTTTCAGTCTCTGAGCAAGAGGTGCAATCATTGTAAATGCTTTCTATGAATATATATGCATAATCGGAAAGTGAGGATGCATAGCCAGCAGCCAAAGAATGTCTTGAAGCTCCTATTACATGTATATAATTATGTTCAATATTTTCATGCCATTTTGGATCTGGATCTGGCGGATCTAGCGGCTTAGGATTTTTATCTAAGAACCATATCTGATGAA
>MFGW01000208.1:7549-9923 GCA_001780385.1 Candidatus Fischerbacteria bacterium RBG_13_37_8 | reverse complement strand
CATCACACCATTGTAGAGGCATGAAAGGTACTGCTCCATGACCAGGAGATGGAGGAAGAAAAGGATTATCTGGAGGAACTTCAAATTGAACAAAGGCATCATAAAACGGCTGATATGAATCAGAGGTGCAGGCTTCATAAAAATCAGATGAAATTACTCCAACTGCTGCTGATGCTTCTGCAGGAGCTTGCAGTTCTGAGAAATGAAAAGTCCAATAATGATTATCGTTTGGAGGACTGGATTTATATGAGTTGTCAAGTTGATAACTACAAGGTGGATTGCAATTCCAAATAGATGCAAGATCTATTCTAAAGGAAAAGTTATCTGGATCATTATCGGTAATAGCGCAAACACATGCTTGATCATGTGATCCTTCATAATTATATTGTGAATCAAATATTGCTATTGCAGCGCCTGGAGATATTTGATCGTACCTTTGGCCATTAGCATATTTTGCAATATAAATTTGAGAAGCCCCCTTGGCTGCGTCAAACCTTAATAAGCCCCCTTTCTTGAACATTTTATCTTTTTCTATATGAAGGTGTTTCCATGCTGTAATATTATTCGTTGCAGACATTGTTTTATTATAGCTGCTTCCTTCGGGATAAAAATAAACTTTGTAATTATCTCCAGCAAATCGCTGAGATATTCTCATGTGCATTATACATGGATTTACATCACTTATGCCACATGCTGAGGGAGTGCAATAGGTAAGCTCATCATTTTCAGTGAATGAGCCCTGTTGTCCTGCAACGAATAGTTGTTTATTATCGCATACACCATCTGTAAGATTCCATGGTTTATCGCATGCAGTATTCGTGGAAACTGGCTCGTAAGGAGCTGGACTATTTGGATCCCCAGTCTTGGCACACAATATTCTTGCATGACCATCAGCCCACCAAGCCTCAATCTTTATTGTAGAGTATGCTGTTGAATTTGCATCAGAAGGTCTCACATCAATCTGGTTAGGTCCTTTGCATGATAGATTAGGAGAAGATATATTTACTTTTCCATCCCATAATGTTTTTATATTATTTTGTAATCTCCAATCTGCCATTATTGGTAATATCTTATTATTTGACGAATCGTTTCTATTATTTATCCAGACTGAACGATTCTTTCTTGCGGGATCCCGTTCCTTCAAAATCAGAGTGATAATAATTATTTATGCCTATAACTATTGCTTGCTTTCTGAAAAGCAATATTTAAATCTTTTACTGCTTAATCTCAAATTTACCTTCCAGTATCGATATGCTGATGTCTCGTCCTTCAATAAATTGCCATATTCCCTTCAAGGCTTGCATAGTAATCTTTTTTATCTTTAAAATAATTAAATTGAGTCTATGTCGCTCAGCCTGTTTCATAACTTCTGAGATATTTCCCCGAACAAAAAGATTATATAGTCTTTCTATACATTGGATTACTAATTCTGGTGAGCTTAATAATTGCTTGTTGTCAATTTTAATATAGGCAGTGAGAAATTCTTCGGATTCGGATGCTAATTCATCTATTGCTGTTATTATTATTGTTGGCAAATGTTTAATCTTAAAGATATGGGCAATTTTCCCATAGTTCCGGTCATTAATTTTAACTATGTTAATGAAAAGATTATCTCCTGTCGTAGTTTCCAGGTCTCTGAGATTTTTTTCGAATGTTTCATCCGTAAAAGCACTTGGATAATAAAATAAGTAAACGCTATAGCTATGAGGCAAGTTATCCCAAAATATGTTTTCTCCTGCATCTCTAAATTTTTTGTCATTGGGATGAGATAAAATAAGTTTGCACGTTTTCATTTTCTTGTCCTTTATAGTGTTATAATTTAATTGTTACTATTCAAAAGAATTAATGTAATTAACCATGTTTTGTACCACAAGGCAAGAATAATGCCAGAAATTTGTTTTATTTTGCTTAAACAATTGATTGAAAAATGCTGGAAAATTTGCTGTAAATCAAGCACTGTCCTCATTTGGAAATAAAGTAATTATTACAGCCACTCATCTGATAAAAAAAGGTTGCTGATTGCATGTCCAAAAGTAAACATTTTTATATGCCAGAAAGTATACACTCTGGTAAAAATAATATGTAAAGAACACAATTTTTTCCGCGACTTAGCCCGGAAAAGATCAGGAATAAAAGGGCAGACGCATAGGTCTGCCCCTACACTTCCTATTCCCTCAATTGTTTTACTGTGGCTTCAATTTAGTATACAATAATGTATAGCATATGAACGAAAAACATATTGATTATTCCATAGTCATACCGGTATTTGATAATGCGGGCAGCATCCGCAAAACATTCGAACAGATACGCGAAAATGTCGCGAATAAGAATACCGGTAGAACATATGAATGTATTTTTGTAGATGATGGTTCAC
>MFGW01000208.1:6385-7517 GCA_001780385.1 Candidatus Fischerbacteria bacterium RBG_13_37_8 | reverse complement strand
CAGAAGGAGTATCCGCAGTATGTGAAAATCATCAAATTATCGCGCAATTTTGGACAGGGAAGCGCTATCCTGGCTGGATATGAGTATGCACGCGGGAGGTGTGTGGTCAATATTTCGGCAGATTTGCAGGACCCGCCGGAATTGATACATGACATGCTGAAAGCATACTTTGACGAGCATTACCAGGTTGTGATTTGCACACGTTCCAGCCGCGATGAATCATTATTTCGCCGGTTCACTTCGGGCATTTTTTATTCGATTATGCGCAGGTTAAGTTTTCCGGACATGCCGGAGGGTGGGTTTGATTTTGTGCTTGTCAGTGATAAGGTGAAAGATATAATTTTAGATAATCGCGAGGCGAATGCATTTTTCCAGGGGCAGGTATTATGGACTGGTTTCAAGCCAAAATTTATCCCGTATCAAAGGCGGAAGCGTGAAGTCGGGCGATCACGGTGGACATTTTCCAAAAAGATCACCTACTTGATTGATGGAGTGTTGGGGTATTCGTATTTTCCATTACGGTTAATGTCCGTAATGGGTATTATCGTCTCACTGCTCGGCATTTTGTATGCAATTGTTATTTTCTTTGCGCGGATATTTGGCAACATACCGATAAAAGGATGGGCGCCGATAATGATAGCATTGCTCATATTGTCTGGATTTCAGATGCTTATGCTGGGCACAATTGGCGAGTATCTGTGGCGCACGCTGGCACAGGTGAAAAAGCGTCCACCGTACATTATCGAAAAAGTCTATGACGAAGATGAGACTTCCTGAAATGAAAGCCACTGAATATCGCGCAGGGAAGTGGATATCGTAATTTCTACATTGTTTTTTTCTGAAGGCAGGCATATTTGACGTGGTTCGAGATATTTTGTTTTTTCAGTGCCGTTATATGTGTACAATACAGTTGAATAAACTTTGATAGACATGCTGAAAGTGGTGTTGCTGTTGATTCTCCCACGGACAAGATAGCATTCTGCGCTAAGCGTTGTTTTCAAAGAATTCCCGGTGGGTAATTGTGAAGGATTCTGATACAGCCAGAGTGTTTTTCCGCCTGCGGCGAGATGATATAGCGGACTCTGTAATGATTTGAATATGCCGTATTCTTCGATCAACGCATTCTGTTCAA
>MFGW01000208.1:5452-6104 GCA_001780385.1 Candidatus Fischerbacteria bacterium RBG_13_37_8 | reverse complement strand
GGAAGCAAACATAACAATACTATTACGATGCTGTAACCGTAGTGTACTTTGAACATTGCATAGATATCGGCAAGGTGTGGAACAGGGATCCAATAGCTGTTACTGACACTGGTGAAATGCTTGATGAATGGATAGAGCCACGGTGTCCATGCGAGTAATACAATGCCGCCGCTTTTCAGCCCAGTGATGAATGCTGGCTTTCGTTCACTGGCAAGCAGAATGAGTGTACTATATAGAACCGGCATCATGAATATGGCATAGTAATGCGTGTAGAGAAGGCAGCAATTGCATACGGTGAAACCGGCGAGCGAACGGAAATTCGGCTTGTCGAGATAATTAACCAAAAAGACCGATGATGCAAAAAAGAAAAGCGACAGTAAACCATAGGGACGCGCCATGTGCGAATAGTATTCGGCAAGGGGTGACCAGAGGTAGATAAGTGATGCCGCTGCGCCGTAAAACATACTGCCCGAAAAACGGAACACGAATAGATAAATGAGAAGCGAAACAAACGCACTGCTGAGCACGGATATGAATCGCAACGATGCTTCGGAATAACCTGTGACTTCCGTGAATAATTTCTCGAACACAAAAAACAGCGGCGGCACCTGTTCAATGAACAGTAGTCTATCAAAGTCATAGATGTTCACGG
>MFGW01000208.1:302-5444 GCA_001780385.1 Candidatus Fischerbacteria bacterium RBG_13_37_8 | reverse complement strand
TGATACGTGTAAAATTCATCTATGGTAAGCCCATCCCTCTCCACTGCCATAAACCTGAATAGAATAGTCACAATAATAATAATTACCGGAATAATTGTTTTCCTGACCATATTTTTCTGCCTGGATTCCTGGTATTGTCTATTCATTCTTTTTATGCCTTTGTGCTTTTGAGTGCGGACACATGCGTCCGCCCCTACAAAATGTGTCTTTATTTTTTTTCTGCTTGATCTTTCAAAAACTGCTCATATGATTTCATGATTCCATCTTTATTGCGCCAGCCAACTCGTTTATTGCCGAGATAGATGCCCCATGGTTCCAGGTCACGCGTAACTACTGAACAGGCACCAACAGATGCACCTTCACCTATCGTCACACCAGGCAATACAACACAGTTGCAGCCTACATCAGCAAATTTGCCTACAATAACCGGTGCACGTTTTACATTACGGTATTTCTCATCAATCGTAGAATTAGCAAATCCCCAGTCTTTGAAATCATCCGAACCTGTCAGTATCCTGCTGCCATGTGATATGCCGGAAAAATCACCAAGCTCAAGATATTCACCTCCTGTCATCGTTGTAAATGATGCAATATGTATATAATTGCCAAATTTCATTTTTGCCGTCGCATAGATAAGCACAAAATCATCAATTAAAATATTTTTGCCAAATTCAATATATTCAATGCCGATAATTTTTGTATATTCAAATGTTTTCACACCCGGTATGTTGTATTTATTCATGATTCCTCCTGAGCTGTTGTTGGGGTAGCGTAAGACTCATTATAACATAGGGACTGGGGACTGGGGAATAGGGACTGGGGACTGGGGAATAGGGACTGGGGACTGGGGAATAGGGACTGGGGACTGGGGACTGGGGACTGGGGAATAGGGACTGGGGACTGGGGAATGTAGGGGCAGACCTATGCGTCTGCCCTTCGTGTGGCCGTCAGGAATGCGTAATAATCCGTAACGCAATGTCATTATGAGTCCCGCGTCAGCGGGACGTAATAATCCGTTATGGACTATGCTTCTATTCCGTCAGGGATTGTTACGTTTGTCTCCGGCAAACTCACAATGACAGGAGACGCTTTACTTATCATCCCTCACAGAATAAAATATAAGACTTAAAGGAGTATATTGTATGAAAATAAAATATTATAACTTCGTGATTGCCTTATTTGTATTTATAAGCATCGCATTGTTTTATTGCGGAAACCATGCATGCGCAAATGATGTGCCGGATAATGAATACATAAAGAAAGTTGATGTGCTGTTTCAGGAATGGAATAAACCTGATTCGCCGGGGTGCGTAGTTGCAATAATAAAAGACGGCAGGATATTTTATAAGCATGCCTATGGGATGGCTGATCTTGAGCATAATATTCCACTGACTACGACCTCGGTCTTTGACGTTGGCTCGATGTCGAAACAATTCACCGCATTCGCTATTGCGCTTCTGGAACAGCAGGGCAAACTCTCGGTTAATGACGATATTCGTAAATACATCCCGGAATTGCCGGATTACGGCAAACCAATCACTATTCGGCAGATGATCTATCATACCAGCGGATTACGTGATTATGATACACTTATGCGATTGGCGGGATATAATATGCAAAATGATACGCCGGATGACGATATCCTATCTATCATCGCACGCCAGAAAAAATTGAATTTCATGCCGGGTGATGAACACCTGTACAGCAACACTGGTTATTTTCTCTTCTCAATACTCGTCAAGCGACTGACCGATATGTCACTACGTCAGTTCGCGGATGAGAATATCTTCAAGCCGCTCGGCATGAAAAACACGCATTACCACGATGACCACACCGTGCTGGTCAAGGAACGTGCGATGGCTTATGATGCGCTCAAAGATGCAAAGTACCGCATTGAAATGTCACTTCTGGATGATGTGGGTGATGGCGGAGTTTACACAACGGTGGAAGACCTGTATCTCTGGGATCAGAATTTTTATAACAACAAGCTGGCAGGCGGCAATGAATTTATTGAGCGGATCGTGGCACGCGGCATTCTTGCAAATGGTGATAAAATTGATTATGCGTACGGACTTGGCATAATGGATTACAAGGGATTACACACGCAGGTTCATGGCGGTGCTTGGATGGGATACCGTTCTTTTATGGTACGTTTCCCGGAGCAGAAATTCAGTGTTGCGGTCCTGGCGAATGTAGATAGCGTCAACACTTTCGGATTAGTGTACCAGGTGGCTGATATTTTTCTTGCAGATCAATTCAAGGAAGAACCGCGCAAACCTGCATCGAAAGTCAAACCGGTTAAAATTTCGCAAAAACTCCTCCAGGAAAAAACCGGTACCTATCGAAATACCACCACCGGTAATTTCTGGCAACTCGAAGCAAAAAAAGGTAAGCTGCTCGTCACAACAACAACCGGTGTCAGCTTCACCTTCGTTCCGGTTAGTAAAACTGAATTTCAATCAGTCAACGCACATTACCGCATGAAAGCTTCCTTCGAACAAAAAGATAATAAAAATATTATGCATGTGAGCCTGGAAGATGAAGTGTACTATGAATTTGAACCGGTCGTGCTGGTAAATCCTGTACCGGAAGAATTGACGCACTATACCGGTGAATATTTCAGTGAAGAATTGCAGGTCAAGTACACGGTTCTCTTCAAGGATAATACGTTATTCCTCTCAGTAAAATATGATCCGGAACAATTGCCACTGCAACCAACCTTGCAGGATGAATTTACTGTGTCCGGCTTGATCTTTAAATTTCAGCGCAATAATTCAAACCACATTACAGGCTTCTCACTCGATACCGGAAAAGTAAAAGAGATTGTTTTTAAACGACTGTAGAACTATATAATAAGTCGCGAATTAGTTGAAGTAGAGGTAGAGGCAGGAAGAGGAAGAGGTAAAGATAGATCAAGCTTGAAGTTCAAACGGAGTTGAGATTGACGAGCGGCTAATATCGAAATAAATAGGATTTTTCCCTAAACCACATTCTTGACCTCTTCATAACTTCAAGCTTCTCTCAACCTCTACCTTTCTTTTCTAGACGATTGCAGAGTATTTTAGTATACTGAGGTATCATGACTGTGCAGAATCAGGATTATATAAATCGCATACCGAAACTAATAGCTTTAGGTTTATTTGCGTTATATTTTCTATGGTGTGCTATTACGCCGGGGAGATGGCATTTTATAGATGGTGTGAATTTGGCGGTGCATGAAGGTGGTCATGTAATATTGAGTTTCATGGGTGAATTCATAGAAATGGCTGCCGGGTCATTGATGCAATTATTGATACCTGCTGCTTTTGTCATATATTTTTTTTATAGGGGACAAAGATATTCCGGTTCGTTAGTATTAATGTGGCTCGGACAGAGTTTTATTAATCTATCGGTATATGTCGGAGATGCAGTTGTCATGGAGCTTCCGCTTGTAGGCGGCGGTATCCATGATTGGAATTATTTGCTTGAACGTATGCATCTTCTTTCGGCAACACCCTTTCTTGCGTTCATGGCGCGTGCTACCGGTACCCTGATAATTCTTGCAGGCATAGTCCTTGCCTACCACTATACTAAAAGTGAGGAGAATGAGTCTCTTTAAAAACAACAGTCATTGCTCTTTTGTGATAGGATGAAATGAACATATTATGAGCAGAAAAAAAAGAATTATAGTATTTGCATTTCTCCTCTTATTTTTGCTGATTCTGCTTGCGCTCGGACTCGCTCGTTTTTATGTCGATGGGCACTTATGGCTTATTATCTCAGGAAAAATATCTCATAATAATGCAGGTATTCCTGAAGTTAATATTTATTTCACCGATGTAAATCTAATGCCAAATGAAATTAAAATAGAGAATAAATTAATAGGGAAATCAGGAGAAGATGGAAAATTATCTGTAAAATATGGCTATCCTTTTTCTTTCACTGGTTATTTGTTTTTAGAACCGCTTTATTATAGGAAACCACTCCCAAGAGGAGATTTTATTATCATATTAGAAAAGAATAATTATGAGATGAAGAAATTAAGATTCAAGGTACTTGATCTTAAAAAGAATGGAAATGAAATTTATTTAGAAATAAATCAGAAAATGCACAAAGTTATGAAATGATATGCAAAGTGGGGGTAAAATATGACATCAGGTAGAAGAGCAATTCTTATTATATGCGTTATAATTGTAATAATAGGAAGTTGCGGTGAGCTGTATACGTGTGCACCGTGGACGCCAAAAGTGGTATTTGTGTCGAGGACACATCCGGAAATGCCACCTGTTGGATTCCTGAATGGTGAATTGGGAGTGTTGCAGTCGTCCTATGATTACATGTATCTTGCTCTTGCGTACAGGCAATTGAAAGGAAACGGTCTTGCGGAGGGGGAAATTCAAAGTGTGCTGAATGCAGTTAAAAACAATATATTAGGCAGGTACCGTTGGCATAGTGATTGGGGGCCACAGGAGAATGAAAGAGGTCAAGACCAAAGCTGGTATTGGCCGGGAATGGATTATAATGTTATGCGCTGGATGGAGGAAAGAGCAAAAGTAGAAACAGTAGCATTGCCGAGAGTAATGGAACTTAATCCAGTATGGATCATATTCAGTACCAGTGATGAGGAAGCAGCACAAAAAGTGAGTCTGCACAATCCTGGATATCTAACAATAATGTATCACTCACTTCGTTTGTTGGTTGAATCTGGAGAATATGATAATTCGCGGAACAGATTAGATGATATTATAATCCAGTATAGCAAAAAGGCGCCTCCTTCCGCAATGAATCAATTTTTGGCATTGCGGATGAAGCTATCCGCTAACATTGAAGAATTCCTTAAATACGCACAACGAATGCCTCTTTTTCTTTATGATAGCTATCATGACGATGAAGACTATCCTGATGATATAAAAATAATGATTCAAAATGAACCTCCTGAAGAAGCTTATTATTATGGTTATTACCAGATGCTTGCTCCTGTGGGTGAAGGGAAAAAGCTTCTTGATAAAGATTCAGTGCTAATAATGAATGAACTATTCCCGTTAGAGCTTCTCAAAGAGGCAGTGGTGAAACAAACGCTTGCACCTCATCTGCGTGCGGAATTTGCGCTGTCAGCATGGGCAAGAGCAATAGTGCTGGAGCGGTATGCTATTGCTGATGAAC
>MFGW01000208.1:0-291 GCA_001780385.1 Candidatus Fischerbacteria bacterium RBG_13_37_8 | reverse complement strand
TTAAAAACACTTGTACCTGAACTGGGAAATTACCTGCGCGAATATGAAACTGCTAAAGATAAGCAGGAAAAAAGATTTGCCGCTGCATACATGATTGCGCGATTTCCAGGTATCAGACCATACATGAAATCCGGTATTGGCAGGCTTACTCCTTTGGATAAAATAGATAATTATCAAGAAAATTGGTGGCCTCTTATTACTGCAGGAGACCTTGATGAATTTGTTTATCTTTCGAACTTAGAAGCGGGCACAGCAAATCAGGATGCTCTTGATAAAGCAGCACCCGTTTTT
>MFGW01000207.1:29021-30400 GCA_001780385.1 Candidatus Fischerbacteria bacterium RBG_13_37_8 | reverse complement strand
TCTTTTTAAAAAATCGCCGAATTCCTTGTAAAGCAATTTCAATGCTTCTTTTTCACCTTGCCGCACACCGTATGGCAGATTGCACACAATACAGTAATTTTTCAATTCAGGCAACTGGCGAAAATCGCATTGGATTAACTTCACTTTTTCCCCGGATGTAATTAAGGATAGATTAGCGGAAGCCATTTTGAGAACGGAAGGTTCAATGTCGCTTCCTGCTATCAAATCATCAGGGATTTCGCAGATAAGGCTGTCGCTGTTTTTTTTCACTTTTCGCCATAAGGTTAAGTCATAATCCGGCAGTCGTTCGAATCCGAAATACTGCCGGCGGAAACATGAAGGAATATGGCACGCATGAAGCAGAGCTTCGGCGAGCAAGGTGCCAGAGCCGCACATTGGATCATAAAGTAATAGTTTGCCCTCCCATCCGCTGAGGCGAATGATAGCTGCCGCTAAAGTCTCCTGCATAGGGGCTTCTCCTCCCTGCATGCGATAACCGCGCCGGTACAACGGTCCTCCCGATGCATCAAGACTTATGATAGCACGGTTGTCCTGCACGTTGAGATGCAACAATATATGCGGATTCTCGCGGTCAACCGAGGGTCGCTTGCCATACTTTGCACGGAAACGATCCGCAATAGCATCCTTTAATTTCAATGCGGCATACTGTGAATGAGTGATGGCACTGTTTGATACATGAGATACAATAGCGAAAGTATGTGCAGTATCCAGGATCTTCTCCCACTCAAAATTGTATCCTTTTTTATACAGGTCGTTTTCAGATGCACAACGAAAAGTGACAAGCGGTGCTAAAATACGCGAGGCTATCCTTGAACAATAATTAACACGATAAAATACTTCCTGTTCAGCCTGGAAATGCACACCTGCACGAACGGTCTTCACCTGCTGAACCTGCATGTCCTGCAATTCCTCCGCTACCAGCGTCTCCAGATCTCGTCCGCACTGCGCAAAATACCATCCGTCCTTTTGATATTCTAATTTGTCTCGCATCTCCATAGCTCCATTTTTATATGTTCAAAGTTCAAGGTTCAAAGTTGGCAGTGGCTCCGCCTTCCCCATTCCCTAGTCCCTAATTCGGCATTGGTACACTGGGAGTGCGCATCTTCTGTACCTCCGTTTTATGGAGCGTCATTTCCTCGACGAGAATGGTGGGTGCGATCACGCTGATGGAGAATTGATTGCCGGGGAAATCATAAGGTGTCTGTTCATTTGTGCTTGCAATGATATCCCGCAGAATTCTTTCATTGACACTGGAAAATTCCAATCCCCACACAGGTCGCTTCTCACCCGTTTTCACATTGTACAATACCATACGTGCGGGATTGCTCAGCAAGCTTGATTCATTAGCGTAGTAGGAT
>MFGW01000207.1:28675-29005 GCA_001780385.1 Candidatus Fischerbacteria bacterium RBG_13_37_8 | reverse complement strand
CAAAATTTCCCATTCCACGCAATGACTCAACGATGAGTATTTCCTCCAGATCCTGGTCTTCCGCAGATGCTTTAACTTCTTCCATAAAATCATTAGCTGGCAAGCCATCAGTATCCTCGACAAATAAATTGGTAATGGCAGCATCAGTTTCCTGGAAGATACTGCCGCGTGCATGTCCATTCACTACAGTATATTTTTTAGTAGCGGTGCGTCGCATGGGAAGAGCGATGAGTTTGCCTTCAGAAATGAGTTGGATATCCTGGGATCTAACGCCTTCATCATCAACCGGCATGAACCCTGCGAGAGCTTGATTTTTGAACATTTTTTCAT
>MFGW01000207.1:27215-28649 GCA_001780385.1 Candidatus Fischerbacteria bacterium RBG_13_37_8 | reverse complement strand
GCCGGCAGGATCTTTCTGCCGAAACGTTTCGCGAGGAATCCTGTGCTTTCATCGCGGAATTCTATGGGGAGTACTTCGCGAGCACCGGAAGTGCCTTCGCCTATCAGTTCGAGGAAAAATACGGCTGATGCTGCACCCTCGAATACTACGGGTCCGGAGTATTCTTCCAGTGGTTTTTGATTCAGGAGGGATTTCAGGTAGGCGACTGTATCATCGATACCGGTCGTGACTTCTTTGATCGTGGGCAAGTCATCCTTAGACTGGGATAACCAGAAAATTCTTTGCCCGACTGGATACCAGTCTTCCGTGTATGCTTCCACATAAATGTCCAGGTACAAAAATCGTGCAGGTCTGCGATGGCGATTCCCCTCGCTATCCATAAAATACTGCACTATATCAAACAGGTACAGGTTTGTATTCGCCTGGGTCAGGAAAGGGAACGCACTCAGATGCTTTGCGATTTCCTGTACATAAGGTTTCAATGGATCAATTGAGAGTGGCTCGAATAAAGGCAGGATGAGATCGGTTTTTTCTGGAACGGGAAGAAAATCAGTTGGATAATTTTCCTGCGGATGTTTTTCGATATATCCTTTTTTTATTGAGAGATTCTGCAGACCGTTCTTGTACGCTGCATCAATTGCCAGCCAGAAGGTTTGCCGAAGTGCGAGCACATCATCATTCAGCGGTGGTTGATTCTGGTCGTAATTCATGAACGCACGTTCCCAGCCGGCGATGAAATTAGAGTCATCCATTTCAGGAGTGCCGACACGTACCAGTGCCTGGACCTGGCGCATGGGATACTGCATGCCCATAACTTCTGCACCGGAGGCAAAAAATATATTTTCGGTTTTTATGTCCTGCATCCGTAGTGAAATGAAATAAGGTGAATTCATTCCCGTTATTTTTAAATTAGCCATGGCTCTTTGAATCTCTGCATTCATGGCTTCAAATATTTCCTTATCCCCGGCATATAAAGCAACACTAAATAATAAACAGAGAACAAACACTATCTTTTTCATTGGTCACCTCCTGAAAGAGGTGAGGGAAGAATGGCTGGTTTTATCATATCCTTCTCCTTTTTCTCTACTTCGATTTCAGCTACGAGCATTCCCGGCGCTGCAACTCCTACAGGAACATAACCGGATTCAGCACCGCAAAATCCATTGAACACATCATAGTTATCCGAAGCTGCCAGAATTTTATCCAATGCTGCCAGTGGTGTGCCTACGATGTCAACACCGCGCACCAACTCCTCGGGTCTTCCATCTGTATATACGCGGTATACTTCAAGTGGAATTACTTTGAATGCCTGTAAAAATGCACGCTCAGTTACCGTAAATCCACCGGATATGTCCGCAAATACCAGACCGTAAGGCTTGTTCTGCTTTTTGCATTCTTCGATTAACCTTGCTTTCAACTCATCATAGGGAATGG
>MFGW01000207.1:24292-27190 GCA_001780385.1 Candidatus Fischerbacteria bacterium RBG_13_37_8 | reverse complement strand
TGCCTGGCGTGCAACGGGATTTATGCCAATATTGCTTCTGCCGTGTCCGTTTGAACTTGAAAAATCCGCTATGGGAGAACGGCTCATCAAAAATCCTTTCAGAATTCCTTTTTCCACAAGAATTGCTTTCTGAGCTTTAACTCCTTCATCATCATAAAGATAATACCCCAGCAAGGGTATCTTCTGAAAATATTGCTGTGTCGGATCATCAACAACGTCCATAAATGCGGGGAGGATTTCTTTGCCCAATTTCTTAGTGAATGTTTGCCCTTCGCGCTCACTTTTTTGCCGGTGCCCTTCAAGTCGATGTCCCATTACTTCATGAAAAAATACACCCGTCGCTTTTGGTAAGAAAATCGCCGGTCCATTATACGGCTCAACTATCGGCGCAACCCGTAATTTAATAATTTTTTCTGCCAGCGTCTGCGCTGTGTTCAACAGCGTCTGCTCATCCGGGATTTCTTTTTCCGTGAATCCGCTGAATGATTCATGCAGATATATTGGCATACCATCATCACTTCTACTGCTTGCAGATATATGCAAACGCACATACACGTCAGAATGCCTGAGCATTGTTCCGGAAGAATCGAGGTAATAATTGATACTGCGAACAGCATTGAAATTCACACCGGAAGTGTATATATCCGGAAAAGCGCGGAATACCTTGCTTATCTTCTGGAGGATATCTTTCCAATATGCCTTGTTCACAGCAAATGTTCCCTCCTGCTTACTATCAACGATGGCTTTCTCAGTCGTAAAATCTGCAGACTGGTCTTCTGCTTTCGCCATTACTGTCTCATCTGCTATTACTTTCTGGTATCGCTCCACGGCTTTGCTGAATTCCTTCTGCGTTATCCGCCAGAGTTCCTTTTGTATCACCTTATCATTATTATCCAGCGGAAGTAATTCCGGCTGCCGGTACGCAGAATAATCTACTCCACTTTCCCCCTTTATTTCATGAGTATTGTCTATTTGAACAGAACCCACACGGACATGAACTGCTGCCTTTCGCTCATGCGATGACAGATCAGTACAGATATCTCCCAGTGTAGCTTCTAAAACCTCCTGCCTGGTTTCTTCTGCACGATAGGCAAGATAATAAACAGGCGGTTCTCCCTTTTTTAAAATACCAAATTCTCTCGTGAGTTCAGTCTGCATTGCTTTTAAGAACAAATCTTGCTGAGTGTCAGCAGGACTACTGCCGTAAAGCATCTGTCCACCAAACACCAACATTACGATAATAATAAACCTCATGCTTTGATTCCTCCTTGAATTATAACTTTATTGAATAATATAAAAATATTTTCGTTGAATTTACATGCATTCCGGGAGTTTTCTTATGTTACATTGAATTACTTTCCAATCTTCGACAAGATAAATACTGCTTATGAATTCAGTATTCACGGATTCCCCTGCCTTATTCTTAATCGGCAGGTTCTCGAATCGCAGGTAATCTTTTGTTTTCAGATCCCGGAAAAAAGCAATGCCTGACTCATTATCCTTGAATAAACCGGTTTCCCAGAGAGCTTTACCTGTTAATTCACTGCGGGTATATCCGAACATTTTTTCCATGTAAGGATTTGTGTCGCATATTTGTCCCGTATCAGCATCAAGTATCAAGATTCCTTCATTTGCCGTTTCGAAAAGGCGCCGGTAACGTACCTCAGATATTTCAAGCGCTTCTTCTGCACGCTTGCGCTCAGTTATATCTTGCACCACCGCTATATGAGAAACGGGAGGAGCTCCCGGTGACCACAATGGTGAAATGGTTTGGTGTACCCATACGATGCGCCCATTGCTATGCTTATAACGTTTTTCAACGGTGAATTCCCTGATTTTTCCCGAAATTAATGATTTCATATCATAGACATCTTTAAGAAGATCCTCCGAATAGGTAATAGTTTGAACGTCCAGTTCTTCTAATTCCTTGCCTGTGTATCCGACAATATCACAAAATTTCCGGTTGACACGTAAGTAGCGACCTGACGCTGTATCAATCTGCGCAACACCCACTGCCGCCTGTTCAAATAATGCTCGGAACCGCTCCTCGCTCCTGCGCAACGCTTCTTCCTGCTGCTTGCGAGCGGTTATATCCAACCAAATCCCGAAATACTCAACTCTCCCTTTATACTCCTTCTGTATAGAAACAATCCGGTCGAGAAACCAGCGATATGCACCATCTGCACATCTCCAGCGATATTCCAAATCCATCGTTTTTTTTGAACGTATTAATTCAAATGCATGCTCCACACGACTGCTGTCGTCCGGATGAATTCGCGATGACCAGAATCCCGGTTCCTCAAGAAAAAGCTTGACATGAAATCCAGTGACTTGCTCAACATTTTCCGTCATCCAGGTCGCGCTGAAAGGACTCGGTGTCTCGGCACAATAGAGAATCAATTGCATAGTGCTTATGATTGCTGATTGGCGTTCTTCAATCTCCATCTGCGCTTGCTTTGCCTGCAACCGTTCCCCTGCCTGCTGTTCGAGATCCGATGCATGCCGCTCCAATTCTTTGTGCTGCAGTGAGCATTTTATTGCCATGCTGATAGTTCCTGCCACTGTTTCAAGAAAGATAGCATGTTGAAGGAAATCGTGTTGAGTGATCGTAGCTATTCCCAACACACCTATAATAATCTCACCATTGAATAAAGGCAATGCCGCATATGAATGCATGCCAGATTTCTTGTAATCATCCGTTGTGCAGCGTGTGTCACTATGAATGTCCTCGGAATACTGAGATTTGCCCTGGCTGACAGCTAATCCACATAAACAATTGCCAATCTGTTTAATATGAGATCCTTTGTAATGAATGTCGGAACTTCGAGTCTGTATTGCTTGCAAAGCTAACTCTTCTCCATTCATCAAAAAAAGTAATGCAAAATCAAGAGCTATGTA
>MFGW01000207.1:23402-24258 GCA_001780385.1 Candidatus Fischerbacteria bacterium RBG_13_37_8 | reverse complement strand
TCGTCCAGCGACAAAGTATCACATAACCGCCGATTCAAGGAATGGAGCACTCTCATTTCTTCAATGCTTCGCTGAAGAGGCTCTTCCCCTTTCATTTTGTCATTTGCTGTTTTTGCAGCCTTTTTCTTTACCATACTGCTCTTCTATGCAGCTACCAATATCAAAATAATAGTACCAAGTACTCACTGCATCCTTATTATAAAACGGAAATTATCAAATGTAAAGGAGGGGGACAGGCATTTACACTTTTGTAAATTTGTAAATGCCTGTCCCCCTCCTTTATTGCAAAGTTGGGTGCTTCTCTTTATAATTACTTACTATGCAAAGCGATTTGCGAAAAGAATACATTTATGGGGGATATATGCCGAATAATGAAGAAATTATTCAACGGGCACTTGTAGCCGCAATAGCGTTCAAAAAACTTGACCAGCAACAAACAGATAAAATTGTCCGGGCCGTTTACCTGGCAGCTATGAATAACAGGGTGAAACTTGCTAAAATGGCGGTCGAGGAAACTGGTCTCGGAATATGGCAGCATAAAGTCATTAAGAATGTAATTGCCAGTCTCCTGGTGTATGAACGAATTAAGCAGCAAAAAACAGTCGGAGTTATTTCTGAAGATTCATTTACCGGCATCATAGAATATGCACAACCTATTGGTCCAATACTTGGTCTGATACCTGTGATTAATCCTACTTCGACTACTATTTTCAAGAGCCTGATTACTATGAAAACACGGAATCCGTTGATAGTCAGTGGCAATCCTGCAACAAAGAATTGTGTCTCTGAGACGGCACGGATCTGTTACGAAGCTGCTTGTTTGGCCGGTGCACCGGAAGATTGCATACAATGGCTG
>MFGW01000207.1:22225-23356 GCA_001780385.1 Candidatus Fischerbacteria bacterium RBG_13_37_8 | reverse complement strand
GTTTGTCGCTTATTCTTGCAACCGGCACCCCGGAAATAGTGAAAATGAGCTATAGCTCCGGGACGCCCACTATCGGTGTCGGTGCCGGTAATGTGCCGGTTTACATCGGCTCTTCTGCAGATGTTCCTTTTGCCGTCTGGCATATCCTCTACTCAAAAACATTTGATAACGGCTCGGTTTGCGCCAGCGAACAGGCAATTGTAGTAAAAAAAGAAAATGCAGAAGATATTATCAATGAATTCAAAAAACAGAAAGCATACTTCCTCTCCCCAGAGCAAATAGAAAAAGTAAGTCGCATCGCTTATGACAGCGATAGAGGCATTATGAGCCCCTTTGTTGTAGGTCAATCGGTGCAAAAAATTGCAGAAATGGCTGGCTTCTCCGTTCCGGAAGAAACCACCATTCTTATTGCAATACTGAAAGGAGTTTCGCGTGAATATCCGCTCTCTGCAGAGATCCTTGCCCCCATACTTGCCTTTTATATCGAGGATACCTTTGAAGATGCTATAAAACGTTGTACGGAAATTGCTCGTTTTGGCGGAATTGGTCATACTGCCGCAATCTATTCGAATAATCCCGAACGTATTGAATATTTCTCGCAAACACTTGATGTCGCCCGCATTCTTGTTAATTCACCTACCACACAAGGAGCACTGGGCGGCATGTTTAATACACTTGTTCCATCTTTTACCTTGAGCTGCGGGTCGGGTGGGAAAAATAGTACTACCGATAATATAAGCACACGTCATCTTCTAAATATTCATCGCATTTGCCGCCGCCGCCCTAATGAAAAATGGTTTTCATTTGATTTACGCAAATACCTCGATGCCGCTGTTCCTGCCGAGACTATCGAGAGTGACTACCATCGTAATTTTTGAGGTTAATGCGGACAGGTGTTCACAAGTTCACAGCTAATAACTAATATAGTATTTTATTGTCTGTTGAGTATGCTTAGATTAAAATACTACCATATAGCAACAGGCAACAATTATTACTATTAGTTACTATAAGTATATATTGGTTATTAGCTGTGAACTTGTGAACACCTGTCCGTCTCCTCCGGGGTGGAAAGGGACGCGGAGGAAGAGAGGTGGGGAGGAATGTCCCGGAGCAACGGTATGGACGGTGAAA
>MFGW01000207.1:16834-22174 GCA_001780385.1 Candidatus Fischerbacteria bacterium RBG_13_37_8 | reverse complement strand
AGGGGAAAACACAAATATTTTTCCGCGAAATTAAATTGGCATGATATTTGACTTCTATCTCTATCAAGAAGGTAGCGAATGACAGAGAAACGAATATTGATTATAGATACTGATACGAGATACAGAAGAAACCTGTTGCTCAATCTGAAACAGGAAGGATACCAGATTGAAACAACAGGAAGTTTAACGGAAGCAATAAAGAAAATGGTACGAGAAATTTATGATTGTGTAATTATGGATGTCAAATTACCAGAAATAAAAGGGTATGAAGCTATTTCGATTATTAAAAGTATTGACCCAAAGGTGAGGGTAATTATGACGACGAATAAAAACAGCATATCACTTGAAACGAAAGTACGGAGCCAGGATATTTATTATTATTTTATTAAATCATTTGGCGTTGAAGAATTAAAGATTGCCCTAGGCAGTCTTTTCATAAATAACAAAAAGGAGAGGACGAATATGAAACAAGAGGTTCTCAAAGGCAAAATATTGGTAATAGATGACGATCATGATTTTATTGATGCAGTGACAGTTATATTGAAATCGGCATCATATGATGTGGTGACGGCAAATAATCCGAAGGAAGGCCAGGAAAAGATATTAACTGAGAAGCCGGATTTAATACTTTTAGATATTATGATGGATAGTATATTTGATGGTTATTCACTGTGCAATGCTATAAAGACATCAGAGGAATTCAAGGAATTCAAGCGAGTTCCTGTTATATTCGTATCAGCGGTGAAGGAATTATCAGGTTCGCGGTTTTCATTTCATTCAGCAGACCAGGGAATGGTTGGACCGGATGATTATCTTGACAAGCCGGTGCGAACTGATGAACTGATCGGCAGAATTGAAAAATTTTTAAAGAAGCATTAATGTACGGAACAGGTAGCAATTCTATGACAAGAAATAATATAAAAATGAGTAGCAATACTGTAAATAAGTGAACATTGGAGGTGTTATGCAACAACCAACGAATACGCCTGGAGCTTTGAGTAAGAAAGAGAGCGAGTTGCGAGCGAACTTTCTTTACCAGGTCTCGAACATACCGGGTGGCAAAAAAATTTCAAAATGCATTCAGTGTGGTACCTGCACGGGTTCATGTCCTGTTAGTTACATGATGGATATCACACCACGAGAGGTAATAGCGTTATTTCGTGCAGGAGATATTGAATCAATATTAAACAGTCGGACGATTTGGATATGTGCTTCCTGTTATGGATGCACGGTACGATGTCCATCGGGCATAAAGGTAACGGATATACTTTATGCATTGAAGAGAGTAGCGATGGATAAAGGATTATTTCCGAAGAATTTTCCCGTTCATGCGCTTTCGAAGTCATTCGTGTACGTGATGAATATGTTTGGAAGAAGTTTTGAACCGGGATTGATAGCGCTTTACTATATGAAGACGGGACCGTTGAAGTTATTCAAGATGATGCCGTTTGCGTACAAGATGTGGAAGAAGGGGCGCATTAGCATGTTTCCTACTTCAATAAAGGGAAAAGATGGATTTAAGAAAATAATGAAGGAAGCACAGCTCATGGAGAATCTGATACCGGTAGAAGTAATTGAACCAGAGATACCGACCACAGTTAAACATTAGAACAAGGAGGCTGCCATGCAGTATATATATTATCCGGGTTGCAGTTTAGAATCATCAGCGAAAGGGTATGATATTTCGACGCGATGGGTTTTTTCGAAATTGGGGCAGAAATTAAAGGAACTGGATGATTGGAATTGTTGTGGTGCGACGATGTACATGTCGATACGGGAGACGATATCGTTAGCGATATCAGCGAGGAATCTTGCCATAGCGGAGCAGCAGAATGGTGAGATAGTAGCGCCATGCAGTTCATGTTACACGATACTCAACAAGACCAACAAGGTATTGAAATCGAATTTTATTTTAAAAGCGAAGGTAGATCAATCATTACGAAAAGCCGGATTGGGATATAAACTGGGAGTGAATGTACGACATCCGCTTGATATTTTTGTCAATGATATTGGGATAGATGAGATAGTGAAGAAAGCGACCCGAAAACTTGATGGTCTCAAGATAGCGCATTATTATGGATGTCAGATAGTGAGACCGGATGGTGTATTTGATGACAAAGAGAATCCTATGACGATGGACAGGTTATTTGAAGCGTTGGGAGCGGAGAGTGTTTATTTTCCTATGAAAGTACGATGTTGCGGTGGCATGTTAATGACGACATTTGAAGATATATCTTTGAAATTATGCAAGGATTTATTGACCTGTGCGAAAGAGAATGGAGCGGATTGCATAATAACGACCTGTCCGCTTTGCCAGATCAATGTTGAAGCGTACCAGGACAAGGTAAACGAAAGATTCCAGACGCAATTTAACACGCCGGTTCTATTCTTTACGCAGTTATTAGCGCATGCATTAGGAGCGAATCATGCAGATGCAGGATTTGAATATAATCTTATTCCGATGAATGGAAAATTACCGGGAGGATCAGTATGAAAGAAAATGGTCAGGTAAATATAGGAGTTTATATATGTCATTGTGGTTCCAACATAGCGGGGACGGTTGATGTAAATACGGTGCGGGAATATGCGAGCAAGCTTGTGCATATAGCGATTGCGCGTGATTATAAATTTATGTGTTCTGATCCAGGTCAGGAATTGATCAAGAAAGATATAACGGACTATAAACTCAATAGAGTAGTTGTAGCTTCATGTTCACCGCTCATGCATGAACCGACATTTCAGAAAGCATGTGAGCAGGCGGGATTGAATGCGTATTATTTTCAGATGGCGAACATACGCGAGCATTGTTCGTGGGTACATGAAGATAAAAGAGAAGCTACGGAGAAGGCGAAATTATTGATAAACGCGGCAATACGTCGCGTATTCTATCACGATAGTTTAACATCGCGATTGGTTGATATAAATCCGGCGACGCTTGTAGTAGGCGGCGGTATTTCAGGAATACAGGCGGCGCTTGAAATAGCTGAATCAGGCAACAAAGTATACCTAGTTGAGCGGGATCCGTCGATAGGCGGTAAGATGGCGCTGTTTGATAAAACATTCCCTACACTTGATTGTGCAGCATGCATTCTCACACCGAAAATGGTCAATGTAGGTCAGAATAAAAATATTAAATTAATGACATGGAGTGAAGTAGTTGATGTCTCCGGTTATATAGGAAATTTCAAGGTCAAGGTAAAAAGGAAAGCTCGATATATTGATGAAAGTAAATGCAATGGATGCGGGCTTTGCTACACGAGTTGTCCTGCAACAAGGATACCAAAAAAGCGTGTGATAAAGTTAGCGAATCAAGTACTCAAAGAATTAAGATAAAAAGGAGGAGTTATGAGCATAGATTTTACATCAGTAAACCATGCAATTGAACGTTGGGGCAAGAGGAAAGATTTTTTGATTGAAGTATTACAGGACTTGCAGGATCATTACCGTTATTTACCGGAGCCGATATTAGCCGAGGTTTCGAAGCAGATGGAAATACCATTGAATCATATATATGAAGTAGCGACATTTTACAAGGCATTCAGTTTAGTACCGAAAGGCAAGTACGTGATCAATGTATGTTTAGGGACAGCTTGTCATGTACTTGGAGCAGTTCAAGTGCTTAGTTCATTTGAGCGGGAAATGGGAATAAAAGTAGGTGAAACAGACAAGCAATTGCATTTCACCCTTGATACAGTGCGTTGCATTGGATGTTGCGGATTAGCGCCAGTCGTTACAGTAAATGAGGATGTTCATGGGAAGCTTACAGCGGATAAAGTTGAAAATGTAGTGAAACGATACCAGAAAGAGTTTAAAAAAGAGACAGAGAAGAAATCTGAATAAAACAAGGAGGGAATATGCCGAAGATAAAGATAGATGATCTTGCAAAGATAAAGGAGAAGCATTTAACTGCAACGACGTTAAGAACAGGTGGACCGTACCGTGTAAAATTGAATGTGCATATGGGAACCTGTGGCATAGCAGCGGGAGCTCGTGAAATAGTAGCAACGTTCATGAAATTGATAGAGAGTAAGGATGTAAAGGATGTATTGCTGACCACTTCAGGATGTGCAGGACTATGTTCCATGGAACCAATGATAACTATAGAAGTGGAAGGTGCTGCTCCAGTTAAATATGGTGAACTGAATGCTGATCGAGCGAAAAGAATTTTTCAAGAGCATGTCCTTGACGGGAAAATTGTGAAAGATTTTGCCATAGCAAAGGGACATGAGCGACAGGCATAGGATTAATGGAGGATAAAGATGAAACCATATAGATTAGAATTAATGCTTTGCGCGGGAACGGGTTGTGTTTCGTGCGGGTCTTTCAAGGTAAAAGATGCCCTTGAGAAAGAATTAAAGAAGAAAGGATTAGATAAGGAAATACGTGTCATACAGACAGGATGCAATGGCTTATGTGAAAAAGGGCCGTTGATATTAGTGGCGCCGGATCAAATATTTTATTGCAATTTAAAACCTGAAAACATACCGCATCTTGTTGAGGAGCATTTTCTGAAAGGACGTCCTGTGAAGAATTTCATGTTCACACCGACGAAGGAAAAAGTACCTATTGCGAGACTATCGGAGATACCTTTTTACAAGCATCAGATGTTGCTTGCATTAAGAAACCGCGGATTGATAGATCCTGAATCTATAGATGATTATATATCGCGTGATGGGTATACAGCGATTGCCAAAGTTATAACTTCGATGACATCGGAAGAAGTCATAAAAGAGATAACCGCATCCGGGTTACGTGGACGAGGGGGTGGCGGATTTCCTGCTGGTGTCAAATGGCAATCATGCCGTCATGCCGGGTTAGAGCGTAGTGAAGAGCGATATGTAGTATGCAATGCTGATGAAGGAGATCCGGGAGCTTACATGGACAGAAGCATTATTGAATCTGATCCGCATGCGGTAATAGAAGGCATGCTGATTGGTGCTTATGCAATAGGTTCGAAGCAAGGGTATGTTTACATACGAAAAGAATACCCGATTGCTTGTGACAGGCTTAATATAGCAATCAAGCAAGCAAGAGATTATGGATTGCTCGGTGACAAGATCCTGGATTCCGATTTCAGTTTTGATATAGAGATACACCGTGGCGCCGGAGCATTTGTATGCGGAGAATCGACCGCATTGATGGCATCCCTGGAAGGAAGAGCCGGTGTGCCGCGTGCAAAATATATTCACACGGTTGAATACGGACTCTGGAACAGACCAACGTGTTTGAATAATGTTGAAACATGGGCAAATGTACCGCTTATTATTAATAGAGGATACCAATGGTTCACCGAGATAGGTACAGGTGATGTGAGCGAAAATCCATGGGGCGGCAGCAAAG
>MFGW01000207.1:13640-16788 GCA_001780385.1 Candidatus Fischerbacteria bacterium RBG_13_37_8 | reverse complement strand
AGTCGAAGTACCCATGGGAATTACTTTGCGCGATATCATTTATGAAATTGGCGGCGGAATTAAGAAAGATAAGAAATTCAAAGCAGTACAAACCGGTGGTCCTTCCGGTGGTTTTCTCCCGGAAAAACACCTCGATTTAGCAGTTGATTTTGATACTCTTACCGAAGCTGGTTCAATGATGGGTTCAGGCGGAATGATTGTAGCTGATGAAACGAACTGCATAGTAGATATGTCACGGTACTTCATTGATTTTTTACTTGGTGAATCCTGTGGCAAATGCATCCCATGCCGTGAAGGCTTGCGTGCCATGTTCTACATACTGACCAAGATTACCAACGGAGAAGGAACTCCTGAAGATATCAATGCATTGAAAGATTTATCGAAGGTAATGATACAGACATCGCTTTGTGCACTCGGTGGCAGTGCTCCGAATCCTGTTCTTAGTTCGCTGGAATTTTTCATGGAAGAATATGAAAGACATATTTACGACAAGAAATGTCCAGCGGGTGTATGCACTGCACTTTACGAAATGTATATTGATCCGAAAAAATGCACAGGATGTCTTGTATGTCTGCGAAAATGTCCCGTTAATGCGATAACAGGCGAAAAGAAAGTTGCTCATGTAATTAACCGGCAATTATGTACAAAGTGCGGAATATGTTATGAACTGTGCAAATTTGATGCAATTTATAAGCAATAGGAGGACCTAAATGGAAACCCAACACAAGAAAATAGTTAAAGTTAAGATAGATGGTCACGAGATAGAGACCGAGCGTGGCACCCCTATTTTAAAATTGGCGCAGAAATTAGGAATAAAGATACCCACGCTTTGCCATTGGGATTTTTTGGAACCTTATGGTGCATGCCGTGTGTGTACCGTGGAGGCAGTTAGAGGAAAACGTCGAAAGATGGTAACTGCATGCAATTATCCTGCGCAGGATGGAGAACAGATATTTACTGATAATGAAGCAGTTCGAGAAAACCGCAAACTGATTCTCGAGATGTTGCTTGCCCGTTGTTCGGAGGTACCTATAATACAAGACCTGGCACGTGAATATGGAGTTGAAGAAACGCGTTTTGAGAAATTGTACCAGGGGTGCATTGGATGCGGACTATGTGTTCGAGTATGCAATGAAGTAGTAGGGGCACATTGTCTTGGATGGAGCGGACGAGGCGTCGAGCGTGAAGTTTCTGTGCCGTTTAGCACTGATACGAGTAAATGCATCGGATGCGGTGCATGCGCGCTGGTTTGTCCGACGGGGTATATTACTATCGAGCCGGTATGGAATGAAATAGGTCAGCCGCGTGAATTCTTCCTCGGACCGCAAGCTGCTGTTTATATTCCTACCTACCAGGCAGTTCCCAAAGTACCCGTTATCGATAAGGATAGCTGCATACATTTTAAAACAGGAGAATGCAAGGTATGCGAACAGGTATGTGAACCGAAAGCAATCAACCATCTGCAGGAAGATGTTATCGAAGAAATAGAAGTGGGACAGATTCTTGTAGCAACCGGTTTTGAATTGTTCGATTCAAAAAAGATGGTTCAGTACGGTTACGGTGCACTTGATAATGTATACTCGGGAATTGAAATGGAGCATATGCTCAATGCTTCAGGTCCTACGGGTGGAAAAATAATGCTGAAGAATGGAAAGGAACCGCGTGCCATCGGTATTATTCATTGCGTAGGATCTCGTGATGAAAATCATCATGCTTATTGTTCCCGTGTTTGCTGCATGTATGCATTAAAATTTGCGCACTTGATCAAAGACCGTTCCCCGGCAGAAGTTTACCAGTTTTATATTGATATGCGCGCATTTGGCAAAGGTTATGAAGAATTTTACAGTCGCATTCTTGATGAAGGTGTAAATATAATCCGCGGCAAAGTAGGAGAAGTAGTGAAAGCCGGCTGGTCAAAACAAGATGAAGGAATAATGCTCATTCGGTGTGAAGATACCTTGATTAAGAAATTCCGTGAAATTCCGGTAGATATGGTGGTTCTCTGCAATGCGTTATCACCTAATAGTGATACTGATGATGTACGCCGCATGTTCAGCATGAGTTGCAGTCCGGGAGGTTTCTACCTTGAAAAACATCCGAAATTAGATCCAGTTGCAACCTCAACTGACGGTGTTTATATTGCCGGATGCTGCCAGGGTCCAAAAGATATTCCGGATTCTGTTGCGCAAGCGAGTGCTGCCGCTGCACGTATCCTCGCTTATATTTGTAAAGGGCAGGTACAGATCGAACCGATAACCGGTTATATCGATCCTGAATTATGCTCCGGTTGTCGCTTATGCACCGCTGTCTGTCCTTATAATGCTATCACCTATCTGAAGGAGAAAAAGATTTCAGAAGTAAATGATGCCCTTTGCAAAGGATGCGGTACCTGCGGCGCTATGTGCCCCAGCGGAGCTGCATACCAGCGACATTACAGAGATTCACAAATTATTGCTGAGCTTGAAGGAATGCTGGTAAGACAGGGAACAGAATAGTTGGCGAAGCTACCGCTAACACTGAACTATAAACAATTAAATTGAAGTGATCAGTGAACGCTGGAAGTAGAAGGGGCGTTCCGTCTCTCCCTTGCTCCCTTCTACTTCCTGCAGTGATATGTTATAATTCGAGTTGAAAAGGAGCTTATTCATTATGAATGCGAAAAGCAAAAAAGGTAAGATACTGATAATAGATGATGAAGAAGCTATGCGGGATGGTTGTCTCCAGATTTTGACCCGGGATGGTTTTTATGCAGAGGCAGCAGAAAATGGTACCATTGGCCTGCAAAAATTGCGAGAACTGAAACCTGATGCCGTTCTCATAGATTTGAAAATGCCCGGTATCAGCGGCTTGGAAGTCCTTGAACAAATTCCAGCAATTGATCCGGATGTCGTTCCCATAGTTATTACAGGCTATGCAACGGTAGATTCCGCAGTCGAAGCGATGAAAAAAGGCGCCCTCGATTTTCTGCCAAAGCCATTCACCCCAGATGAATTACGTATTATCATTAAAAGAGGTTTAGAGCGGCGACGCTTGGTACAGGAAACCTCACGATTGCGTGAAGAAAAAAGAAAAATAGAAGAAAATTTCATTACAATGGTTTCGCACCAGTTGCGAAGTCCTGTTTCAACGGTCCAGCAATATTTTGAAG
>MFGW01000207.1:9597-13621 GCA_001780385.1 Candidatus Fischerbacteria bacterium RBG_13_37_8 | reverse complement strand
CGGTGAAGTGCCTCCGCAACAAAAAGAAATGCTGGAACGTTCGAGTTTGAAACTGAGAGCATTGCTGGATATGATTAATGATTGGCTCGATATGGCACATATATCCAGCGATCAACTATCCGAGTGCTTTGCACCAGTAAATCTTGCTCCAATGCTAAAAGACCTTGTCGAATTCATGCAGGAATCAGCAAAAAAAAACAACATAGCCCTTGAATTGCAACCACCGGATTTTCAACCAATCGTACACGGTGATAAAGAAACACTGGAACATGTATTTTCCAATATCGTGACAAATGCTATTAATTATAACCGCCCCGGCGGAAAAGTAATTATTAAATTTCACCAGGAAAATGATTCCATCGCAACCGATATTTCCGACATGGGTGTCGGTATCGCAGAAAAAGATATCCCGTTTCTCTTTGATCAATTTTACCGCGTGAAACGTTCCGAAACACAACATATCAAAGGAACGGGACTTGGTCTTCCCATTGCTAAAAAAATTGTCGATGCACACAATGGCTTGATTCGTGTCAACAGTACTCTCAATGAAGGCACGACCTTTACCGTGCTCCTTCCGAAAGAAAAGTAGGGAATAGGGACTATTCCCCAATCATGCCATTCTGAAGGTAAGTCACTATGGTGTCAGCAGCTAAATGATGAGCCTTGATGTTGGGATGTGCATCTGCATGACATGCCTTGAGTTCCTTGATGTTGTAATCTTTATAGGTATCAAAGAGATCAAGCACGTTGAAACCAGATTCGTTAAAGAGAGTAGTTACTTTTTTGTGAATATCATGGAAAGGATAATTGTTAAGCGGGAATTGAAAATAGGGAAAAATGACTACGACAACTTTGAAATTGTCATGTTTCATGATTTTTCTCAGATGCAGAACGGCTTTTTTAAATTCCTGGAAGCAGATATTAGCTTCCTTGTAAAAATCTTCCTTGCCGGCAATCCATTCTTTTGCGATGCGTGTGTTTTCGATGATGCTATAGATATAATTGAATAATTCTGAGTGAATAAACAGGTATTGACTTATTTTAGATTTGGGTTCACGAAAGTTAACTTTTTTATTATATTCAATCATGAGGGGATTTGTTTTTTGAGTGCATTCCGTGTCGTTCAGAACGTAGCTGATGAGCACCATATCCGGTTTATAATCTCTGAATACTTTTCCGAAGTAAAAAATTTCATGGGCAGTATTCCAGCCAGGCCTGGCACAATTGATCACCTCGAATTCAGGAAACTGAGATGATTCATTCAGCTTGCGTTCAATTAATCTCGGAAACATATCATCAAAAGGCACTGCTTTCGCATAAACAAACGAATCACCCAGCACGACAACCCGATAGGTTCCCGGAGGCTTTATTTTGGAATGTTCAACATCACGAAATTTAAGTGAATTAATATAATTATAATGACTTGGACAATGTTCATTTCTAAATTTATCGCTGACATGAAAAATTCTTGCTCCGGCTTCCATAATAGCTATTAGAACGATAATAGTAATTAATGCAATAAATATTTTTTTAATCATAGCAGCAAGTTACTATTATATACCAAAAGAAGTACGACAATCAAAGGATGGGGACAGGCATTTACAAATTTACACCTGTGTAAATTTGTAAATGCCTGTCCCCATCAATTGACTGAGAAGCGGAAGTCAGGTACACTATATGAGATGAACAGAAAAGCAAGATTCAAGGAGGCTTGAAATGGCACGAAAGAAGGTGCTTTTTATAAGTGGATCTATTGGATTGGGGCATGTAATCAGGGACATGGCAATCGCTAATGAATTGCGCAAAATAACACCGGGAGTAGATGTGTTTTGGCTGGCAGCGCATCCTGCCTGCATGCCATTAATAGAAGCAGGAGAAAAATTGCTTGATGAATCAAACCTGCTGGCCGATGATAATGTTCCGGCAGAAGAAGCAAGAAAGCAAGGATACCAACTTAGTCTTTTTAAATACCTTCAAAAAGCAAAAGGAGTATGGGAACAAAATGTGAAAGTGTTTCAGCAGGTGATCAGCAAGGAACATTATGATGTTGTGGTGGCAGATGAAGCGTATGAGATAGCTATGGCATTGGGAGAGAAACGCATTCAAATGGAGTCATGTTTTGTAATGATATTTGATTTTTTTGGTTTAGTTGCGATGAACTGGAATCCGATGGAAAGACTTGGGACGTATTTATGGAATCGCCAATGGGCAAAAACACGCGACCGGTATGATGGAAAGCAACATGTAGCACTGTTTATTGGAGAGCTGGAAGATATTCCTGACATCAGTCTTGGATTTATGCTCCCCAATCGCCGGGAGCTTGCAAAGCAGATATGCAAGTTTGTCGGGTATGTATTCCCATTCAATCCGGGAGATTATGTGGACAGGAATGAGGTGCGTTCCAAATTGGGTTATGGTGAGGAGCCCTTAATAATTTGTGCAGTAGGAGGCACTTCGATTGGTAAGGAACTGCTGGAATTATGCATAAAGGCACACCCGTTGGTAAAACTAAGAGTTCCGCATTTACGGATGGTGTTGGTGTGTGGACCGCGAATTTCACCAGATACGCTGCAAGTGCCGCAAGGTGTGGAAGTGAAGAGATATGTTCCGGCACTCTATGAACATTTTGCAGCGTGTGATTTAGCAGTTGTTCAAGCCGGGGGCACTGCGACACTGGAGCTGACGGCACTCAGACGACCATTCATTTATTTTCCACTCGAAGGGCATTTTGAGCAGGAAGTATTTGTTGCCGGGCGACTTGCACGTCACCAGGCAGGCATTAAGATGAAATATTCACAGACCACCCCGGAATTGCTTGCTGAAACTGTTATTAATAATATCGGCACACAGTCTGCCTGCGCTGTCATCCCCACGGATGGTTCTCGTAAAGCTGCCATGGTTATAAGCAACTTGCTGTGAATAGAATAGGGATTAGGGAATGGGGAATAGGGATAAGAACTTTCTGCTCATTATCCCGCAAAAGAGAGAATGCTAATTAAAGGGACATGTTAATTGCAAGAATAAAAGTTTTATTGGTAAAGAATATATTCTTGATATTTTTTTGATTAATTCGGGATGATGAGAAGCAAGTTCTTTATGGGTCCCTAATCCCTATTCCCTATTCCCCATTCCCTTCAGTAGGGCGAGGGCTTTGCGATGTGCGGGATTAATGGTAAGTGCTTTTGTTGCCATGGCATGGGCTTGTGCTGTTTCAGATTGTGCGGGTTTATTCTGGATGCGGAGCCATTCTGCCTGCCAGCGGTACAAATCAGCAAATGCAGCATAGGCATCTGCCTCGGCTTTGTTGATCTGGAGGAAATCATCGAGTACTTTTTGTGCCTGGCTGAAGGAAGATTCAGGATTTTGTTTGTTTTGCATTTCCCAGCGTGCTTTTATGGTAAGCAATTCTGCTCTTGCGAGATTTACATTATTGAAGACAGGATCAATTGTGAGGGCTTTTTGGAGGTATCCATCACTTTTCAAGATGCTTGATTCTGGATTCTGGTTATTAATTAATTCATATTCAGCGAGGTACCTGTAGAGTGATCCCGCGCTGTAATAGGGAGTAGCAAAATTAGTGCTGATTTTCAATGCTTTCCGGAAAGATTCGATAGCCTTTTGCACGCTGGATTCAGGATTTTCTCCACGAGCTATGTGGTAGCGGGCTTCAATTTTATAAAGTTCCTGGATGTTGTAAAATGTAATGATATTATTCGGATTAATAGCCATTGCTTTTTGGTATGCTTTGGCTGCCTGTTGAATATTCTTTTGTGGATTTATCCCTTGCTCCAGTTCATATTCTGCAAGGAGACGATGAGGTTCTCCCATATTGTTATAGGCCAGGGCATAAGCGGGATCTATTTCGATAGCTTTCCGGTTTTCCTGGATAGATTGTTGGAACGCAAGGCGTGGATCGATTCCATGTTTCATTTCATATTCCCCCTGAAGTGTGAGTAAGCTTCCTTTTTTCATGAAGATATCAGCGGAATTTTTATTATATTCGAGAGCTTTATTGTATGTTGCC
>MFGW01000207.1:9174-9590 GCA_001780385.1 Candidatus Fischerbacteria bacterium RBG_13_37_8 | reverse complement strand
TTTGCAGGCTCTCTTTCGGGTCGGCGCCAGTATTTATTTCATGTTCAGTTTTATAATAATAGATGAGTCCTTTATTGCTGTATGCTTGAGCATCAGCAGGTTTTAGTTCTATACTTTTCTGGTAGGCATTCAATGCATTATCGAAATTTGCATGTGGATCCAATCCATGTTCTGATTCATAGTGAGCGATCAACCAGTATACGCGCCCCATATTGTGGTAAGGATACATGTATTGAGGATTTATTTTTATTGCTTTTTGATATTCGTCCACAGCCTGCTGGAGAATTTTGCGTGGGTCTTTTCCTAAATCGTATTCGCATTGAGCTTGCATAAGATAAAGCGATCCGATGCCGGTATGGATTATTGCATCATTGGGATAAAATCCAAGCCCTTTCTGGAGTGAGTTCAACGCTTTT
>MFGW01000207.1:5330-9159 GCA_001780385.1 Candidatus Fischerbacteria bacterium RBG_13_37_8 | reverse complement strand
GGGTATCTGCCCTGTTCAAATTCATAGTTTGCCAGTTGCAGGAAGGCTATCCCTTGAATGCTGTAAGCACTTGCATCATCAGGACGTTTTTTAAGAATTGTTTCTGTTGATTCAATAGATTTTTGGATATGAGCTTGTGGATTTATACCATGAAAGCGTTCAAAGTCAGCTTTACGTGAGTAGAGGAGGGCTAACAGGCGATGCGCATGGATGCTGCCGGGATCGGCTTTCAGTGCTTTATTGCATGCCTGGAGACTTTTTTCGAAGTATGGATCAGGATCAGCGCCGCGTTCCAGCGCTTCCATTTGTAACATCTTGGAAGCGAGATTGCACAATCCTTCATATCCGGTGGCATCACTGCGTCCAATTTCAATTGCTTCATTGTAGGAAATTTCTGCTTTTTGGTAATAATTATGTGCTTCGTCATATAATCCTTTATCTTGTTTTTCTATACCGAGAACAAGATAAATATCTCCTTCTAAAATTCTTGCTTCGTAGAGCCAAGTTATCTGTTGATAGGCTAATTTAGTTTTTCTTAGTGCCTGGTCGTAGCGTTCCTCGTGGTAAGCTATTTGTGCTTCGACGAATTCCGGGGATTCGACTTTAACGCCGCGAGCCTGGATGAGATATTGCAGGGAGGGTTTTCTAAGCTGTGTTTTCACTTCTTGTTTGAACATGGATCGTACTTGAACATCACTGATGCGTTCAGCTTCTTCCATTTTTTCCCTGTATAAATCTCCGCTGAGGCGACCCATTGCATATGCCATTTCGGGAGTTCTATAGTTGGCATTCCATGCCAGTTCAAGATGCTTTTTACTTTTGTCGTAATCCCGAAGTACCAGAAGACCTCTTCCTAACGCATAGTTGCCCGGTCCATTGGCGAGTTCGCCGATCTGCTGCATTCGATCCTCGATCATTTTCAGTCGCTGTACTACTATTTCCTGTTCTTGTCGCACATTATGAAGGGGCGCTGTGTATGCATGCCGTATCATTTCTTCGATGTAGCGTATTTCTTGATTAAATTCTATGGCTATGGCTAATTCCTCTTTTGCACGACGTGAACTTTGCACCCACATTCCAAGAACTATTATCAAAATAACAAAAGCTGCAGATATAATCGATAGTAATGCTTTATGTTTCCTTGCTTTTTTTGCAAGCCTGTAGCCCAAGGAAGCCGGGCGTGCCGTGATAGGTTCCCCGTCCAAGTAATGCCTTAAATCCTCGGCGAGAGCGCGGGCGGAATCATACCGGCGTTCGGGAACCTTTTCCAGGCATTTCATAGAAATGGTGTCTAAATCTTCAGGCAGTGACGGATCTATTTTCCTTAGAGGTACTGGATCTTCAAGCAATACCTTTACAAATATCTCGGCGCTGGTTGTTCCTTCAAAAACCGGTTTGCCGGTAAGTATCTCATAGAGCGTTGCTCCGAGCGAATAGATATCAGTGCGCCGGTCTAATTTATGCAATTGCCCGCTGACCTGTTCTGGTGACATGTAAATGGGCGTTCCGACAAGACTGCCTGCCGCGGTGAGGGTAATATCTTCCTGTTCTCGTGCTAAACCAAAATCGAGCACGTAGGGCACCCAGACTCCTTCATCCGTACACTCCACCATTATATTCGTCGGTTTAATATCGCGGTGTATCAAGCCTGAACGATGCGCTTCATGCAAAGCGGCAGATACTTGCTCTATGACCTTTACCTTCTGCTCAAGCGACATTTCCGTATCTACCTTGTCCAGTGATCTGCCTCTTATATATTGCATGGCAATGTAAGGCTTGCCCTCTATCTCACCGACTTCATATACCTTGCAGATGTGCTCACATTCCACCTGGGCTTGCGCCCGTGCTTCACGCTGAAAACGTTTCAAGCGGCTTACTTCTTTGCCCTTTAAAAATTTTAATGCAACATACCGCTTCAGCGTTGTGTCATATGCCTTGTAAACCTCTCCCATACCTCCACTGCCGAGTAAACTGACAATTTCGTATTTTCCCATTACCTGTTTGTCCTGCAGACTTAATTCTTCCTCGGAACCGGTGATGAAACTATCTCTGATATCTTCAATTACTGGTGTGATGGGAGTATCGGCAGAATCTGCATCATATTGCATACTTTCCGTATCTTTGCCGGCATGCTCCATCTCTTTTTCCAAAGCTTTTAATATTGATTCTTTAAGTACACCCTGCCGGATAAGTTCAGCAATTAGATCACCCCATTTTTCACTTTCATGCGACTGTCCCCCTCTGGTCGCTATTTTGTTGGTTGCCTCTATTATAGCGTCTTGCCGGATAATTCCTTTTTTTATTGCTAATTGAAGTAATCGATGTTCCTTATCTTTTTCCATTACTTTTTGATTAACGCTTGCTTATTATTGAAAGTGGCCAGTTCTTATTTTGTTTGGCAGACTGCATAAGTTTTGTGGCAAAAAATTGAATATAACGTGGAATAATATAAGTATAAAAATCACACATGGGAGATTTAGTAAACGGATGCCCATGCACTCTTTTATTAACCACAGGACATCCTCCTGCACATACCGGGAACCATCTGCATGATAAACAATCATTCTCTATTGTATCATATTTTCTTTCCAATGGTGAATACGGAAAATATTCACGGCACGTTCTTAAAAGATCAAAATCTTCAGATGGAGCAAGACCTTCTTCATCCAATGTCATCGGACAACTTACCAAATTACCGTCAGGCTTAATAACAAGATGCCGTCTGCCAATACCACATGCAACGCCCCTTGCAGGCTGGTCAAATTGAAGCTCACATATATCAAGCGCTATTCTTAAATCTATAGAAACTGAAGGATGTTCTAGTGCACAGAATGCCTTATCGAATGCTTCTTTCATTGTATCGCATAAATTTTGGTATTCGCTTTCACGCTTCGTACTGCATTCCCAACTGCAGTTAGTTTCCCTGACAATGCTTAGGCGTGTCTGAAAACCATTTTCATAAATCCATTGGACAAGTTCAGGCAGACTGGAACAGGTTTCCTTGCTTATCGTTGCCATTATATGTGGAGTTATTGAATGCTCTTTCAGGATCCCAATATTTTTTATAATTGCAGACCAGCTTCCTCTGCGCGAATTCTTGAAAGTACGGTAGATGTCATGACTGTCATCGTAGCCATCGAGTGAAATACCAAAGCCAGTATCAGGTTGTTTCAGAAAAGCAAGCAGACGCTTATTCATTATGGTACCGTTGCTTAATATGGAGCTGTGAAGTTCAACGTTGCTTTTATGCAAATGCTGTTGCAACAGTTTGCGGAATTGTTCCATGTGCGAAATAACTAATGTTGGTTCCCCGCCCGCAAATTTTAAGTACACCTGTTTAATGCCATGACGCTTTGCTGTTTTTACTAATGCGAGAACGGTTCGTTCCATGACTTCAGGTGACATGACAGTGCCGGAATCCTTTTTCACAAAACAATACGAGCAATCAAGGTTGCACGAATTATTAATGTGAAGCCATACACCAAAAGATGTTGGTTCCGGTTCCTGCATAGTAGAAATGCTGTACGGGATCGTGGAAGGTTCCTTGTGCAGAAAACCACGCTCCCGCAAAAAACCAATTGCTGAAAAAATTACATCGAAGCCAAAAAGAAAATCCTTGCGAGCCTGGTAAGCGATGATAATGTCTGAGACACGGGCACCATTTTGAAAAGAACCAAGCACCTCGTGAATCCAATCATTTACCACGACCGGCAGTCCGGCTACATCTGGCGCAAAAAGAATCCATTGATCCTCTATCCTCTGTTCAAATATTCTTGCTGATTTATGAAGTGTTGCAGAAATGTCACATGCATATTTATGAACCTGATTA
>MFGW01000207.1:4928-5070 GCA_001780385.1 Candidatus Fischerbacteria bacterium RBG_13_37_8 | reverse complement strand
TTTGTGGCATAATAAATACCTCCTTAAATTAGGGAATGGGGCACACCGAAGGTGTGCATGGCAGTAATGGGATATCTTTGCTTTTGCATATCTTTTCTTTTCCAAGCATACATTATAGTAAGTTTATACCTGCAAGTCAAGG
>MFGW01000207.1:3957-4827 GCA_001780385.1 Candidatus Fischerbacteria bacterium RBG_13_37_8 | reverse complement strand
TTGCTTGCAAAAGGGGCCGTGTTTTCATTACAATAAGGGGTCAGCAGAATATTATACCGGGGATTGGAATTTCCGGTTCGAGGTTGTAATACATGATAGAAGCACAAAGTAAGAAATTGGAAATAAGGACGAGATTTGCACCGAGTCCGACGGGTTATATGCATTTAGGAAATTTGCGGACTGCGGTGTATGCTTACCTGATAGCACGCAGTTTGAAAGGTACATTTATATTACGCATTGAGGATACGGATCTTGAGCGGTACGTGGATGGAGCTATCGAGGCTATTTATAATACGTTGAAGATTATTGGTTTGGAGTATGATGAGGGACCTGGAGTTGGCGGTTTGTATGGGCCTTATATTCAGAGCCAGCGCAAGGAAATTTATCTTGAGCATGCGTGCAAGCTGGTGGACATAGGTGCGGCATATTATTGTTTTTGCACCAGGGACAGGCTGGAGAGGTTACGTGTGGCGGTGGAAGCTCGAAAAGAAACATTCCGGTATGATGGTTATTGCAAGCATGTTACGAAGAATGAAGCGGAGGCGAGAGTTCAGGCAGGCGAGACATATGTAGTGCGGCAGGTCATTCCGCCAGGCAAGACGATGGTGAAGGATGAACTGCATGGTGAAATAGTAGTGGAAAATGAAATGCTTGATGAAGGTATTCTGCTGAAATCGGATGGTCTACCCACGTATAATTTTGCGAATGTGGTGGATGATTATTTGATGAAGATATCGCATGTAGTGCGTGGCGCCGAGTATATTTCTTCGGCTCCAAAGTACAATATTTTATATAAAGCGTTTGGGTGGGAAATACCTGTTTATATTCATTTGCCGCTCATCATGAAAGATC
Source organism: Candidatus Fischerbacteria bacterium RBG_13_37_8 (assembly GCA_001780385.1). Taxonomy (GTDB): domain Bacteria; phylum Acidobacteriota; class HRBIN11; order MFGW01; family MFGW01; genus MFGW01. Next base: position 3,975 of record MFGW01000207.1, on the reverse strand, counting down.
ACAGTCGAAAATTATCGA
>MFGW01000207.1:3473-3917 GCA_001780385.1 Candidatus Fischerbacteria bacterium RBG_13_37_8 | reverse complement strand
TGGGTATCTCAAGGAAGCGATTATCAATTATATTGTGTTGTTGGGGTGGAATCCGAAAGACAACCGTGAATTTTTTACACTTGAAGAACTTGAGCAGGTTTTCAGCATAAGCGGACTCAATAATTCAGCAGCGATTTTTGATATGGAGAAGTTGAGATGGATGAATGGTGAGTATGTGCGCAAGTTGACGGTGGAGCAGTTCAATGAGTTAGCGCTCCCATATTATGAAAAGGTGATTATGCGGAAGGATATTGATTTTCTCAAGGTGAGCAAATTAGTCCAGGTACGGACGGTAGTATTGACTGATATTCCGGGACTTGTAGATTTTATTGAGACGTTGCCGGAGTATGATACTGCGTTGTATGTAAATGCCAAGATGAAAACCGACTTACGAAATTCACTGGATAATTTGAGAATGGTGCAAGGGATACTTGAAACCCTTGA
>MFGW01000207.1:2781-3462 GCA_001780385.1 Candidatus Fischerbacteria bacterium RBG_13_37_8 | reverse complement strand
ACGAAGCGATTCATGATGCAATATTTGAAGAGATAAAGAAGCGTGAATTAAAGACCGGGCAGGTATTATGGCCTGTGCGAACGGCGCTGTCCGGGAGGGAAAGTTCGCCGGGTGGAGCAATAGATCTTGCGGATATATTAGGCAAAGAAGAAACACTCAAACGCATAAAAATCGGCATTGAAAAAATTGCTTCATTATAATAAACTAAAGAGTTTATAATAATACAGAACCTGTTCTTTGAGCGGGTTTAAGAGAGGATAACAGATTAATGGACGAGAAGGATAAAAATAATTTACAGCAAGAAGCGCCGGCAGGTAATTTCATTCATGATTTTATCGATGAAGATCTTGCCGCAGGTGTTTACAAGGGAGTGCATACACGATTTCCGCCTGAGCCGAATGGATATTTGCATATCGGACATGCGAAATCAATATGCCTGAATTTTGGGACAGCAGCGAAATATAATGGCAAATGCAATCTGCGGTTTGACGACACAAATCCAAGCAAGGAGGAAGTTGAATATGTTGAGTCAATTATAGAGGATGTCCGCTGGCTGGGATTTGATTGGGAAGACAGGTTGTTTTATGCTTCGGATTATTTTGAGCAGTTGTACGAATGTGCGATAGAATTGATAAAGAAAGGCAAGGCGTATGTATGCGACCTCAATTCGGAAGAAGTGCG